>CAINDJ010000508.1 GCA_903847325.1 uncultured beta proteobacterium | reverse complement strand
GTCAACTGCCCAAAGCTGCAAGTCAAATGCTTTTAGCCGGGTAATATCTGAGCAATACACCACCATTTTTTGGCCGGCAAGATACTGTCGCAAAGCTGTTTGACAGGCTTGCGACAGTTTGTTTGAAGCTCCAAAAGCGAAATCGATACGCGCCATGGATCGGGCTCAGGCGGTCTGATTCAACAGGAATTGCAGCAACATTGGGACTGGACGCCCCGTTGAGCCCTTGATTGCGCCACCTTTCCATGCCGTGCCCGCGATATCGAGGTGCGCCCAGCGGTACGCTTTGGCAAACCGGGAAAGGAAGCAGGCAGCGGTGACGGCACCTGCAGGTTGGCCACCGATATTGGCCATGTCTGCAAAGTTTGATTTCAGCTGAAGCTGGTAATCATCATCCAGAGGCATGCGCCAGGCTGGATCGCCGGCTTGTTTACCCGCTTTGAGAATGGACTCAGCGAGTTCGTCATCCTTGGAAAACAGACCTGAATTCACACCGCCCAGTGCGACGACACAAGCACCCGTCAACGTCGCGATATCAATCACGGCCGATGGTTTGAAGCGCTCCGCATAGGTCAGTGCGTCACACAGAATCAGACGACCCTCTGCATCGGTATTGAGAATTTCAATGGTTTGACCTGACATGCTCCTGACTACATCGCCAGGCTTGTTGGCGCTGCCGTTGATCAGGTTTTCGCAGGTTGGGATCAGACCGACAACTTCGCCAGGCAGACCGAGTTCAGCGAGCGCGCGGAAAGTGCCCAGCACGCTTGCTGCGCCACACATATCGAATTTCATTTCGTCCATCGTGGCTGCGGGTTTGATCGAGACACCACCCGAGTCAAACGTGATGCCTTTGCCGACCAGAACGACAGGACCTGCCTGGGTCTTTGCGGCAGTCTTCGCTGCAGCTTTGGCCGGTGCTTTGCCTTTGTAATGCATCACGATAAATCGCGGTGGCTGATCAGATCCTTTGGAAACCGAAAGGAAAGAGCCCATGCCAAGTGCTGCAATTTGCTTGGTATCCAGGACGGTGACTTTGATGCTTCTGAATTCACGCCCCAGTTTTTTGGCTGTTTCGCCCAGGTAAGTTGGCGTGCAGATATTGCCTGGCAAGTTGCCAAGTGTGCGTGCCATTGAGACGCCTTCGCCGAGCGCTGCGCCTTGTTTTAGGCCAAGTTCTGTGGCTGCGCTATCTGAGCGGGCGACCAGGAGCGAGATTTTTTTCAGTTTGGGACGCGCATCAGGATTTGGTTTGCCAAACGTAGCATCGTAATGATAGATTGCATCACTGACCGATGAGGCCGCGTCGCGGGCACGATCTGTCGCTGTCGTGCCTGGGCAGGCGATCGCCGCAAGGGTCGAAGTCGCTTCGGTGATGCGCGCTGTAATGCATACGGCTGCGAAGGCCTTTTCTGCACTGGCGTGGACGCGCGCACCGTAATTCGCCTGCTTTCCCAGTCCGACGAGTACGACGCGTAGTGCTGCCACCCCGTCCAGATTACGTAAAACAAGCGTGCTATTCGCAGCTCCCGTAAATTCAGTTTTCATCACGGCACGAATTGCGCCACTGCTGGCGCGATCTATTACATCGGCGGCAGGACTGAGTACACCATCAGTAAAAATTCCAACAGCCAGTGCTGCGGTTTTGACTTGGTGAATCGAGACCGAAGTATTTGTACTGAATTCCATATTGGGAGCCTATTTGCGTCTAAGGGTGATTTACGTCAAAACATGCCTCTGATTATCTCGCATTTTGTCTCTGTCCATAGAGTTTTCAATACATTCAGGAAAGAAGCATATTTCTTTTTGTTATTTAATATATTTTCTATATTACTTATAATGTGAATTCATCATGAGGCGCATATGAATTTGCAGCAATTCCGTTTTGTACGTGAAACCATCCGTCGCGACTTCAACCTGACAGAAGCCGCCCGTAACCTGTTCACATCACAACCAGGGGTCTCGAAAGCGATTCTGGAATTTGAAGATGAGCTGGGTGTTCAGATTTTTGAACGCCACGGAAAGCGTATTAAAGGCTTGACCAAACCAGGTCAGGCGGTTGCGCAAGTCGTTGACCGGATTATGAGAGAAATCGATAATCTTAAAAAGAGCAACGAGGCGCTGTCCGCGGATTTAAAAAAGTCGAAAGAGCAAAAGGTTGAGGTTGATAAGAAGGCGAAAGAGTTGTCCGTACGCTCAAAAGATAAAGCCGAGAAGAATAAAGCC
>CAINDJ010000507.1 GCA_903847325.1 uncultured beta proteobacterium | reverse complement strand
TGAGCGATTGCCGTCTTAGTGATCAGCACTTTTTTGTAGTGGATCAGTGAAAGCGGATCGGCGTAACGCGGTTCGACAATTGCAACATGCTTGAGGTTACGGCAAGCAAGATAAACATTCTCGTCAACCGTATCGGTGATGATCAACACGGACTCAGCCAAGCCAAGGGACTTGAGCTTATCAGCTGCAAGTTTGGTCTTTGGCGATTCGAGTGTGAATGAATCGACGATAGAAATACGGTCTTCGCGAGCCAACTGGGAAAGGATCGAACGGATACCCGCACGATACATTTTCTTGTTAACTTTTTGGCTGAAGTTTTCTTCAGGCGAATTCGGGAATACCTTACCACCGCCACGCCACAAGGGTGACGAAGTCATACCAGCACGGGCGCGGCCTGTACCTTTCTGACGGAATGGCTTTTTGGTCGAGTGACGGACTTCTGAACGATCTTTCTGCTGACGGTTACCGGAGCGAGCATTTGCCTGAAAGGCAATGACGACCTGGTGAACGAGCGCTTCGTTGAAATCACGACCAAACACGGTATCAGGCGCTGCAAATGTTGCTGTCGACTGACCCTGATCATTGAGGAGCTTGATATCCATGGATTAGGCTCCTTTCTTTACGGGGGCTTTGACGGCCGGACGCACGACGATGTCTGCACCAGCATAGCCAGGGACAGCGCCCTTAACCATCAGCAGACCACGTTCGGCGTCAACACGGACGACGTCAAGGTTTTGCACGGTGCGGGTGTCATCGCCAAGATGGCCTGACATACGCTTACCGGGGAAAATACGACCAGGATCCTGCGCCTGACCAATCGAACCAGGCACGCGGTGCGAACGGCTGTTACCGTGCGATGCGCGCTGTGATTTGAAGTGGTGACGCTTGATCGTGCCGGCGAAACCTTTACCAATCGTGGTACCGGTTACGTCGACCTGCTGGCCGGCTTCGAAAATGCTTTCAACTGCGACCACGGAACCTGCCGTGAACTCAGCTGCTTTTGCAGGATCGAGACGGAATTCTTTGAGGATACTTCCAGCTTCTACGCCAGCTTTGGCGTAATGACCGGTTTGTGGCTTGGCTACTCGTGAGGCGCGGCGCTCACCATAAGCAACTTGAATGGCGGCATAGCCGTCAGACTCAAGTGACTTTACCTGGGTGACGCGATTGTTCGACACGTCCAGTACTGTTACAGGGATGGACTCGCCATCTTCCGTAAAA
The DNA here is from genome assembly GCA_903847325.1 of uncultured beta proteobacterium. Classification (GTDB taxonomy): domain Bacteria; phylum Pseudomonadota; class Gammaproteobacteria; order Burkholderiales; family Burkholderiaceae_B; genus Zwartia. The sequence continues at coordinate 760 of CAINDJ010000507.1, read as the reverse complement.
ATACGGGTCATGCCGACCTTGCGGCCCACCAGCCCTAGCCGATGTGCGGCAGGTGTGGGTGTCGATTTCGACATCGTTTTCTCCGGGGTAAAAACCCGATTCCCGACTGCGATTGGTCGGGGCTGATAAAACCCGATTACTCGGGCGCTCATTTACTGCGTGGACCTGATGGTCCTGTGTACTCGGTCTTGCTATTTGCCTTACCTTGCAGCAAAGCTGCAGAAGCAAGACGCGCCCGAAAAAATCAGGCAAGTCTTGCATTCTAGCATTATTTCGGCGTTTGTATCAAAAATTTAGTTTTTGATACGTCTGCTCAAATTACTGCAGCGCGATTTCGACGTCAACACCGGCTGGCAAGTCAAGGCGCATCAGTGCGTCGACTGTTTTGTCGGTAGGATCAACGATGTCCATCAGGCGCTGATGCGTACGGATTTCGAACTGGTCACGCGATGTTTTGTTCACGTGTGGTGAACGCAACACGTCGTAACGACGAATACGTGTTGGCAGTGGCACGGGACCACGAACAACAGCACCGGTACGTTTTGCTGTATCAACGATCTCGGCAGCCGACTGATCAATGAGTTTGTAGTCAAACGCTTTCAGACGGATACGGATTTTTTGATTTTTCATGAGGATTTCCAAAGAACGAAATGCTGCGGAAAATTAATTCCGCAGCGAGGCAAACAACAAATTACTTCAGAATTTTTGCAACGACGCCGGCGCCAACAGTACGGCCACCTTCGCGAATTGCAAAACGCAG
>CAINDJ010000506.1 GCA_903847325.1 uncultured beta proteobacterium | reverse complement strand
TTTGCTGGATTCGAATTGAATACCCGTTTTTCGATAGAAAAATTCCCGGAATTTTTCAAAATCTTCATCGCCAAGTACTTTATCAGTCATGATGCGATCAGCCTTCAAGAATGCGTTTGATGGCTATATCGGCGGCAAATTGAATATAGGGTTCGCGTGCAAAACGCGATTTCAAGCGTAACAAGGGATCCAGAACGTTGCGCGAACCTACCTCACCAAGCAAATCCACTGCAGTACCACAAACATTGACATGGGGATCATGCTCAATGACTTCTGAAAGCCAGGTCTCGACTTCAGGATGTCTGAGAGACTCCAGAATATTGACCGCAAATATTCGAACATCGCTGTCTTCATCTGCCAGCAAACCACGCATGATCGGTGCAACAGCATCAGGCAACATCTTGAGGGCTTCGATAGCCTCATTACGCAATGTGGCATCATCACTGCGTAGACATTGGACAAGCCCCATCACCGAAGCATCATCACCGAGATGCACCAGTGTCGTGAGAATAACTTCGCGAACGGAGTCGTCTTGCTCAATTGACAATCTTTGCATCAATGCAGCGCTAGAACCAGGACAATCCACTAAATCACGCGCAGCCCATCGTCTGGATTCAGCGTTTTCACCATTGAGCTGACTTACCAATGCTGCTACATCAACGCGAACAGAGCTGGATTCGATAGGCTGTGATCCAGATGGTTCTTTGGTGATGCTTGAAGTCGATTTAATTAATGCCATGATGGATTTCCAATTATTTATCTAAGTGCCCAGGCTTTGATCTGGATGGCGACTTTGTCTAAAGGCAATACCAGTGATGCGCCACCACGTTCGATGAGTTCTGCGGGCATACCAAACACAACAGCGGTATCCTCAGACTCAGCAATCGTGCGGCCACCTCGTTTCTTAATTTCTGTAAAGGCGTCTGCACCGTCATAACCCATACCCGTCAACATCACACCAACGATATGACGTGGCTCAATATGCTCCAGAGCACTACGCCCCATCAACTCAACCGACGGATGCCAGAGCAGTTCTTTTGATTCCGGTCTGGGCAATACCGTCAGCACACCTGAGCGTTTTGCAAAGACCATATCTGCACCACCCTTACCGATGTAGACCGTCCCTGCCGTTAAGGGCATTGGACGCGCTACCTCTACAACCTGGAGTGGGCAGGCATTATTCAATCTCGCAGCAAAAGGTGCTGTAAAACTTGCTGGCATATGCTGGGCTACAACTACAGGCCATGGAAAATCTGCTGGCAAATGGGGTAAAACCGCTTCTAAGGCCGTTGGACCACCTGTAGACACACCAATAAGCAATACACCTTCTTCACGAATACGATTGATAACTGGCGCAGGATGTTTAGACTGACCAAACTTTTCATCACGAAAGCGTTCGGCCGGTCCTTTCACTCTATTCGTGACAGGGATATTTTTTGCACGTCCGGGATTCAGGCGTGCACGCACCGCGCTGCGGACCTTGGCAAGCAGATCAACCCTCACCTGATTGAGGGATAAAGAAATCGTGCCGCCTGGCTTGGCTACATAGTCCACAGCGCCGAGGTTCAGGGCTTCGAATGTAGCCAGCGCGCCCTTTTCCGTTAGTGATGAAACCATCACAACAGGCACAGGCCTCTCTGTCATGATGAGAGACAACGCAGTGATGCCGTCCATTTCGGGCATATTGATATCGAGCGTCACCACATCAGGCTGGAAGCTCCTGTTTTCCTCAACAGCTTCCAAACCATTGCGCGCCGTGCGAATCAAAAAATCGCCTTCCGCTTCGAACACCATTGTGAGCTGTCGTCTCATCAATGCCGAATCATCAACAATTAATAGCTTGATCATTTCAGAATCCTGTTACCCATTCCAATACAAGTATTACGCAGCCAATTGGTCAATCGTATTCAGATCATCTGCAGCCAGCAGATGGTCTGGTTCGATTAACTGAAGCATACGTTTTTGTTTTTCAAGATTAGCCATACGCGAGAGCAATGTGGACTGTTCCGTCGATAGTTGTGGCGCAATTTCGATGGAGTGCTTAGGTACTTTTAATACCTCCGCCACAGCATCCACGATAAAGCCCGTACGCACACCACGGATCAGAAACACAACAATACGCTGACCATCATTTCGCTCGACGGCTTCCAAACCAAGACGCCGGCGTAAATCAACCACGGGCAGCACTGAACCACGCAAATTGATCACGCCTTCGACCGCATCAGGAGCTTTAGGAACATGTGTCAAAGTGTCTGGCACACGAACGATCTCCTGAACACTGTCAATCGGCACGCCGAATTCCTCAGTCCCGAGTCTGAAAACGACAACCTGTTCGTCATCACCGTTATCGTCCTGATTAATCGCCGTATTCCCGGTTGTGTCATCCATATCGTTCACAGTATTCATCGCCTCTTTGATTGCTGAATGACGAAACAGGTTTTCAGTCGAAATGATAGACACCAGACGATCGCCACCCGATAGCTGACAAATATCGGTAATGTCAGTCATATCTTGACCGCGTGCGAGCATGCTTGGCATCGACTCAACATCACGACGCGGGACACGTAACACTTCGTTGACGTTATCAACAACGATACCCACTGACGCCCCGTGGATTGCCACGACAACAATACGGCTTTGCTCATCGGCTGATTGTTCACTCATGGCAAACATGCGACGCAAGCCAACCAAGGGCAGCAGACGATTACGCAAAGTCATCACACCAATGACGTGTGACTGAGCGTGAGGAACTTGCACGATTTGTTCAGGGACCTGGACGATCTCCTGTACATCCTCAATCGCAATCGCGTATTCCTGACCATCCACATCAAAACTAACCAGATGCAGTTCTTCCTCGGAGCTTCCCGTCTGCTTTTCCTGTTCGGTATTGGTGCTTAAGCCTTGTTGCAACTGTCGTGCCCGCTCCTGACTCATGGCGACTAACTGTGCAAATTCCTGCTCAATGAGCTTTTGGAAATTCAACACCATCACCATTGCATGGCCACCGATATCTTTAATCAAGCCTGATAGCAGCTCCGTGTTGACGGTCGCACTAATGCCCTCGACCCCTTCAATTTTTGAAGGTTCAACACCTACCACGCTTGCCACACGATCCACCACAAAACCCATGGGCTGACCAATATCAATGACCACTGCACGGGAAGTGTCGTCCGATATACGCTCCTCAAAACCCAGCGCGCGTCTTAAAGACACGATCGGCAAGACCTTGCCACGCAAGTTAGCAAGTCCATTGAGTGTTGGCGGTGACAAGGGAACACGTACGACTTCCGGGACACGGATGATTTCCTGAACCGGAGCCATTTCCACAGCAAACACTTCATCGCCAGCAATAAACGTCACGTACTGGCGTGTCTGTGCAGTTTGAAGCGTATCATCAACCGCCTCTGAGACGGCTAAGTCTTCTGTTGTTAATTCGCTAGTCATAGTGAGTTCCTAAATTAGGCGCTTTGCAGTTCATCGGCAAGTGAAGAGATTTCCTCAATCGCGGCGGAAAGTTCTTCTGCACCCTGTGACTGCTGACGCGCAGCTGCTGCGGCTTCGTCGGCGGCCTTGGAGGCTTCTTGCGCAGCCGATGAGATTTGTTCGATCCCACGCTTAACCTGTGCAATTGCAGCTGAAATCTCATTGCCTGCGGCAAGAATTTCTGTAGTTCCACGCTCAACTTCTTTAATGTCCGTCTCGATGCTGACCAATGCGACCGAAGTAGCTTTAGCTTTTTGAACTTCAGTAATTGCCGTCACTACAATCTCATCCAGGTCACGGCTGACTTCACCAATCTGATCCTGGACACCTTTTACAAGATCTTTAATACGGTCTGCATTTTCTGCTGAATCTTGTGCGAGATTACGGATATCGGTTGCAACAACCACAAAACCTTTACCAAATTCACCCGCGCGCGCAGCTTCGATCGAGCCGTTTACAGCCAGCATATTTGTCTGGATTGAAACTGTCGTGATGGCATCAACAATTTTGTCAATACGACGTGAAACAAGCTCAAGCTCTTTGACCTGACGGATACTCACGCGCGTCGCATCAGCTGAGAGTGAGACGTTGGCAATCAGACTATCAACAGAAGTTTTGTTTACGCCAAGCAAGGAAACAATTGACTCGACCTTTTCTGAACTGGCAGTACCACGTTCGACACTGATCTGGGCGCCACGCTCAATTTGAACGACGGCAGCTGAAGATTCCTCAGCACCCGCAGACTGAACTTCTGCACCCTTACGGATCTGCTCAACAGCAGCCATGATTTGTGTACCAGAGCGACTGATTTCCTGCACCGCGGCAGATAATTCTTCAGCGGCGGAGGCCAGACCTTCTGCACTTTTTGAAACATCTGTAGAGTTTTTCAAATCTTCCGCCAACTCTGACAGGTTCGCTGCAGCTTGTTCACTTTGGGCGAGCGCCTGTGCTTGCTGGGCAACGGTTGAGGCGGCCTCTGCGGCGGCGGCAGACTGCTCTTCCGCTGCGGCAGCAATATCCTCAGAGCCTTTCAATGCCTGTGCTGTGGCTACGCTAGATTGATCGGCACCCGCAGCAATCGCTGCGATCCCGTCAACAATTTCGATCGCATCCAAACGGATTTGTTCAAGCTGTTTGGTAATAACGGCACCATTTTCTACTTCAGCCTCAACTGTCTTAGCGGATTCAGAAATACCTTCAGCAATGACTTTTACTTCTTGCTGGATCTGGCCAACCAGGTCCTGAATTTCTTTTGCACTCTTTTCAGAGGTTTCTGCCAAAGTACGCACTTCGTCAGCGACCACAGCAAACCCTTTACCGTGCTGTCCAGCACGGGCGGCTTCGATGGCAGCATTTAAGGCGAGCAGATTAGTCTGATCAGCAATACGTGCAACGGCCTTGACGATATCGCCAATGTTTGCAGCTTGCTTTTCCAGTTCAGCAACCATCGCCACAGACGCATTCTGACGCTCTGCTGATACGCCTACATTTGTCACCATCATAGCGACTTCCGCACTTGTTCTTATGACCAGATCCTGACAAGCCAGTGCCTTAGCACGGCTCAATTCTGAATTTTGCAACTGTCGTGCAACAGAGCCTTCGACTTGTTTAAAAGCAGCCAGTGATTCTTGCGAAGCACCTGAGGCTTCTTCAGCGCCCGTTGCGATTTGATCTGCGGCACGGCGCAGTTCTTCGGCTGCCGAGGCGGCCTCAGCAATGCCAGACGACATCTGACCTGTGGCTGCTGCAATACGTTCTGCTGCTTGCTGTTGTTTGGCCAGTGTGCGTGCACGCTTACGCTGAATTTCTGCGTCACGTGCGGCTGAGGCGCTACGATTGCTCACCGCATCGTCGGATGCGGCCTGTGTTACTGCATTGATTGATTTTTTAACAAGTGCCATATCCGGCTCCTTAGAGAAATTTATAAATGATTAGTTAAATTAAAAAAAAATAATTAAATATTTAAAAAATAAGCCATACACATTGATATTTATTAACTCTTACATCTTGCTACATACATCTATAATCTTGTCCTGCTTTCTTTTACTTCTTGCTTCTCATGCTATACATATGGATGGCAAAGGCCACGGGTGCTTACTTATGATGATA
>CAINDJ010000505.1 GCA_903847325.1 uncultured beta proteobacterium | reverse complement strand
CCGCGTGTGTACCTTGCTCCACAACCTGTCCGTCCTCGAGCACGAGGATGTGATCCGCCTGCATGACCGTGGAAAGTCGGTGTGCGATGGTTAAGGAGGTCCTACCCGGCAAGACCACATCCAACGCCATTTGCACCTCGCGCTCTGACTCTGCATCGAGCGCGCTGGTTGCCTCGTCCAATAACAATATAGGTGGGTTTTTCAAGATCGCGCGTGCAATGGAAATCCGTTGCTTTTGACCACCCGATAAACGCACGCCACGCTCGCCCAGAAAACTATCGTAGCCCTGCGGTAAAGCAGAGATAAAGCCATTTGCGTGAGCCGTGTGTGCCGCGGCGATGACCTCCTCGTCGCTTGCATCGAGTCTGCCGTAGCGGATGTTTTCCATGGCGCTCGCGGCAAAGATCACGGGCTCTTGCGGAACGATCCCGATGTTGTTACGCAGGTCGCTGACTGGCCACTCGGTAATATCTCGACCGAAGACCTCGATCTGACCAGAGACTGGTTGATAAAACCGCAACAACAACGCAAATAATGTACTTTTACCGGCGCCTGACGTACCCACCAAGGCATAGCGTGCCCCTTGCGGGACAACAAAGCTGACGTGATTCATCGCCAAGGAGTCAGGGCGTGAGGGATAGGCAAACGTGACGTTGTTCAATACCAAAGCGTCTGTACGCTCCAGATGTATAGACGGTTGCGTCTGTTGATTTGTAACGCTTTCAACCAAAGCAGGCTCTGCCTGCATCAGCTCAACCAGTCTCTCCATCGCACCGGCGGCACGCTGCAAATCACCCCAGGTCTCAGACAAGGCACCAATTGATCCCGCGATGAATACGGCATACAACACAAACTGCGTGAGTTCTCCCAGCGATATGGCGCCTTCCGTCACTTGCCGCGCACCCATCCACAAGACAAACACGATCACCGCAAAGGTCATCACAATCGCCACGGCTGTCAGCATTGACCGCGCCGCGATACGTTTTTTTGCCTCGGTAAAAGCTTTTTCTACAGCGGAATCAAAGCGCTTTTGCTCATACGATTCGCGTACAAATGCTTGCACTGTCGTGACGGCGTTTAACACCTCGCCTGCCAGCGCACTGGTATCGGCGACTTTGTCCTGACTCGCGCGCGACATTTTACGTACACGACGGCTCATCGCCCAAAGCGGCAGCACGATCAACAGCAACAATACGATCATGACGCCAGCGAGCCAGGCACTGGTGATCAGCATCATGGTTATCCCACCGATCAACATCAGTAGACTGCGCAAGGCCATTGAGATACTGGTACCCACCAGCGTCTGGACCAGGGTCGTATCACTTGTGAGCCGCGACAGGACCTCACCAGTTTGCAGTGTCTCAAAATACACCGGGCTCTGGCGTAAGACGTTTTGAAACACGCGCTCGCGAATGTCGGCCACGACACGCTCACCGAGCCAGGACATCATGTAAAACCGACTCGCCGTAAACACCGCCAAGGCGACCGCGATCAACAGTAAGTAAATAAACTTGGTATTGATGGACTCACTGGTAATCCCTGTATCCACCAGCCCCCGAAAACCAAGCGGCACCGCAAGCGTCGCCGCAGCAGCCAACACCAGAAACACTGCGGCGAGCAACCACTGCGCCCTGTAGCGGGAGAGCACGCGATACTCGCGTAACCAGAAAATAAGACTACTTAGTTTTGCTGTCATGGTGACTCAGTTTGAATGCCGTGTGATTACAACCCTACAACGCCACTGGCGCCCCATAGCCCGTGAGCTCCAGATAGCCTCTGCCGAGTAACTTACCGTTTTCTAACAACTCGACCGCGCCTTCATAATAAAACCCGCCCGTACTGGTCTGCGCATCGACCTCCTGATCGGACATCAAGGGTCGCAAGGTCAACGTCCGATCACCCACGCGCAAATCAAACCGCTCTGGATAGGTAAACAGCGAACAGGGTGAGCGCCATTGACCAGCAGGCTGCCAGCCGACATCTTGACGACTCTCAATGCGCTGACCTTTCGCATCACGCCAATCCCATTCGCTAAACAAAGAGGCACCCGCGGCATCGCGCATCCGGAACGCCATCAGACTACTGCCATCCAAAAGATTGATACCAATCCAGTCCCAACCGACCGCACCGGGCATCATCAAGCTACTTGACCACTCATGATCAAACCACGCTGAGCCTGAGAGGTTAAGGAGCTTTTCAACTCCACCGCGACTACCCGCTGAATTTTTTAACGTGACTTGTGCCGAGACTTTTAGCTGCGGACGACTGTAGTAATAGCTTGCAAAGCGTGGCTCGGGGCCTTTCGTGGAATAGCCGCCCTCACCGCGCAACACAGGCGGTTGGGTCGGGATCGCCACGAACTCCAGCGTAAAGCTATCGGCAGGGATCAGTACCTTGTAATGATCCTGAGCCGTGCGATGCAAACTCCACCCTGCAAGCTCAACGCCCGTATCCGCTGCACTAAATGCAGCACCCGCGGGACCCGCACGCCCAGCCACCTCCGCATGGCGCAACCGCCCCTCTCCCGGCATCGCCAAGGCCGCATGCGCAAACAGCAACTGACGTGGTGCGAACCGACTCGGATTCGTTTCAGGATGGAGTGTGCGGCTCCTGAAAAACGTCACCTGAAAACCAATCCTGTCCACAGCCTCCCCAAGCCATCCCGTCATGTACCACCACTCGGTGCGATACTCGGGATGCGCACCAAAGTCACGCGGGAATATCAAGGATCTCGGAAAAACGTCTGGATACGCGGCATCAGTCGAAGCAACCACATCAGCCGCAGTAACCGCAGCACCCGCAGCAGACCAGGCAGGCAAAGAAGGCAAAGCAGGCGAAGCCGCCAACAACACAAAACGTTTGAGCCACTGCCTGCGTAAAGTACTTTGCATCACCAGTCCTCTCGCAAAGACAAGGCCAGTCGATCCGTATGCAAATTCCTTTTTGATGCCCAGACCGCGGCAATCATCCCCAACAGTACCGTAAACAATATCAGCACCACGATGGCACCCGCAGGGATACTCGTCTGCATGGTCCAGTGAAACGATTGAGGATTGACGCGATGTATCAGCACCTGACTCATCAATAATCCCAGCACCGTCCCCCAGCACGCGGCGAGCGCGAGCAACAGCCCCGACTCATAGGTCATCCACTGCGTCAGCTGTGTGGAGGACTGGCCTAATTGCTGCACTAAAGCGAACTCCTTTTGTCTTAACAATGCCTGTCCCGCAAAACCTGCCGCAACCGTAAACAGCGCCACCAGTAAGGCTGCGAT
>CAINDJ010000504.1 GCA_903847325.1 uncultured beta proteobacterium | reverse complement strand
TGCTGACTCCCTCGAAGTACAACAGGGCCAGGCCGCCGGTGCGGCCGACTTTCTTGAGGTCCTCGGCGCCGGCGATGCCGAGCACGACCGTACAGAAGATGACCGGCGCAATGATCATTTTGATCAGCTTGATAAATCCATCACCAAGGGGTTTCATGGATTCACCCGCGCCCGGATAAAAATACCCTAGCAGTATGCCAAGGGTCACGGCAATCAGGACTTGCACGTAGAGTGACTTAATCCAGTTAATTTTCACTTGATTCTCGAATTCAAAAGGGATTATTTTTCTCTGGCAGGCGCCGATTGGGCTCTGCAGGAGTAAGTTTCATGTAATTTTAGCGGAAATCAGTACAAACCCTAGCTAAGTAGACCTGGCTATGACGGCATGAGGGCTTCGAGTTCAGTTTGTAACGTGAGCCATTGATCCTCGAGCTGGTTCGCACGTTTAGTGAGCTCGCCGTGCTCAGACAGGCTGGCGACGCGCTCCTGCCTGCGGGTATCGGAATAAAGATCAGGATCTGCAATCAGAATATCGAGCGTTGAGATTTTTGTTTGTACTTGCTCAAGCTCCTTTTCTACTTTTGCGAGTTTTGTGTCGATCGGTTTACGCAGGATGGCGAGACGTTGCCGTTGTTCTGCTTCTTCGCGTTTTTGCTGTTTACGATCGATGGTGTTGCCATCTGCCTCAGCGGTTGCTCCAGTATCGTTTCTGAGTGCCTGACGGGCAGCTGCATCCTCGCGCCTGGCATTGGCCTGATGCTGGGTTAACCAGTCTCGATAATCCTCCAGATCGCCGTCAAACGCTTGTACGCAGCCATCGGCCACAATCCAGAAGCTATCGACGGTGGTTCGTAGCAAGTGCCGATCATGGGAGACCAGCAGCATGCTGCCGCCGAATTCGGCCAGAGCCCGTGTTAAGGCCTCGCGTGTTTCAACATCAAGATGGTTGCTTGGTTCGTCGAGCAGTAACAGATTGGGCTTTTGCCAGACGATGAGCGATAAAGCCAAGCGGGCTTTTTCGCCTCCGGACATGGGGGCAACGGTGTCTGTCACGCGATCGCCACCAAAGCCAAAGCCGCCTAAATAGTTACGCAGCTCTTGTTCCCTGGTGTCGGGCGCCAGTCGGGCAAGGTGCTGCAGGGGGCTGCTCTCAAGATCAAGCATATCGAGTTGATGCTGGGCAAAATATCCCACCTCAAGGCCGCGCGAGGCACGACGACTGCCGGCCTGCACATCAAGTTCACCTGCGAGGGTTTTGACCAAGGTACTTTTACCTGCACCGTTCACACCCAGAATACCGATACGATCTCCGCCGCGCACCATCAGCTTGACGTTGCGCAGGATTGTGACGACCTCGCCACTATCCGTGGTGTAACCAGCCTGCATGTCGTCGAGCACGAGCAAGGGGTCGGGCATTTCTTCGGGCGAGGGGATACGAATATCAATGCCAGATTCTGCATGAATCGGTGCGAGTTGTTCCATCCGCGCAAGGGCTTTCACGCGGCTTTGTGCTTGTTTGGCTTTTGAGGCTTTCGCTTTGAATCGATCAATAAAGCCTTGCAGGCGTGCGGTTTCGCGTGTCTGGCGATCGTAAGCGATCTTTCCCTGGCGCAGCCGCTCTGCACGCTGGATGACAAAATCCTGATAGCCACCTTTATAGCGATTCAGTTTGCCCTGATCAAAGTGCAGGATGGTTTGTGCCACCGCGTCAAGGAACTCTGTGTCGTGCGAGATCAGCAGTACGGTGCCTGTGTAGGCGGCGAGCCAGCGCTCAAGCCACAGCATGGCATCAAGATCCAGGTGGTTGGTGGGCTCGTCGAGCAGCAGTAACTCGGAGGGTGCCATTAACGCGCGTGCGAGGGCCAGGCGCATGCGCCAGCCACCAGAAAAGCTGTCAACCGGTTGCATCCATTGAGCAGGGGTAAATCCAAGACCTGCGAGTAGTTGCTCGGCGCGCGAGGCGGCAGTCCAGGCATCGGCTTCGATAAGCTCGGCTTCCAGTTCCGCAATGCGTGCCCCATCGGCGTGCGGGTCGTTTTCTGCTTCGAGCCGTTGTGCTTGTAACTGCCGCAGTCTTACATCACCGTCAATGACGAATTCGCGTGCAGCGATGCTGCTGGATGCTATTTCCTGCTCGACGCTGGCAACGCGCCATCCCGCAGGTATATCGAGTGAGCCTGCGTCGGCTTCGATTTCATGTTGAATGAGTGCAAAGAGCGTAGATTTACCTGCACCGTTTTTACCAACAAATCCGACGCGTTCACCGGGGTGAACGACAAACTCTGTCGTATCCAGCAACACCTTGGTGCCACGCCGGACTGTTAATCCTGATGCGCGTATCACGAGGAGAGTTGCTCACGCGTCAGCAGCAGAATCTGATCCGAGGACCCTGCCGTATCGAGCCACACTGGGTCGAATTCGGGGAATGCCTGCTCAAAGAAATGTCTTTCGTGTCCAATCTCGATCAGGAGCACACCTTGGTCGGTTAGATGCGCAGGAGCCTGCTCAATGATCGTTCTGACCAAATCCATGCCGTCCTCTCCACCTGCCAGTGCAAGACTGGGCTCGTGCTGATATTCACGCGGTAATGCCAGCATGGATGCGCTGTTTACATAGGGAGGATTGCTGATGATGACGTCATACCGTGAGCCAATCGGCAAGGGGTCGTACAGACTGCCATGGTGAAGATTCAAACGTTCGTTAAGCTGATGCTCACGCACGTTGATCGCAGCGACCTCCAGTGCTTCTTTGGAGATATCTGTTGCGTCCACTAAGGCTTCGGGAAACTGATGGGCTGCGATAATGGCCAGACATCCTGATCCTGTACACAAATCAAGAACACTCGTCACCTCATATGGGTCCATCACCCAGGGACTGAGTTGCGACATCAATAGTTCAGCCATAGGTGAGCGCGGCACGATAACCCGCTCATCGACCTGAAAACGATAGCCCTGCAACCACGACTCTTTGGTCAGGTACGCTGCAGGGACACGCAAATCGCAGCGCCGGTCAATCAGATCCAGCGCCCGCTCACGCTCACCAGGCAGGATGCGAGCGTCCATGAACGGATCGAGTTGGTCGGGCGGCAAATGCAAAGCAAAAAGGACCAGATACACAGCCTCATCCCACGCATTATCAGAGCCGTGACCAAAAAATAATTTGGCCTGGTTAAAGTGAGACACCGCATAGCGAATCAGATCGCGAACGGTGAGGAGTGCATCTCTTGAAGCGTGGGCGTGGTCTGTGATCAATTTGATGCTCTGGTTAACTGATTGAATTGCATAAAGCGCGTGTGGGGTGGATCGTCGTAGCGTGTGGGGTTGATCGTCGTACTCACGCGCGCAGCAAATCATTAATGCTGGTTTTTGCACGCGTTTGCGCATCGACACGTTTAACGATGATGGCGCAGTTCAGGCTATGGCTGCCGTCAGCAGAGGGCAGTGAGCCTGGCACAACGACTGAGCCCGAGGGGACACGGCCATAATGAATTTCTTTTGTTTCACGATCATAGATACGTGTGCTTTGTGACAGGAAAACACCCATGGCGAGCACAGAGTTTTCTTCAACGATCACGCCCTCAACGACTTCGGAACGTGCGCCGATAAAGCAGTTATCCTCGATGATGGTTGGATTGGCCTGGAGCGGCTCAAGTACCCCACCGATGCCAACACCACCAGACAGATGAACATTCTTGCCAATTTGCGCGCACGAACCGACGGTGGCCCAGGTGTCAACCATGGTGCCTTCGCCAACATAGGCACCAATATTGACGAAAGAGGGCATCAGGACAACATTTTTATCAACAAAGCAACCACGACGCGCAATCGCGCCAGGTACGGCACGATAGCCGCCTGCTTGAAACTCGGCATCAGTCATGCCAGCAAATTTAAGCGGCACTTTGTCGTAAAACTGTAATGGGGACTGGCCCATGATTTCGTTGTTTGTCAGTCGGAAGGATAAAAGAACTGCTTTTTTGATCCATTGATGCACGGTCCAGCTACCGTTAATTTTTTCGGCCACCCGCAACTTGCCTGTCTCGAGTGCGTTGATCGTGTGCTCGACTGCGTCAAATACAGTTTTATCGGCCATGCCTGGAGTCAGCGCAGTGCGATTTTCCCAGCCAAGTTCAATGGTGTTTTGCAGATCGATTGTCATCGTATTGTCCGTAAGTATTGAAATGTTTAAAGTTAACTATTCGAGGTAGATCAAGTGATTTTGTGAGGTGTTAAAAATTATTTCTACAAGAATTTGTACGATTAGATTTATGTTTATTTTTGTGAAGCACGCACAAAATCAGCGATGCGATGTGCGGCCTCCACACAATCTGCGAGCGGAGCGACAAGCGCGATACGGATGCGGTTTAGTCCAGGATTGACACCATGCACTGTCCGTCCGACAAAACTGCCTGGCAGGACAGTGACTGCGGTTTGACCTAGCAGGTCACGCGCAAAATCAGCATCTGAGCCTTTGGTACCGGCCCAGAGATAGAAAGAAGCATCGGGCCGCTTGACGTCGAGCACGGGTTCGAGGATTGGCAGCACGGCATCAAACTTTGCACGGTACTGACTGCGATTATCGATCACGTGTATTTCATCATTCCACGCAGCAATACTTGCGGCCGATACGACCGGTGACAAGGCACTGCCGTGGTAGGTACGATACAGAAGGAACTTTGCCATGAGCGTTGCATCACCCGCGACAAAGCCCGAGCGCATACCAGGTACATTGGAGCGTTTGGACAGGCTGGAAAAGCTGATCAAGTTTTTAAAGTCGCGACGCCCCAGCTGGTATGCGGCCTGCATACCGCCGAGGGGGGGATTGTTTTCGTCAAGATAAATTTCTGAGTAGCATTCGTCTGATGCAATCACGAATCCGTAGCGATCCGACAGCTCAAATAATTGTTTCCAGTCTTCGAGCCCCATGACATTACCTGCCGGGTTACCCGGTGAGCAAACGAAAAGCAACTGGGTTCGCGCCCAAATCTCCTGCGGGACAGTAGACCAGTCGCAGCGAAAATTTTGCGCAGGATCGGCGTTCACGTAGTAGGGCGTAGCACCCCCAAGCAAGGCTGCGCCCTCGTAGATCTGGTAGAAGGGGTTCGGGCAGACCACAATGCCGTCTTTAGAGGGGTCCAGAATTACTTGTGCGAAAGCAAATAGTGCCTCGCGAGAACCGAGTGCAGGGAGTACTTGTGTCTCGGGATCCGGCTCAGGAATGCCATACCGGCGTCCGATCCACTGGCTGATCGCCTGGCGCAATAATGGGTCGCCCTTGGTGGGTGGATAGACTGAGAGTCCGGATAGCGAGCCGATTATGGCGTTTTTGATACATTCGGGGGCAGCGTGCTTGGGCTCGCCGATGGAGAGGTTAATTGGCCGCAAATCCTTTGGTGGCGTACCTGCCTGGGCAAGCAAGGCACGTAATTTTTCGAAAGGATAGGGCTGCAGGGTATCGAGGCGCGGGTTCATTTTGCTATTTTAACCAGTAGAAACGCCCAGGGGTTCGGAAACCACTTCAAGGGTGCGCTACAATGCTTGCCTACTGCGAAGGTGGCGAAATTGGTAGACGCACCAGGTTTAGGTCCTGACGCTGTAACAGGTGTGCGGGTTCGAGTCCCGCCCTTCGCACCAACCCGATCCATTAATTCGGCGTGGGCAGTATGCTGCGCTGTATATCCTGTTTGGTAGATTTTTACATGCAACCTGTTGTTGAAACACTCTCCGGCCTTGAGCGCCGAGTTGAACTTTCTGTCTCAATGGCAGACGTCGAACAGGCCGTTCAGGCCGAACTCAAGCGTGTCGCACGCACAGCCAAGGTAGCGGGTTTCCGCCCAGGCAAAGTCCCCATGTCGATGCTTGAGCGCTCACACGCGCCTGGCATTCGCTACGATGCGATCAATAGCAAAGTTGGTCAGGCTTTTGAGCAGGCAATCCAGGCTTCAGGTCTGCGTGTTGCCGGCGCGCCCAAGCTTGAGCCAAAAACCGAAGGCGTACCAGAAAGCACTCTCGCTTTTGCTGCGACCTTCGAGGTGTATCCAACTGTTACTGTCCCCGATCTGTCGACCTTGAAAATCAAGCGTGCAGTGACTGAAGTCGGCGAAGCCGAAGTCCAGCGCACCATTGACGTTCTGCGCAAGCAGCGCGCTCAGCACGAAGCCCGCGAAGGCCGTGCCGCAACCGATGATGACCGCGTGACGCTTGATTTCCTGGGAACCATTGATGATGTGCCTTTCGAAGGCGGTAAAGCCGATGATTTCCCATTTGTGCTGGGCCAGGGTCGCATGCTGCCTGAGTTTGAAACCGCAATCCGCGGCATGAAAACCGGCGAAACCAAAAAATTCCCAGTCGAGTTCCCCGCTGACTACGGTGGCAAGGATGTTGCTGGTAAAACAGCTGAATTCACCGTCACACTCAAAGAAGTCGCCGAGCCTGTTCTGCCTGCAATGGACGCAGAATTCGCCAAGTCACTTGGTCAAGCCGAAGGCGATGTTGAGAAACTCGTCGCTGACATCCGTGGCAATATCGAACGCGAAGTCAAAGCACGCAGCATGGCACGAACCAAAACCAGCGTGATGAATGCACTGGTCGAGGCAGCAACCTTTGACGTGCCCAAAGCACTGATTGAAAGCGAAAGCGAAGAGCGCGTTGCCGCTGCTCGCGCCGAACTCAAGCAGCGCGGTGTGCCAAATGCTGACTCTATGCCTATCCCTGCTGATGCGTTTACCGCCGAAGCAGAGCGTCGTGTGCGTTTGGGCCTGTTGGTTTCTGAACTTGTCACCAAAGAGTCGCTTCAGGCAAAACCTGAGCAAGTGCGTGCACGTATCGAAGAGTTCGCAGCCAACTACGAAAAACCAGCTGAAGTTGTCAGCTATTATCTGGCAGATCGTGCCCGTCGCGCCGAAGTCGAGGGCATTGTGCTCGAAGACAACGTTGTTCAGCACGCATTGGCTAAAGCTCAGGTCGAAGACGAAGCCGTGCCGTTTGACCAAATCATGGGAACTGCTTAACTATGCAACGCTTTACCGATTTTTATGCATCCATGCACGGTGGTTCTTCAGTAACCCCCACCGGACTTGGTTACATTCCGATGGTGGTTGAGCAGTCGGGTCGGGGCGAGCGCTCCTATGATATTTATTCACGATTGCTCAAAGAGCGCGTGATCTTTTTGGTTGGACCGGTCAATGATCAGTCTGCCAACCTGATCGTTGCGCAATTATTGTTCCTGGAGTCCGAAAATCCTGACAAGGATGTCGCGCTCTACATTAATTCACCTGGTGGTTCGGTTTACGCAGGCATGGCGATTTATGACACCATGCACTTTATCAAACCTGAAGTCTCTACTTTGTGTACTGGCCTGGC
>CAINDJ010000503.1 GCA_903847325.1 uncultured beta proteobacterium | reverse complement strand
TCATATAACTCATAATTTATATCCTTTTTATGATTGTTACTTATATCATACACTAAGATATTTCTTTATAATTGATATTCCTTCTAGTACACTCTCTTTACTTGCATCATAATCCCCTGCGTATATAAATAATCTCTTTCCATGCTTATCATGAACGTTACTATGGTGGCGGTAGTGTGGGTCGGTGCGCATCAGATCGATATGGGCAAAATCCAGATCGGCGACATGCTTGCGTTCATGCAGTACGCGATGCAGGCAATAATGGCTTTTCTTATGATTTCCATTATTTTCATAATGGTGCCTCGTGCGTCTGTCTCCGCCGAACGTGTGGCAGATGTGCTCGATAGTGAGCCGAGCGTGAAGGATCCTGCCAAACCAGCACAAGTGCCAAAACTTGGTGGCAGGGTGGAATTCAAAAATGTGAGTTTTGTGTACCAAGGTGCCGAAGATCCGGTACTTCAGGATGTTTCTTTTATTGCAGTACCAGGGGAAACTACCGCAATCGTGGGTAGCACTGGTTCAGGTAAGTCGACCCTTATTAACCTCATTCCCCGTTTTTATGATGCCACCGCCGGACAACTGCTTGTTGATGGCGTGGATGTGCGCGATATGACACAAGCGGATTTGCGGGAACGTATTGGTTACGTTTCGCAGCGCGCCATGCTTTTTTCGGGCACAGTGCGCGAGAACATTACCTATGGACGTCCCGATGCAACTGACGACGATGTAGCGTATGCAACTGAGATTGCTCAGGCAACAGATTTTGTGAACAATCTTTCGGGAAAGTTTGAAAGCCCGATCGCACAAGCGGGTGCAAATGTCTCTGGTGGACAGAAGCAACGCCTTGCCATAGCCCGCGCCCTCGCCAAGAAGCCGGAGATCTATATTTTTGACGACAGTTTTTCGGCACTTGACTTTAAGACTGACGCAGCACTTCGTCACGCACTAGCGAGTGAGACGAAGGGAAAGACGGTGCTCATTGTAGCGCAACGCATCAGCACCATAATGAATGCGGAGAAAATCGTGGTACTCGATGCGGGGAAGGTGGTGGCGCAAGGCACCCATCACGATCTCATGCAGAGTTCTCCGGTGTATCACGAGATTGCTTCGTCACAGCTTTCTGAGAAAGAGCTTGCTGAGATTTAATAATCACTAGTCATGGAAAATAACGAATCAGAAACAATTAAACGAGAAAAAGCACCACAAGCACCAGTGATACCACTTGGGCGTCGTGGAGGGATGACCCCGGGTGTTGTGGAGAAGCCGAAAAATTTTGGCGGCACGATGAAGACATTGGTGCGTTATATGGCACCGTTTCGGGGAGCGGTGATTGCTGTGGTTATTTTCGCTGTAGCGAGCACGGCGTTTTCAGTCGTGAGCCCAAAAATTCTCGGCTCCGTGACGAACGATATTGTCTCAGGCTATGTGAATGGCAAGATCTACGACCAGCTTATGATGAAGCTTGCGCCGGGTCAGGTGTTGCCCGCAGGCACAACTGGTGATCAATTACTTGAGACTCTTCCGCCGGAGGCACGCCAAGCGCTACCATTAGCTGAGCAAAGCGCGATTGGCAAAATGGATCTCTCACAACGGCCACATATCGACTATGCCGCGATCATTGGCTATATTGAGCTTCTTGCCGGACTCTATCTTCTTTCTGCGCTTTTCTCTTATATTCAAGGATGGATTATGTCTGGCGTGTCCCAAGATGTAACGCTCAACCTCCGCCGTGATATTTCAAAAAAAATTAATCGCCTCCCACTTTCGTATTTTGACAGCCGGACACATGGCGATGTACTTTCGCGTGTTACCAACGATGTCGACACCGTAAGCCAGACTCTTAACCAAAGTCTCACACAGATTGTGACTTCGGTAACGACAGTACTTGGCATATTGATCATGATGATCACAATCAGCTGGCAGCTCACGATTGTCGCCCTCATTGTGTTGCCGATAAGCCTTGGGCTTATCAGTCTTGTGATTGGCAAATCACAAAAATATTTCACCATCCAGCAGGTGTCGCTCGGAAAGCTGAACAGCCATGTTGAAGAATTTTTTTCTGGGCACGTTATTATGAAAGCGTTCAATGGCGAACAACGTTCCATCCATACATTCCATGCCATTAATGAAGAGATGCATGACAGCGCATGGAGGTCGCAATTTTTCTCTGGTCTTTTGTTTCCAATCATGACCTTTGTGGGGAACATTGGATATGTGGGTGTCGCGGTTCTTGGCGGATGGCTCGCGATTAATGGCAGTATTAATATTGGTGATATTCAAGCCTTTATTCAATACATGAACCAATTCACGCAGCCAATCTCGCAGGCCGCAAACACTGCGAACGTGCTTCAGTCGACAGCTGCGGCTGCAGAGCGTGTATTTGAATTTCTCAATGAGTCAGACCAGGTCCCGGATATCACAAACCCAGTGCATTTACCTCGCGTGAAAGGCGCAGTTGAATTTAAAGATGTGGTGTTTGGATATGCGCCGGACAAGACAATCATCAAGGGGTTTACCGCAAGCGTGAAGCCAGGTCAACGTGTGGCAATCGTAGGACCAACAGGCGCAGGCAAGACAACTATGGTAAACCTCCTTATGCGTTTTTATGATGTCAATAGCGGATCAATCAAAATCGACGGTGTTGATGTG
>CAINDJ010000502.1 GCA_903847325.1 uncultured beta proteobacterium | reverse complement strand
GCCTTGTTCTGAAATAATGGACAGTGTTTGTGCGAGATCCTTTTGCACAAGTATTTCTCCAGCCTCGTAGGTACGAATAGCGGATGGCGAACACTGCTCCAGTGCGCAGGTTTGGGATCCATCGATATGCTTGAAGAAGGCTGCCCGTGTTGCAGGCCAACGCTCAAGATGCGTGCGCTGGATGAGGAATAATTCGGCGAGTACCGGGCTGACACTAAAGCCGTCGGTTGCGAGCTTAATCGCAGGCGCGATAACTTGTGAAAGCGGCATGGATCCGTGTTCGGCTAACGCTTGTGTGAGTCCAGCGACGGAGCCAGGAATGCCAACTGAGTAAGGCGTGCGTGTTGACTTTCCCTCGATGACTTTTCCATTGGCATCCAGGTACATATCACGCGAGGCGCTCGCGGGTGCAATTTCGCGGAAATCGAGCGCGATATTGGATTTCGTCCTGGCATCATGAATCAACATAAAGCCGCCGCCCCCGAGATTGCCTGCATTGGGCAATACAACGGCGAGTGCGAAACCGACCGCGACGGCTGCGTCAACGGCATTCCCACCCTGGCGCAGCATTTGCGCACCTGCTGCCGAGGCAAGATGCTGCTCGCTCGCCACCATGCCGCCGGTTCGAATCAACGGTTGAAAGATTTCAAGAGTATTGTCATACCGCGTAACGGCTGTGTTCGCGGCTGTTGCGGGAATATTTGTTGGGGGTAGTGTCGTGACTGATGTTTGTGCCCAGCTAGATGCTTGCAGTATCAGACCGATCGTAATCGCCACGGCAGATTTGCTGCGTATACTAAGGTGATGTCGTTTCATTTTTTTAACCCAAATATTTGTAGAGAATGTATTCGTGCCAAATTCAACCACTAGCCCAAGCGTTGCGCGGCCATCGGGTCGTGCCCTCAATGATTTACGCGCAGTAAAGATCCAACGCCAATTTACCCGTTATGCAGAGGGTTCGGTACTTATTTGTATGGGCGAGACACAAGTTCTTTGTACTGCAAGCGTACTTGAAAAAGTCCCCCCTTTCCTTAAAGGCAAAGGGCAAGGCTGGGTGACAGCAGAATACGGCATGCTGCCGCGTTCGACGCATACCCGCAGCGACCGCGAGGCCGCACGCGGCAAGCAGTCAGGACGCACACAGGAAATCCAGCGACTGATCGGGCGCAGTTTGCGTGCAGTGATGGATATGACAGCGCTGGGCGAGCGCACCATACAGATTGATTGCGACGTGCTGCAGGCTGATGGTGGTACGCGTTGCGCGAGTATTACGGGTGCCTGGATCGCGGTCGCGGATGCGGTAGACGGCTTGCTCAAGCAAGGTCTGATCAGCAGTCAGCCCCTCAAGGACTCGGTTGCCGCAGTTTCAGTCGGGATGGTTGATGGACGTGCCGTGCTGGATCTTGATTACCCTGAGGATTCAGGCTGTGATGCGGACATGAACGTTGTGATGACGGGCGCAGGACGATATGTCGAAGTGCAGGGCACTGCAGAAGGACATACGTTTGATCGTCATGAGCTCAACGAATTGCTGGCGCTTGCCGAAGCAGGGATTGCCACGCTTGCTGCGTTGCAAAAAACTGCCCGGCAAGGATGATTCGCAACGGATACTAAACAGTACGTCCACCGTCTACGGGCAATTCAACCCCGGTCAGGAATGATGCTTCTTCAGACGCAAGGAAGACTGCAGCATTTGCGATATCGCGTGGCGTACTGAGCCTGCCCATCGGAATCGTTGCGATAAATTTCGCGCGATTCTCCGGTGTGTCAGGCACACCCATAAAGTCTCCGAGCATGCCTGTGTCACCCATCACCGGGCAGATCACGTTGACGCGAATGTTGTCGGGTGCGAGTTCGACAGCCAGGGATTTGGAGAGCAGGTTGGCAGCACCTTTTGAGGCGTTGTACCAGGACAGACCAGGACGGGGACGAATGCCCGCCGTTGAGCCCACATTGATGATACAGCCAGATTTTTTGGCTCGCATCATGGGCACCACGGCATTAATCATGTGATAAATGGCTTTGACGTTGACATCAAAACAACGATCAAAAGTCGCCTCGTCCACATTCAAAAAGGGTTGGTTTTTGTGGGTAAAGCCTGCATTGTTGACAACAATATCCACAGAGCCGAATTTACTCATTGCCAGGTTGACGGTCGCATCGACATCGGGGCGCTTACTCACGTCACATTTGATGGCAACCGCTGCCTCACCAATTTCGGCGGCTACTTTTTCCGCACCGGCTATATTTAAATCTGCAATAACGACTTTCGCCCCTTCTTTGGCATAGAGTCTAGCCGTTTCAGCACCAAAGCCGCTTGCAGCACCAGTAACAATTGCTACTTTACCTTTTAATCTCATCTTGTCTCTCCCTGTTTATATTTATATAG
>CAINDJ010000501.1 GCA_903847325.1 uncultured beta proteobacterium | reverse complement strand
TAGTTTCAGTTAATATTTGAGATATTGACTAATTACGGTAGGCACTATTTTCGAGCATAAGGATTATTTAATTTTTGTTCTCGGATATAGGTTGCTGTGCCAGTGAACTTCGGATGTGGATTTCCCTATGACCTTACCCGAACCCGGTAATGCCCCCAGCCCTCTTCGCGCTATCTTTCTCGGTAGTCGAGCGTTTTTTATAGCAATAACGCTTATCTTAATCGCCTTGATTACTACTCAGGCGCTCATCAGCTTCAGAACCTTACATACGGATATCAAACGTCAGGCCGATAATCTCTCTTTTATTTTGGCTGATCAGGTGAATCAGCTATTTGATGGAATTGAGCGGACCCTGGATATCGTCTCCAAAGAATTAGCAGCGCTCCCCTCGGTTGTAAACGGTGATAGCAGTGCTGGGGCCTTCATAGGTAAATTACTTGAGCAATACTCCGAACTAACCCATTTGTCTGCTACTTTACGGGTCTTTGATTCTCAAGGTGAGCGGATTTATAGTACGGTAGCAGATCAGAATACCCCCAATATTTCTGACAGAGATTTTTTTACATATCTTCGCGACCATCCGGATGGCAAGTTCTACGCGGACTCGATCTTTGTAAGTCGCCACACAGGCCACTTGGTCCTCCCTTTTGTTAGGGCGCTGCGAGATAAGCGCGGTGCTTTCGTGGGCGTGCTCATAATGACGCTTCCGCTAGAGGACTTGCGTCATGAGTTAAAAAAAGTTGATGTCAGTAATCATGGACTGATTGTACTGGGCTCAGATGCCAACTCTACATCAACCGATTTGGTCAGGAGCTACGATCCTGAGGTTGTCGCTCATTCAAATTTTAAACAGTCTATTTCGTTACTTCAAAAAGTGACAAACAAACTTTTTCAATTCGGAGAGTTCAGGGTTGAGTCTACCCTCGATGACGTGCCCCGTATTTATGCGGTCAACAGAATAGGTGAATTTCCTTACACGATGACTGTTGGGCTGGCTGAACGTGATTACCTAACGGGGTGGTGGATCAATTTGGGTTTCATTATTACAGGAGCCCTCATTCTGGATGTACTGCTTGGGATTTATTTATTTCGTCAACAGCGGATGACCAGACAGTTAGTTGAGAATGAGGAAAAGCTTAAATTAACCATGCGTAATCTGACGCTTGTAAGTGCTGCAGTCGAGAAAGCCAATGATATTGTCATTATTACGCAAGCAGAACCCATTGATTTAAAAGGCCCAGAAATTGTTTATGTTAATCAAGCATTTGTAAATGAAACGGGGTACTCCGTAGCAGAGGCTCTTGGAAAAACGCCCAGAATTTTGCAGGGTGCTCATACAGATCGCGTTGCATTGGACAGGATTCGCGCAGCACTTGATAATTGGCAACCTATTCGTGAAGAAGTACTCAATTACAAAAAGAATGGCGAAGAAATATGGCAAGAACTCAATATCTTTCCACTTGCTAGTAAAGAAGGTTTTTATACCAACTGGGTTTCGATACAGCGCAATATTTCAGCGCGCAAATCCTCTGAGAAAAACCTTCGCGACATGCTTTATCGCCTTGAACTCGCAGTAGAAGCAGGTAACGTAGGAATTTGGGATTGGGATATTGAGCAAAACGTAGCGTATTGGGACGACAGGATGCGTTTGCTTTATGGCGTTGCACTTAGCGATAAAGAATTTAATTTTTTTCAATATT
>CAINDJ010000500.1 GCA_903847325.1 uncultured beta proteobacterium | reverse complement strand
ACATCACTGGCCGCAAATGGCTTATGGCGAGTATCCCGTTTGTCCTTTTTGGCATCATGCGGTACATGCAGCTGATTTATGAAGGGAAAGGCGAATCGCCGGAAAAAGTGCTCATGTCGGATTTGCCGCTTCTCATTACCGTGCTTCTCTGGATCGGCAGCATCTTCTTTGTGATTTACGGCATAGGGGGGTAGATCGTGGGTTGTAGATTTTAGATTGTAGAAAAAACCATGATTAATAAACAAGAAAACCTAATTGTTTTGGAAAAAGCTCATATCCTCACTGTAAAAATCTACAAATTGACTGAAAAATTCCCACCTGTGGAAAAATTCAGATTAATAGATCAACTTTGTCGATCAATGAGTTCTGTTCCAGCAAACATTGCTGAGGGAAATGCGCGACAAAGTAATAAAGAATTCATTCAATTTCTCTATCAAGCAAAGGGGTCACTTGCTGAAACCCAATATCATCTGAGACTTGCGAAAGATTTAAATTACATCAAAATATCAGAGTATGATCAATTAATTTTGGGGCTTAAGTAAAAAAATGCGTTGCTTTTGTTAATGGTTTAGCCCTTCACAATCTTCCAAATACCTGTTAAAAGTGTATCTATGAAAAATCTTGTGTCCGTTCTGCCTATACTATCAGCTGTCCATCGTGTGACGGAGACGCCAAACGATTCGGGTATCACCGTTCCGGAAGACGTCGATACCGATGTACGCGGTGTCTCCGATCATTTATTCGATCTTCTCGTCCTCCCGTAACTTGGACAGATTTTCAAGATTTCTTTCACTTTGTCCGAGGACGAGTCAACCGAGAACACGTGTTCTCTCTGCATGGGTGGTCCCGTCCGACGTTGTCAGTTCGCTTTGGGATATTTCTCGATCATCCGCTCACCGCCCAGGATGTTTGGTGCGTGCTTCCTCCACAGGCCACCACCACGGAGATCCCGTGGGTCTACGGGTGTGATGGGAAATGGTTAGGACGAGTCGGCGTATTCTTCATTCACCGCAATGTCACGACCAAAGAAAATCTCTGGTGGTCGTTCATATCGAGTGAAACATACGAAGCAATTCATCGGGATCTCGATGCGCTCACCGTACAGTTAGGTAACCATCTTCCCATAGGAGCAGTCAGCGATTGGAAAGGATCGATTGTCGCAGCTGTCGCATCCCATTTTGGGAATATTCCCCATCAACGGTGTCTTGCCCATGTCGATCGGGAAGCAAAACGATTATTACCATTGCATAGCCCACTGGAGGCAACGCAAGCACTCCGGAGGGTTGCTGTGCTCCTCATGCTTGTCGGGAAACCAACGGATCCGCATGTTTGGCAAACGTCTCTTGCTCGGTGGGAAAAACACTATGGTTCCCTGCTGAAAGAAAAAACATACGCTCCGCAAGGGTTGACTCGGCATTGGTGGTACACCCATGGGAATATCCGGAGTGCTTGGAGACTTCTCACCCACGAACAACAGCCATTCTTTGTCTTTTTAACCCACCCGTTGATTCCCAAGACCAACAATGCCCTGGAAGGCGTCAACAGTAATCTCAAACAAAAACTGGGAAATCATCGGGGTATGTCCGTTACCCGGCAAGCATCATTTCTTTCCTGGTATATGGCATTCACCAGATCGAAAAGTCCAGAAGATCTCAAAAAATTATGGGTCTACCAAAAAACGAAGTTTTCACGAAATTAGCAACCGTTTATTTTACTTAAACTTTTGAACGGTGCAGATCGAAAAATCATTTATT
>CAINDJ010000499.1 GCA_903847325.1 uncultured beta proteobacterium | reverse complement strand
GGTCTGGCATGGAGGCGGCCTTTGACGATATGCGCAAGGCGTTTGAATACGTGTATGCGCACGCAGCGACCTACGGGATCGATCAATCAAGAATTGCGGTAGGTGGTTTTTCGGCTGGCGCGCGAATGGCTGCCTGCGCGACGTATGCAAAAAATGTACCCGCAGCCGCTGTCGTAGCTCTTTCGAGCATGCTGGGTATGGAGGAAGCAAAACGCCTGATCCTGCCAAGCGGCAACTATGCGCCTGCCTTGATCGTAGTGGGTGAAAATGATCTGGATTATGTGAAAGCACTCGGGGAGCAGTCGCATGCTTATTTTGATGAGATGGGTGTGACGAATGAGTTGTGGGAAGTACCAGGCGGCACGCATTTTTATCCCGCCTCCAGTCTGGTTCATAAAGGGGGCGAGCCGGCTGTCACGAGTCACCTCGAGCCCGTGATCGTCGACTTTCTCTATCGCTCGTTACGTTTATCCGAGCTCAGTTAATCATTTAATAAGGAACATCCCATGAGCGTGACAGTTGAACACTTAACAGGCTTTGCCAAAGCGTGGAATGATCACGATATCGATGCACTGATGAGCTACATGCATCCTGATTGCGCGTTTGAAACCTGGATGGGGCCGCTCGTGTGCGGTACGCGTTTTAGCGGTTACGAAGAAGTCCGCAAGGGTTTCAGTAAGGCATGGGTGGATTTCCCCGATGCGAAATGGAGTCACGACAAACATTTTGTCAGTGGCGAGCGGGGGCTGTCTGAGTGGGTATTTACTGGAACGCCTGCGAATGGTGTCGCAGTAGAGGTGCTCGGCTGTGATGTATTTACGTTTAAAGACGGCAAGATTTTATTGAAAAATTCGTTTCGCAAAAATCGAGTGAAGTAGGTCGCGTCAAGTAGTCGTTTAGATCTTTTGTATTGGTACATTTGCTTACATCAATTTATCCTTCTCTTCGTTCCTCACTACCGAATTAAAACTAAAATTGTTCTTGTTTATTTGGTGCGGGGGGGAGGGATGGATAGCAGAATTAGTCGTATTGAGGCGATATTGCCGACGCTTGCTACAAAAGAGGATGTGGCTTTACTAGACGGCAAGTTGAGTGAAAAAATCTCTAATCTCGATGTAAAGCTAACCGCCTTAATCCATACTGAGATTGCAGCAGCGAGTTGGCGAATGATTATTTGGGCAACAGGTGTAATGACCGTATCTTTTGGTGGGGTCTTTTTTATTGCACGCTATATAAATTAGCTTTGTTGACACGTATTTCTTCTAGCTCGCTACAGTCTCGCGATTCTGCGTAATATTTTCAATCCATTCAACTCTCCAGTGCCTCATCCTGTGAGGCACTACCTCTTGCATAATGTCTTCATACCTTACCTCAACAGGGTTACATCGGGAGACATGATGAATTTAAAAACCTTTTCATTTTTATTCGTTTTGGTGTTTTGGCTGGTTTCGTCTGGCGCGAAGCCGACTGATGAATTAGCTCAGGATACCGACATGACATATTCGATTATCAAGGGGCAATACCGTGGCTAAAAAATCCACTACGAGCAAAGTAACCGACGTCACGGATATCTCAGCGAGTGCAACAATCGCGTTACCTAAGCCGGTCGTGAAGATCAATCCTGGCATTCAGCAAGTCCACGACCATCTCGTGATGGAGGGCTTTCGCCCAGCGATAGATAGTGATGGGTCAATTGGCTTTAAATGCGAAGGATGGAAAATTTATATCGATGCCTATGACGGCGAGGCAGGGTACCGGATGTATTCCTGCGTGTTTTCGGAGCTGGATATGTCTGATCGGACCTATGCTATTACCGCAGCGAACACGATCAGTGCGACACGCCGTTGTGTCAAAGCGATGGTGACCGATACGAACAATGTATGGATCACTTATGAAACGTTCTGTGCTGACGTGCCTGAGTACACGCGTACTTTGAACCGTGCCGCGGAGTATGTGATCAGTGCTTGCCGTGAGTATCGCGAAGAATTCCGCAGGATTTGCGTACCTATGACAATTAATTAATCTGTAGCGAATAATTAATACGACGACTATCTGTATCACCTCCTGAGCCATCTAGCCATTAATAATTAGTAACAAAATGTTTGGCTAACAAGTTGAAAGATGAAGATGCGCGCGCGCCTGGGTGCCGCCCTGGCGGGAATAATGTTGAGCCTGGTGGTTGTTAGTGCCTATGAGTTGGTCTATGAGACTAACGGTAGGCCAACGTTTAACCTGATTTTCCAGGATCTGAAGCTCGCAGTCCTGGAATACAAAGCAAAAAAATATAGCGTCAAAACATGGCTCAAGAGGGCATTAACGGTTGCACCCTCCAAACAATCATTCCCAGAATTACAAGCATTCGTGATAAAAAGAACTTAGCGAGCGATGCGCTAATCGTTGATTAGTAGGATCACGCATAAAACAAGGTAGGCAAATGGATCGTACCGAGCGTTTCTACAAAATCCAGACAATGCTGATGGCAAAGCCTTCGGTCACGATGAAACAAATGCAAGAGGCCTTAGAGGTTTCGCGCGCGACATTAAATCGCGATCTTGCC
The DNA here is from genome assembly GCA_903847325.1 of uncultured beta proteobacterium. GTDB lineage: Bacteria > Pseudomonadota > Gammaproteobacteria > Burkholderiales > Burkholderiaceae_B > Zwartia. Next base: position 1,216 of record CAINDJ010000499.1, on the reverse strand, counting down.
TATATGCGAGATCGCTTGGGCGTACCTTTCGCCTGGGATGCTTCGTTGCGTGGCTATGCGTTGACGCAACAGCCGGCGAACCAGCGGACTTTTGAGTTGCCGGGGGTGTGGTTTAGTGAGCAGGAAATACATTCCGTCCTGACAATGCTCGAGATGATTTCAAAGCTTGAGCCTGGCGGATTGCTCGCGCCTCATGTCAAACCCTTTAAGGTCCGACTAGAGGGCTTGCTCGAAGAGGGCACCGGGAGTGCTGCAGAGGCTTCGAGCAGAATCCGTATCGTCCCTATGGGGCAGCGCAAGGTAAAGAATGAATATTTTCAACTGCTTGCACAGGCCCTGATTAACCGTAAGCGTATCAAGATTCATCACTATGCCCGTCAGCACGGGACGACCACCGAGCGCGAGGTCTCGCCACAGCATCTGATTTATTACCGGGACAATTGGTATCTGGATGCCTACTGTCACTTGCGTAATGATTTACGTAGTTTTGCTGTCGATGCAATCACGGGTGCGCAAATGACCGAACAGCCTGCGCGTGATGTGGAGGCAAAAGATTTAAAGGACATGTTTGAGACGAGCTACGGTATTTTTAATGGAAAAAATCGACAGGTCGCAAAATTAAAATTCACGCCTTTTCGCGCTCAATGGGTCGCGCAAGAAACATGGCATCCTGAGCAGATCAGCAAAATATTGTCTGATGGTAGCTACGAGCTCGAAGTCCCCTACGGCGAGGACTGGGAGTTGATCCAGGATATTTTGAAACAAGGCTCAGATGTTGAAGTGCTCGCGCCGGAACAGCTACGGGGCAAAGTAAAAGAAACAATAAAAAAGATGACCGCTTTGTACTGAGTGCTGGCGCTTTGTAGTACGTGCTTGTCGACAGACTTGCTCATCGAAGGACTGACTGATTGACTCTCCACGGTTACTTTTGCTAACAATTTTCTCGCTCAAACAGAGTAAATCTGCGGTTAATTCTATATTTCTGTGTGTAGTCGCTTTGTAAAATATCGCTTTAATATTTCGAGCGATATAGCAAATGGAATCACGCATCTCCAAAATCGAAGCAATTATTCCGATGCTTGCTACACGCGAGGATCTGGCCAAACACGAGGGTCTGATGCGCGAAGAATTAGCAAAGACAATTAACACTCAAACATGGAAAATTATTATTTGGGTGACCGGCGTTTTTGCGATGTCGACTGCAACAAGTTTATTT
>CAINDJ010000498.1 GCA_903847325.1 uncultured beta proteobacterium | reverse complement strand
GATGGAAAAGAAAGTTATTATAAAACTGCTCGCCCAAGTGAAGGCCAAACGGATTTCCAATTTTTGTAGTCGGGATTATTCATTTCAAACTGAGTCCAGGTATATGGCTATCACCGCTCATGATTTTCGGGACGCAGTGGTACATACTTTTTAACGTCATTGCCGGCGCATCTACGATCCCGACGGAACTGAGGTTTGCTGCAACAAATCTTAGGCTATCCGGACTGTTGAAATGGCGACGTTATTACCTGCCAGCGGTATTTCCAAGCTTGGTCACAGGTGCACTCACTGCGACAGGGGGATCATGGAACGCAAGTATCGTCTCAGAGTATGTAAGTTGGGGGGACACCACCTTAAAAGCAGAAGGATTAGGCAGCTACATCGCAGAAATGACTGCTACGGGAGACTTTCCAAGAATCGCGCTCGGTATAGGTGTCATGTGCGTTTTTGTGATGGGCTTTAACCGCTTTGTCTGGCGCAAACTCTATCAAATGGCCGAAAGAGGCTTGAACTTCTAAAAGGCCTATGCCTCATGTCAAATCCAATCATTAAATTACACTCAGTTAACAAATCATTCCGTTCCTCCGCAGGCTCGGATCGCCTTGTGCTGGATGATGTCGACTTTACCCTTGCAGAAGGTGAAATTGTCGCCCTGCTCGGCCAATCCGGTTCAGGCAAGTCCACTCTTTTACGCATCATGGCGGGCCTGATCGCCGCCGACAGCGGTGAGGTAAGCTATCGAGGCAAACCCATTTACGGACCTGCTGCGGGTATTAGCATGGTGTTCCAGTCATTTGCCCTGTTTTCATGGCTGACCGTACAAAAAAACGTCGAACTGGGACTGGAGGCTTTAGGGGTCTCTCCTGCCGAACAAACAAGACGCGCGCGAGCTGCCATCGCACTTATCGGGTTAGAAGGTTTTGAAGGGTCTTTGCCAAGAGAATTATCGGGTGGTATGCGTCAGCGCGTAGGGATAGCCAGAGCACTCGTACTTGAACCTGAAGTACTCCTGATGGACGAAGCTTTTTCTGCTCTGGATGTGATGACTGGCGAGCACCTGCGCGACGATATTCTGGAGCTGTGGCAGTCTGGCAAACTCCCTACAAAATCATTATTAGTCGTCTCACACAATATCGAAGAGGCTGTGATGATGGCTGATCGCGTCCTTATTTTTTCAAGCAATCCCGGCAGAGTCAGGGCGGAACTCCCGATCACACTCAGTCGGCCAAGGCAAGCTAAAGGGCCAGAGGTTAACAAACTGGTTGATACACTTTATACAGAAATGGTATCGCCTTCCAACAACTACAGTCAGGACAAAAATAAAACACTGACTCGTGCAAGCTACGGTTTGTCGACCGCCACTGTTGCAGAAATTGAAGGTGTACTGGAACGACTGGTGGACGACCCCTTCCGCGGCACAGCCGACTTGCCAAAACTAGCCGAAGTATCGGAAATCTCCGATAACTCTTTTATTAATGCTGCAGACGCATTAGTGTTGCTCGGTCTGGCGAGCATACATCAAGGCGATATCTCCGTCACCGCTTTAGGCCAACGTTTTGAACACGGAAATAGTGAACTCAGACAACAGATCATGGGGCAACAGATCATTACGAATGTTCCCTTTATTATCAATATGCGCCAAAGTCTCGAGCAACAAAGTTCAGGAAATATGCCTTTTGATAATTTATTAAAAGTCCTTGAATTCTCACTCAACAAATCTGATGCGAAACGCGTTCTCGACGCAATGCTTGAATGGGCGAGGTACGGTAATGTGATCGAAGTAGATTTCAGCAAACGCATGATTTATTTGCCGGATACTGCACAGCTCACTTGATCGGCATAGGGGGCGGCAGTTAGCCGCGCCCCTGCCACACCACCTGGCATGCGGGTCCGCACCAGGCGGTTCGAGAAGTTGAGGTCATGTGAGTCGAGGTATTCCAAGTTCGTCGAAGTATTTGACGGTAAGGATGCGATTCAGGCCTGCTTCACTATGTCCCCACCAATGCCCAGCACCACCAGCAATTTGGGCGGCCAACTCGTGAGTTGCACCTAGCGCACGGAGACGGCTGTAAACAGTCGTTCCAACGCGCCAGTGCTTGAGTTGGATGGCCCGCAGGCGATGGCGCGTCCATGAGTCCAGATTCTTGAATGTTTGCGGGGTCTGCGATAGACGGAAGTAGGACTTCCAGCCTGGCAGGTACACGATTTCACTTTGACCACAAATGCTTTGCAGTGACGTGCCTGCTCGCCTTGTTCCATCGTGCCTAATATCCAGTTCTTGTCCATCGGCTCACGGTTTCATTCCATGCTTCCTTCCCACGCTCGGTCACCCTCACGCAGTTGCACTTCCTTTCGTTCGCTGTGGCCAGCTCACGGGAGGACTTTCACCTCCAAGATCGCGCCCATGCTGGGCGCACACATCCTCCCCGCCCTAAAGGACGGGGAT
>CAINDJ010000497.1 GCA_903847325.1 uncultured beta proteobacterium | reverse complement strand
AAGATGAAGGAGGACCCGTGATCAGCAGGTCCAAGATTTGTAAAGTCTTTATTAACAGAAGCAGACATGATCGAGGTGCATCTGACTGTCGCGTTTGGCGTGGCAAATCCGTTATCGCAGGCGTCCCACACTTTTGGATAATTCGGACTCGCTAGCCCTGCGGCAACGCCTACGTGATCGACGAGTTCACTAAATTCGTTGTGCGGTACATCCCAGTCCATGACACGCTGATAGCGCACGTCGCGCAGCGTCCCACCAGAAATATTCGTGATGGTGACGAGAGATTGAAAAAGAATGCTGCTGGTTGCACCAGGTGTCGGTCCATAAATATGCGTCACTTCCAGCATTGGAGCACCTGAAGAGTCGTTGATCCACACTGTAGATTTGATGCTGGTTGTATCCACTACAAAGCTTTTAACGGTGACGTTCTTGATGCCACCGCTATCAACTGACGCGTAACCTGTCACCGCCACGCCACGCGAGTCGATCGCACTCACTCCCCAGCCTTCACAGAGGCATCCCGGCGAGGTTGCGTCGTACCAGCCCGCTGCATAAAATTTGTTATTTTTTGCTGTTGAGCCATTTGGCCATTTATAGGCAATGCCCACCGACCCACCACGACCTGCGTTGAGAGCAAATCCGCTCGGTGTGTTCAGATGTCCTTGCGGATTAACGCCTAACGCGATGGTCTGGCTGGAGCTGACTGTTGAGTTGTAAATGATTCCGTATGATGGAAAGGATTGCGCCAGGCACAACTTATTCACGTTAATCATCAACAGCAGCAGGCATAGCGCATACCTGATTATTTGAGTCATAGACGCTGAGCCAGATCCAATATTATTCAAGTCGATAACCTCAAGGTGTGTATTCGACGACCGCTTCAAGCGTTGAGCGACTTGAATTGGATTGCCAGTAATTTTGATCAATCGCGCCGGCGTTCAGCGCCACGTTGAAATGACCGATCGCCGTGATACGTATGGTGTAGACAAAACTGCTGACCCCATACCCATTTGACGTCCCAATTTCATACCCAGTACCTCGAGTCGTCGTGCTGGATATTTTTTCGACGATGCAGGAGCTATATAGCGCTCGACCCATTCTGTTTTGAAATTGCGCTGTTCTGGATTCAGTTTGTCCGAGTGGAACTGTATCGGCAAGCGTCGTTTTTCCTGCTAGCGGATTACCGCTTGCGGCAAGATCAATCGGAGTCCCGGCACCATTGACCCATAACTTTCCTGCGCTCGTAGACATCCATTCGAGTGCATTATCAAAACAGGTCTCGCCTGCATCGATTGATACGGGCTTATGAACAACTGCAGCGACAAGGTCAGACTGTATGGTTGCAACGTGAGAGATTCCTACTCCCATCGCGACTAGCACTAACAGCAAAATGAGCGTGATGACCAACGCAAAACCTTGCTGACGCACGGGTAGCGACTCAGGCGAGAGGCAGGTAGGGCATTGTTCAGGGCACGATAGAGACATTCTTGGCCCTTGTTAGAAAGCTAAAGTTTTTGGTGATGATCCTGGGAGTGCCTTCAATCTTTTTCGGTGATTGCACGTTGAATGTGACCTCTACCGTTTGATACTGACCAGAAAATGACCCAGACGCCCTGGGATTGAGTCCTTTGACAGTAAAAGAAGTGACCCAATCAAGCATCGGTTCACCCGTGGCCAGTCCTTGAATGATTGTGGTGCCTGCAAGATCACAAAATACGGCAGGATTCACGCATCTGCGCCATTCACGTACGAGTCGGTTACGTGTGACCCCGCCTGCCGGCGTGTAGGGGACCAGGGAGTAACGAATCAGGGCACGGAATAAAGTGCCGCTTGCATCATATTCGTCATACACGAGCCTGATATCTCCAGGCGACTCAGTCGTAATGGCGATTGGCTGACCGGTGCTCATTACATTCGGATTGAAATAATCCTTAAAGCCTGCCATACGGATATCTGAGGCGATTAAATCGATTGAACGTAACGCATTACGGTCTACTTCTGTTTGTGCGAGGAGTACTTGTTGTTGTTGTGCAAAAAATGTATAGCCTGCATAGGTCCCGGCAATCACGATCCCTGAGACTGCCATCGCAACTAACAATTCCACAAGGCTATAGCCTTGCTCAGTACGGGGCGAACAGTGATGTTGAAGTGGACGGCTCTGTATCGTCATAGCTGTCTGAGTTTGCGCGTGACATAGGCTGTGACACTTCCATTCGCAGTCACTAGGCTGACATTGATAATGAGTCCAGTTCCATCATTGATCACACTTACATCTCTCATTTCACGGCCAGATGCTGCATTGAACGGACCTACGCTTGTGTTCAGACTGGTGCACCATTTTTGTCTGTCATCCGTGGCACTGTAAGTACAGGCAGCAAGACTGCCGGAGTACTGAGATGGAGTAAGAAATGGATTGAGTGGATCGTTGGCTGCGCGCTGACCCTGTGCCGCGATGGTTTCAATGATCTGGTTAGCGATCAGATTCACATGCATCCGCTTTTCTGCTTCCACGACGACTTGTTGCGATAGCCCATAGGAAAAATACAGTCCACTAAAACCGAGCGTGAAAATGACCATTGCCACGAGGGCCTCAACCAGAGTGAAGCCTTCATTATGATAAGTTAGGGCGCGCAGGCTCAGTCTTGCTCCAGCCATGTCCCCCCCGTTTTGTTCCATTTGAATTTCTGCACAAATCCAGTTGTCTGATTAACGACTATTCGGTAAGCACCGTAGGGCTCTCTATTCCCATTGCGATTGATTTCAATATCAATGGCTGCGGCGCTTCCTTCTACTCCTGCTACGCCATTTGAATTGAGTACGGCCCGGGTGTTTGATGCGCTGCAGATCGCGCTGACGATAGTGGTGTCGCCCGATAGGATATTGAAACCTGCATTGGTGGCTGTTGGATTCTCTACGATCTTTCCAGCGAAACCGGGGGAAACAATACTCGTACTAAATTGACCTGCAGTCGAAATCTGGTAGGTGAGTAATTTTGTGCCGTTGCATATCAACAGGCTGGTGCCGTTCAGTACCCGAGCGCGCGTTTTTAAATAATCAATTTGCGAGACAAGCTTGAGGTAGTCGGCCTCAAGGCTCCTGTTTGCTCTCCAATTACCAATACTCGGACCGACCAGTGCACTGGTAATCAGAATAATGGCGATTACAACGATCGCTTCGAGTAGGCTGACTCCACGCTGCGTCATGGCGAATCGATTTTCCCACCTTGAACCAATTGTTGAATGGATGCTTCCATGGTGATCATTCCTTCACCGCGGGCGGTCTGCATGATGCTGGGAATTTGAAAAACCTTATTTTCGCGGATCAGATTTCGTACTGCTGGATTACAGGTCATGACTTCAAATGCTGCAATTCGACCAGGCTGTTCTTTGCGCTTAAAAAGTCTCTGCGTCATGACTAGTCGCAGAGACTGGGATAGTTGAGCGCGGATTTGATCTTGTTGCTGCGGAGGAAACACATCAATAATCCGGTTGATGGTGTTAGGTGCACCGCTGGTATGCAAGGTCCCGAATACCAGGTGTCCGGTCTCTGCTGCGGTGAGCGCGAGTTGAATGGTTTCTAAATCTCTTAATTCACCCACAAGAATGATATCGGGATCCTCACGTAATGAAGCTCTCAACGCCGCAGAGAAAGAAAGTGTGTCACGCGCAACCTCTCTTTGTGAAACGACAGAACGCTGCGTGTGGTGGATGAACTCAATCGGGTCCTCGATCGTGATGATGTGACCATAACGAGAGTGATTGAGACGATCAATCATCGCTGCTAATGTTGTGGATTTTCCTGAGCCTGTTGGTCCAGTGACAAGAATCAAACCGTTTTCCTGCTCGAGCATATCGCGTGCGACAGGGGGCAGTCCGAGTGCATCAAAAGACGGGATATTGCTTTCAATTTTTCTGAATACTGCCGCTAAACCTTTTGCCGTCTTGAAAAGATTCACACGAAAACGAACAGACTCTGTGTCGACCGCGAGGTCAGCATCAAACTTTTCCATGAAAGCTAAGCGCTGCTCTTGAGTGAGATATTCCCGGATGAGTTGATCGAAATCGGCTGCTGTGGTGATTTCTTCTGGGAAGATTTTCATTTCGCCATCGACTCGGATAGCTAATGGCTCCTCTGCGTGGAAATGCAAATCAGATAATTTGTATTGAGCCACATATTCGAGTGCTTTATCAATCATGCCCATTTTATTTCTCGATATAAATAGTTGATCCGTTCACGATATCTGCGCAACGGTTAAACCCTTGACTTTTTAAGTACATCACGAGTCGCTCTGGGCCTTGACTCAATAAGCGTGGCACAACCTCTTGATTCAGAAACCAGAGCATTCGAGAGTCGTTCGTTTGCCCTTTGATGACAGGGTTCAGGTTTTCAGGTTTAAACGCTGGATTCTGACTCAACTGTCCGTAGATGGCGATCACAGAATTGATGGTGCGTTCGCAGTCTTGTCTGGCGTTATCTTGCATGGGTTGTGCACCCGCTAAATTCAGCTTTAAAAGCAGAACAAGTGTTATGAAAAATTTCATCATTGTATAAAGGGTAGTTGAAGATTTTCAGCCCGGCATACGAGCAAAATAACACCTGAGATAATCAAAAATGGTCCGAAGGGTATTGAATGATTCAGACTATGTATTTGTCTTTTGACGATCATCCCGATCGCTACGCAAACTAGGCCTGTTATTGCAGCAATGAACAGTGTCGGGATGACCTCTGTCCAACCGAGCCAGGCACCCAGGGCGCTGAGTAGTTTTAAATCCCCACCACCAAAACCGTCCTTATGCCGAACCAGTCGATATAGGGTACTAAATACAAACAACACGAGGTAACCAATCGCTGCACCAATAATCGCATCCGTTGCATTCACCGGCAATACATCGACTGCACTGCCAATCAGGCCCGCCCACAGCAAGGTTAGTGTCAGGCTATCGGGTAGCAAATAGTGTTCCAGATCAATCCAGAACAAGCTGATCGTGAGGCAAAAAAATACAGCATAGAGCGCACTTGTCCACGACACGTCGAAATGCCAAACGGTCCAGTAAAAACTAAGCGCGACGACCAACTCAACCAGAACATAGCGTATGGCGATGGCATGTGAGCAATATCGGCATTTCCCTCTTAACCAGAGCCAGGATATGACAGGAATATTGTCAAACCACTTGATCGGCTTGCTGCAGCACGGTGTGGTTGAAGGTGGGGTTAATAGACAGGAGTAGGGCGAGCGACTATGTTCTGAATGAACGTCTGTATCGAGTGCTGACGACTTTCCCCAGCTGGCGATCAGCGCTTTAGGTAGGCGATAAATCACCACATTAAGAAAGCTGCCTATCAGTAACCCAAGAACGCTTGCACAGAACAAAGCCATTGATATCCTTCTTTTTACAGGAATACTTAAAAACCAGCTTTGATATTTTGTTGATTGAGTGAATACACCAAAGATGTGGTTCTGGATTTTGCGTAGGCCGTGTAATCGTTCGATTGCGTACCTGTGCAGCTGCCGCTCACACCGACCGTACCCGGCAGAATGTAAAAGTAAAAGTCATTGCTGTTACCCACAGGAATAGGGCCTGCCGCAGGGGTGGTAGATCCCATTAAGTACTGATTGATTACGCTGGTGTAATCACCCGATGACGATGTAGTGAGATAGCAATTATTTTCGGAAAAATAATTTTTCTGCATAAGATAAATAGAGCGCAAAGTATTTTGTGCATCCACATTTTTTGCGACTCTGACGTTACTGACCAGCATAGGCACGCCAATTGCCGCAATGATGCTCAGGATTGCTACAGCAACAATGAGCTCTAACAGCGTAAATCCAGCTTGGTTTTTGCAGTACCGCAATCGTATTTCTCTTCTTTAAAATGCTTAACCCGCCTGTTGGCGGGTCAAGTAATTAGGTCACTGTGCAGAGCATGATTATTGATTTACTGCATGCTGATACATTCAGAGGCTGCAGGGTAAAGAATATAGGAGGTGGATGCAGCGGTTGTATCTTGCAGGACGGTCTGAACAGACAAGCCCTGTCCGCAGTTTGCATCAGCTGCATTGATAAACAGGCGACCTGCGTTGGCTGTGCTCGCAGCTGCGCCGCCACTTTGGGCTGGTGTTGTATCGGTTGAGTTGTATGGGTTCTTAATTGTTTTGCCTGTGTAGGCTACAAAATAGGCACCTGGCGTTGCGGGTGTTGCCAAATCTGCGGGGCAGGTCACTAAAGAAGGACTTGCTTTAGGGTCATTCAATGTAGGAGTCAAACCAGCAGAGCATTTAGTGAGTTCTGCTGCAATGTATGTCTTAATCGAGTCATAGTTCTGCTTGGTAGCGCTGACTTTAGCTGAAGTTTGGTAGCCGGTATAAGTCGGTACTCCGATTGCGGTCAAGATACCGATAATCGCGATTACTACTAAAAGCTCAATCAAGGTAAAACCAGACTGCAGTTGACGTAATGGCATTAGGCACTCCCTCAAAAAATCAATAGAGTT
>CAINDJ010000496.1 GCA_903847325.1 uncultured beta proteobacterium | reverse complement strand
TGTTTTAAACATCAACGCCTTATGTTCTCCGAATAGTCAGGCGTTTGTTGCTAAATAAAGAAGTGTTTTTGTGCAGTAAAAAATAATTCCGTCATGCAGGCATTGAATGGTGTGGACTTCCACGTTGACAAGATGCTTGCAATGACCTAAAAACAGCCCTCGAAGGGCTGTTTTGCATTGCGCCTCCACAATAATAATTTCTAACGATAGACAAATGGTTCCAACAACATGACAAAAAAACGTATCCTGCAGATCGGCTCACTCGCTGGTCACGCTCCTGCCAACGCTGAACTCTCTGAGCGCTACGAGGTTCTGGAGCTCTGGAAAGCCGCCGATCAGGAAGCCTTTTTACGCGAACACGCACAGGACATCCAAGTCATCGCTACTTCGGCCAATATTGGCTGCAAATCAAATGTCATCAACGCGCTGCCAAATTTACGCGCCATCTGCAGCTGGGGTGTTGGCTACGACACAATCGATATCGATACGGCACTCGCGCGCAAAATCAAAATCAGCAACACACCTGAAGTCTTAAATGACTGCGTCGCTGACATTGCCTGGGGTCTTTTGCTGGCTTGCGCACGTAACATCGCCTGGGGCGATCGTTTTGTGCGTGCAAACCACTGGGAAAACAAAATCGGCGCCTTACCACTGGGCACCCGCGTCAGCGGTAAAAAACTCGGCGTGGTGGGCCTTGGACGCATTGGTGAGGCAATTGCGCGCCGCGGGCTGGGATTTGATATGCAAGTGGGGTATCACAACCGCAATGCCCGTAATGATGTGGATTATGCATACTTTGACTCGCTCATTAAGCTTGCCGAATGGAGCGACTTCCTGGTGATCGCAACAGTTGGTGGCGCAAGCACCAAGCACCTCATCAACGAGCCAGTGCTGCGCGCATTGGGTCCTAAAGGGATGATTGTCAATATCGCTCGTGGCTCAGTGATTGACGAATCTGCAATGGTCAGACTACTCGAAGAAGGTGCAATCGGCGGTGCAGGCCTGGACGTATTTGAATTTGAGCCAAAAGTACCCGATGCGCTCAAGACAATGAATCAGGTTGCCTTAATGCCCCACGTCGCAAGCGCCACACATGAAACACGCCGCGCCATGACGGACTGTCTGATTGAGAATCTTGATTCGTACTTTTCGACGGGTGAAATGGTTACGCCTGTTGCGTAATACCCACAGCGCGGTCAAATTTCAGGCCGCGCACCAAAACTTGTTTTTAACTTGTTGTCTTGTGCGAAATCGTGGACAAACTTCCAGGCGAGCGGCTCGATATCCCTGAGTCGCTCGTCGATGACAACAGCGCGAACGTTTTTAATACTGGTTGGAATGGCGTAGGGAGAGTAGCTGAGATGGCTTGCACGCAAGCCTGCCGGGCGATAAGGCGCAAGTACTCCGGCGAGCCGTTCAGCCCAGTCGCTGGGCCTAAAAGTACTACCTGTTTCTGTTACGCCGTATAAGACGAAGTAGCGGACTTCTGATGTCATGCACAACCCGTATCGCTAAAATCAGGCATCGCGAACTTCTGATTCGCGAACCTGTCGCATAGATTGTATATGATTGATCCTTTACACCCTAAATAAGCGATTGGCTCTTACTGGGTTTTTCTGTGGAGCCTCGGCGATGACCTCAGCCATTTCTAATACCTACTCAAGACTTCCTGTTGCCTTTACCCATGGCAAAGGCGTATTTTTGTGGGATGCAGAAGGCCGACGCTATCTCGACGGTCTTGCCGGCATTGGCGTGTCCTGCCTGGGCCATGGTCACCCCAAACTGGTCGCTGCGATCAGCGAGCAGGCTGCGCGCGTCATTCATACCTCAAACATATACGAAGTTCCTCAACAAGAGGCACTCGCAGAACGTATCCTCGCTATCTCGGGCATGACAGAAGTGCTGTTTGGTAACAGCGGCGCAGAAGCCAACGAGGCCGCAATCAAGCTGGCACGTTATTACGGCCATAAAAAAGGCAACGACCTGCCTTTCATCATCACGATGGAATCCTCATGGCACGGCCGCACACTCGGCACGCTGGCGGCGACCGACAGTGAAAAAGCCCGTAAGGGTTTCGGCCCTCTGCCTGAAGGTTTCATTAAAGTCGCCTATAACAATCTGGAGGCCATCAAGGCTGCCGGCGATAAAGAGCCGCGTGTGACGGCTGTTCTGCTCGAAGTCCTGCAAGGCGAAGGCGGTATTCGTCCTTCTGACATCGCTTACCTGCGTGATTTACGCAAGCTCTGCGACGAACGAGGCTGGCTCATGATGATCGACGAAGTCCAGTCAGGAATTGGTCGTACCGGTAAATGGCTCGCCCACCAGTGGGCAGAGATTCTGCCTGATGTCGTTGTACTGGCTAAGGGTCTGGGCGGCGGTGTGCCAATCGGTGCGATTGCAGCGCGCGGTCCAGCGGCTAACGTTTTGGGTCCAGGATCACACGGCACGACCTTTGGCGGTGGACCGCTTGTTTGTGCTGCTGGCCTGGCTGTGCTGGGTGCACTCGAAGAAGAAAAATTGCTCGAAAACGCGGCCACTGTCGGCGCTTACCTTAAAGCAGGTCTCGAGCGTGAGCTGATTGGAAAGCCTGGTGTGCTTGAAGTCCGGGGTCAAGGTCTGATGCTCGGTATCGAACTTGAAAAACCTTGCGGTGAACTAGTCTTGCGTGCGCTCGAAGCCGGCCTGCTCATCAACGTTACGCGTGATCGCGTGGTGCGCTTGTTGCCTCCACTGATCCTGAACAAAGACGAAGCCGATCAGATCATTGCGACGCTGGTCCCGCTGATCCTGGCCTTTAACGCGCAATAAACTATCGAGTCAATCATGTCACACGCCGCACAACCAACCGGCCCCCTCAGGCATTTTCTTCAGTTCAGCGATCTCAGCTCGCAAGAAGTACTTTATGTGCTGGAACGCGCACGCTTGATCAAAGACAAATTCAAGCGTTATGAACCGCATCATCCACTCCATGACCGCACACTGGCCATGGTGTTTGAAAAAGCCAGCACGCGTACCCGCGTGTCATTCGAAGCGGGTATGTACCAGATGGGAGGCTCGGTCATTCACCTGACCACAACGGATTCACAACTCGGGCGCTCTGAGCCGATCGAAGACACTGCGCGCGTCATCTCGCGCATGGTCGATATCGTCATGATCCGAACCTTCGAACAAACACGTATCGAACGCTTTGCATCACACTCACGTGTACCTGTCATTAATGGTCTCACCAATGAGTTCCATCCTTGCCAGATTCTGGCTGATATTTTTACGTTTATCGAACACCGTAAAAACATCTCAAGCAAAATCGTGACATGGGTTGGTGACGCCAACAATATGGCTTACACCTGGATTCAGGCTGCGGAGTTGCTTGGTTTTACATTGCATATATCCGCACCGGCCGGTTATCGGCTGGATCCCGCCCGTATTGCGAACGTCAAACCAGGTGTGCTCAAAGAATTTGATGACCCACGCGAGGCATGCAAAGGCGCGCACCTGGTCACGACCGACGTATGGACCAGCATGGGCTATGAGGCAGAAAACGACGTTCGCCGTCAAGCTTTTGCCGCCTGGTCCGTTGACGCGAACATGATGGCGCAGGCGTCTACAGATGCATTATTCATGCACTGCCTGCCTGCACATCGTGGCGAAGAAGTCACCGGCGAAGTCATCGATGGTCCGCAAAGCGTTGTCTGGGACGAAGCAGAAAACCGACTGCACGTCCAGAAGGCCTTGATGGAATTCCTGTTACTTGGCCGACTGAACTAAAAGCATCAATCTGTCCAAGCAGTTAAAATCAACGATTGTTATTTAATTCTTTCAGAGCTTCATATGAGCGATATCAAAAAAGTCGTACTGGCCTACTCTGGCGGTCTGGACACCTCGGTTATTCTTAAATGGCTTCAGGACACCTACGCCTGCGAAGTCGTGACCTTTACCGCGGACATCGGCCAGGGCGAAGAACTCGAACCCGCCCGTGCCAAGGCCATCAAATTCGGCATCAAGCCAGAACAAATCTTCATTGACGATCTACGCGAGGAGTTTGTACGCGATTTCGTATTCCCAATGTTCCGCTGCAATACCGTCTACGAAGGCGAGTATCTGCTGGGAACCTCCATCGCTCGCCCGCTGATCGCCAAGCGCCAGATCGAAATCGCCCGTCAGGTTGGTGCCGATGCCGTCTCGCATGGCGCAACAGGTAAAGGTAACGATCAGGTCCGTTTTGAGCTTGGCTACTACGCGCTCGAGCCCGGAATCAAGGTCATCGCTCCCTGGCGCGAATGGGATCTGAATTCACGCCAAAAGCTCCTCGCTTATGCGGAGGCAGCGGGTATCTCTATTGATATGAAACACAAACAAGGTGGCGCGCCCTACTCCATGGACGCTAACCTGCTGCATATCAGTTTTGAAGGTCGTCATCTCGAGGATCCCAAAGCAGAAGCCGAAGAATCCATGTGGCGCTGGACAGTCTCCCCCGAGGCTGCGCCTGACCAGGCAGAGTATCTGGATGTCGAATTCGAACACGGTGACGTGGTTGCGCTCAATGGCGTGCGACTGTCTCCTGCTCAGGTACTGACCAAGCTTAACGAAATGGGTGGCAAGCACGGCATTGGGCGTCTTGATCTGGTCGAAAACCGCTACGTGGGTATGAAATCGCGCGGCTGCTACGAAACACCAGGCGGCACAATCCTGCTCAAAGCTCACCGTGCCATTGAGTCGATTACGCTTGATCGCGAAGTTGCGCACCTGAAAGATGATCTGATGCCACGTTACGCCTCACTGATTTATAACGGCTACTGGTGGTCACCAGAGCGTCGCGCTATCCAGGCTCTGATTGACAGCACGCAGGCCGAAGTCAACGGCTGGGTCCGTCTCAAGCTCTACAAGGGCGGAGTCTACACTGTCGCGCGCGACTCGAAAGACACCCTGTTCGACCAAACCATTGCAACGTTCGATGATGATGGTGGCGCTTACAACCAGGCTGATGCAGCGGGCTTTATCAAACTCAATGCTTTACGTATGCGTATCGAGTCACGCGCGGGCCGCAAATAAAGCAACCGTACGTAAATCAACCGTTTTATAAAGCAATATGCGTGAAGCAGTATTTTTAAAGGCGCCCCACTAACGCAGCTGGGCAAATCGGTCCAGCCGAGTTAATTGGGCGCCTTTACGTGGACCCGGAAATACAACGGTCATTCGCGTCCCATCAAAACTGGGGCGACTCAACAAATTCCACCATGCGCCATGTGCACGGGCGATTTCCCGCACAATCGCCAGTCCGAGTCCTGAACCGCCCTCAATGGCTTGTGCAGACCGATAGAAGGCCTCAAAGACCTTGCCTTGCTCTTCGGGAGGAATCCCGCATCCGTTGTCCTCAACGGCCAACGTGGGCGGCGTAGAGGTCACTTGCAAGCGAACTTGGGTTGCATGCTCGGCGTAACGCAGTGCATTATCAATCAAATTACCCAACAACTCATCCAGCAGTACCGGATCTGCATCGATCCATACCGCATCGTCCGGGGCATCCAGTTGTAAATCCACGTGTGCAGCGCGCGCCCGCGCAAGCCACTCTGCTCCGCTAGTCCGAACCCATTCGCACAGATCAATTCTGACAAAATGATCTTGAGGACGCGCCTCAGGATCCACACGCGCGAGCAACAATAATTGCTGCCCCATTCGAATCATCCGATCCGTCGCGTTTTTAATTCTTTGCGCGCGTGTGCGAATATCCTCGGGCAACTCTTTTGCCAGCATCAACTCGCTCTCAAGCTTGAGTCCAGCCAATGGTGTGCGCAACTGATGTGCGGCATGCCCGACAAAACGACGCTGCGCGGCAAAGGTCTCATTCATACGCGCCAGTAACTCATTGGTATGGCGCACAAGCAGATCAAGCTCACGAGGCAGATCATCGACTACAACAGGCGCTAAATCATCCCCAGAGCGCTGGGCGATCTCTTCGGAGAGCTGGTTGACGGCTCGCATACCAGAGCGCACGCCTTGCACAACAACCCAGGCGAATAATACGATCAGTACGAATTGACCGGCCAGCATGATCCAGCAAATGTCTTCCAGTTGCCAGTCCGACATTTCAATTTTGTGCGTGATGATCCATGTCGCAGCAAGATCGAGCGAAGCCAGCAAGAGGATCGGCGGCAGCAAACGCAAAACCAGATGCCTGGCAAGTGAACCCGCAGGCAAAAGTGAACCGGATACGTTCGGTGGCTCTGAATAGGGTGTCATCGAAGACTATCTTTTTCAGGCGGGCGTTTCAAGCTCAAGCAAATAGCCGAACCCTCGCACAGTCTGAATCAAAGTGCCTTGACCTTCCAGGCGCTTGCGCAAGCGGTAAATATACACCTCAACTGCATTTTCGCTAAAGTCAGCATCCAGGGCGGAAAGCCCCTGAACAATCTGCTGCTTAGTGACAACCTTTCCCGCCCGGTACATCAGCATTTCGAGCACGGAGAGTTCCCTGACGGAAAGCGCCAGGCGCTGACCACTTGCTCTTAATTCGCGGTGCGCGGTGTCGAAAGACAAACTGCCAAACTCAATAATTGCACTGCTAATACCAACATGCCTGCGCGCGAGCGCGCGAACGCGGGCTGCGAATTCGATTAGTTCAAAGGGTTTTGTGAGGTAATCGTCGGCTCCCGCGTCGAGCCCGGCTACACGATCCTGCAGCCCGTCTCTTGCGGTCAGTATCAACACAGGTAAGGTCTGGCCTTGGGCACGTAAGGTCTTCAAGACCTCGAGCCCATCCATGAGAGGTAAATTAAGATCGAGTACGACCAGATCGTAAGAATGGTTGGACAGCGCCGAGAGGCCACGCTGACCGTCGGCAAGCCAATCGGTTACATGGCCCTGATCGGTCAGGAACTCCTGGAGAGCCCGACCGAGTGTGGCGTCATCTTCTATTACTAATACTCGCATGATGGCTATCTTAACCCCTCAGTGCGTATCACGTACAGAGGACACGGATGCGTCATCGATGCGCGCGCTATCGGACGGCGCTGCAATCTCCAAAAAAACCATGATTGGTTCTGATAAATCTTCGTGCGCTGAACCGATCCGCGCGTCCATCAGCCACCAAAGTATCAAAAGATGCGCAATCAACACTAGCCCCAGTGCTGACCAGGGAAGCTTTTTTAATGCAGACTTGAATTTAGAGGGAGCTGGAGTTTGATTCAGCATAGATGAGGTCTGAATACAGTCTCTGATCGCAGGAGACGAAAGACTTTGAATACATCCAGGCTATATGAAGAAAATCTGGTGGGTGGTACAGGGCTCGAACCTGTGACATCTTCGGTGTAAGCGAAGTGCTCTACCAACTGAGCTAACCACCCATGCACTTAAATTTCAAACTATTTAATTTCAAACTATATAAATAACAATGCGGTTCGCATTATAGCGAACCGCATGATTTTAGCAAACTGAGTTTTAGCGACTGATTAGTTCAGTGCGTCTTTCAGTGCTTTGCCTGGACGGAACTTAGGCACTTTAGCTTTTTTGATTTTGATGGCTTCGTTGGTACGTGGATTACGGCCCATACGTGCTGCACGCGTTGTCACAGCAAACGTACCGAAACCGACCAGAGTGACAGTGCCACCCTTTTTCAGAGTTGCTTTCACAGCACCAATCATCGCGTCAAGCGAGCGGCCAGCAGCCGCTTTAGAGATGTCTGCCTTAGTGGCAATGTGGTCGATCAGTTCGGTTTTGTTCATATCAGGTCTACCCCTATTGATATTAAAAAAATCACAGATGATTCAGGCATCGGTGAGAGTAAGCGCGACGAGAATTCAATTGCATCCCGCAGACCTCAATTAAGCCTCGACTGAGGGCGGCTGTCAAGAAAAAAACCTCGTACAAGCCGCATATTAATTGACTGTGGGATTTTTGTCTCTATTTTTTTAGCATTTTTATGATGTAGCGCAAGAGTCCAGAGCGCGGGCAAAATCATCAATGAGATCCTGTTCTTCTTCGATCCCCACAGAGAGTCGAATCAGTCCGTCGGCGATTCCCATCTGAGCACGTAACTGCGGGCCCATTTCGTAATAAATCGTGTGCGCGGCGGGCAGTGCAAGCGTACGGGTATCCCCCACATGCGTCGCCAGAATCACAACTTCTAATTTATTGAGGAAATCAAAGGGATCAATACCCGGCGCAAGCTCAACCCCCATCAGCATGCTGTAGCGCGCGCCAAATAATTTTTTCGCGCGTTCATGCTGAGGATGATTTTTCAAGCCTGGGTAAGAAACCCGGGCGACCGACGGATGATTGGATAAGAATGTCGCAAGCGCCATGGCATTGCTGCAGATTTTGTCCAGACGTAGTGACAAGGTTTCTGCTCCGACAGCAATCCGGTGTGCAGCATCAGCAGCCAGTGTGGCTCCCATGTCGCGCAAACCTTTTTTCTTGATTTGCAGCATACCCCAGCCCGCAGGTGCGCTTTTTTTATAAATATCCAGAATGTTCGGATAGGTGGTCCAGTCAAACAGCCCGGTATCCGTCAACGAACCACCCAGCGCATGCGCATGACCGCCAATATGCTTGGAGAGCGAATTCATGACAAAGCTAGCCCCTACTTTGCGTGGCTGTAACAACCAAGGCGAGGTCAGCGTATTGTCAACGACATACACAAGTTTGTGTTCTTGACAAATTTTTCCGATGCCCTCGAGATCGGCGACTTGTGTACCCGGGTTGGCAATCGTCTCAGTAAACACCATGCGCGTATTCGGTTTGATCGCTTGCGCAACGGCCTTGGCATCGGTTGGGTCTACCAGCGTAATTTCAATGCCGAGCAATTGCAGGGTGCCAAACAAACTATTAGTGTTGCCAAAAATATACTGGCTGGAAATCAGATGATCTCCCGCGCGCAATAGCGTGGTGAACAAGGCCGAAAGTGCCGCCATCCCGGTCGAAAAAGTCAATGAAGAAAGACCGTCTTCCATCAGATTGATTTTCTTTTCGAGCGCATCGGTAGTTGGGGTACCTTGACGTGCGTAGGTGTAGCCGGATTTACCCTGAAAAACAGCCGCCAGCTCCCGCGAATCTGCATAGGCGTACTGCGAAGAGGTATGGATTGGCTTATGAACCGCACCATGTTCGACAGAACCACGGCGATCGCAGTGCAAAATATTGGTGGTAAATCCGTGCTTGGCCATAATAAATCTCAGCAAAAAAGAATGCCGCCAGTTTAACTCTGGCGCTGGCGTACTGTTTCAAACAGACAGACTGCAGTGGCGACACTGACGTTCAGGCTTTCCACGCTCCCAAGCATGGGAATATGAACAAGCTCATCGCAGGTCTCGCGGGTCAAGCGACGCATGCCCTCGCCTTCGGCGCCCATCACCCAAGCCATTGAGCGGCGTGTATCTGTCTGGTGAATAGACTCAGAAGCCCGATCATCGGTGCCAATCAACCAGATATCGCGGTCTTTGAGTTCACGCATCGTACGCGCCAGATTGGTCACCATCAGATAGGGCACGGACTCCGCCGCACCGCAGGCTACGCGCTGTACGGTTGTATTTAATCCTGCGGAACGATCTCGTGGCGCAATGACGGCATGCACACCCGCGGCATCAGCCGTACGCAGACAAGCACCAAGATTATGGGGATCCGTCACGCCATCCAGTATCAGTAGCAGTGCGGGGCCTTGGATACCATCCAGAACCTCATCGAGATCGTCGGCGAGTCTGCGCGCCTCGGCCACAGCCACCACGCCCTGATGGCGCGTGCCGCCAGCCAGACCATCGAGACGATCAGCGCCAACAGGATGTACCGCGCGTCCTGCCGCAGTTGCCTGCTCGATTAAAGACTGCATGCGTTTGTCGCGGCGCTGGGCCTCGACATAGATTTCCCTGATTGAATCAGGTGCCTGACGCAGGCGTGCGATCACCGCATGAAAGCCTGCGAGAGTTTGTGTAGCTGCCATAAGAATCAAATACCTTGTTTACGACCTTTACGCGCAGATTTTTTCGTACCTGCGCTTTTTACTGGTCCTTGCTGTTTTTTAGGTGGTTTCACAGTTTCGTGCTTAGCCGCTTTTTTAGCTTCGAGGCGACGATCGCGCGCTTTCGTGCCTTTGAGCTCGAGAGGTTTGGGTGCGGCCGCTTTCTTAACATGACGAGCACCCGGTTCCTCTGTTCTGGTGGCCTGCTTGCGCAAAGCCCCGAACGTGGTGCCAGTCACCAGCCTGAACTCGATCCGACGGGCCTCGAGATCGACGCGCGCAACCTGTACCTGCACTGCATCAGTCAAACGATAACGCATTCCGGTGCGCTCGCCTCGCAGTTCGTGCAAAGCTTCGTTAAATTGAAAATATTCTGTGCCTAGCTCAGAGACATGAACCATGCCTTCCACATGCAAGGTATCCAGGGTCACAAATATGCCAAAACTCGCCACGCCCGTGACGCGACCACTGAAGGTTTCTCCCACTCGCTCTTTAACAAACCAGCATTTAAGCCAGGCCTCGACATCGCGCGACGCATCATCGGCACGGCGCTCGGAAGCCGATAACAACAATCCTGTTTTTTCCCACACGTCGTGCTCGTATTCTTTTGCAGTGGTCCCGGGTGCGGCAACAAAGCCTCTCATAACCGGCTGATAACGCGTACCACTGAGTAATGCCTTGATCACTCGGTGAGTGAGCAAATCAGGATAGCGTCTGATGGGTGAAGTGAAATGCGTGTAGGCTGGATAAGACAAGCCAAAATGGCCTGCATTGTCCGGTCCATAAATAGCCTGCTGCATAGAACGCAGACACATCGTCTGAAGCAACGCATAGTCAGGGCGCGCACGCGATTTTTCGAGCAACTCGCCATAATCTTTGGCCTGCGGATCATCGCCGCCACCCAAACCCAGCCCTAAGGTGCGCAAAAACTCTCGTAAAGATTTAAGCTTTTCGGGAGTCGGCCCCTCGTGCACACGGTACAAGCCAATATGCTTGCTGCGGAACATGAAATCAGCGGCACAGGTATTGGCAGCCAGCATGCACTCTTCAATCAGCTTGTGTGCGTCGTTGCGCACCAAACCAATGATCTTTTCAATACGTCCGAGTTCATTACAAACAATCTTCGTTTCAACCGTATCAAAATCGATCGCACCTCGCACTTTGCGAGACTGCTGCAAAACTTGAAATAACGCGTACAGATCGGTGATCTGCGGCAATACTTTGGACAGACTGCGCGCCATCGGCCCGAGGGGCTGCTGCAGAGACTCCCATACCTGGTTGTACGTCGTACGCGCGTGTGAATGAATCACCGCGTTATAGAACTGGTAGGCCGCAACCGTATTCGCTTTAGCGCCGGACAACGGAATCACCATGTCGCAGACCAACACTAAACGATCGACATCCGGCTTGAGTGAACACAGGCCGTTGGAGAGCTTTTCGGGCAGCATCGGAATAACACGACGTGGGAAATACACGCTCGTGCCACGTTCCAGCGCATCTGTATCGAGGGCATCGTCGGGTTGCACATAATGACTGACATCAGCAATCGCAACCAGCAATCGCCATGCGGGTCGCTTGCGTCCGGAGGTGCCCAGATCAACCTGTTCGCAATACACCGCATCATCAAAATCGCGCGCGTCCTCACCGTCGATCGTGATGAAAGGCACATCACGCAAATCAACACGATCTTTCAGATCTGTTTTACGCACAACATCGGGCAATTTATCCGCTTGCTTGAGTGCGGCCTCTGAAAAATCAACAGGCACATCGAACTTGCGCACGGCGATTTCAATTTCCATACCCGGGTCGTCTATTTCCCCAAGGATTTCAGCCACACGACCTAAGGGTTGAGAGTGACGCGTGGGCTGCTCAATAATATCGATCGACACAACCTGGCCGTGCTGCGCACCCCCGGTATCGCCAGGAGGAATCAGCACATCGTGCTTGATCCGCTGATCTTCGGGCACAACGATCGCGAGTCCGCGCTCATTTAGAAAACGTCCGACTAATCTGTTGGTTCGGCGCTCAATGACCTCAACGATCATCGCCTCTGGTTTACCGCGATATTCACCACTAGGCTTGACGAGCACACGATCGCCATGCAGGACTTTAAGCATCTCGCGGGGCGATAAAAACAGATCCTGACCGCCATCATCACGCAGCAGAAAGCCGAAGCCGTCACGATGACCTTGCACGCGACCGGCGACAAAATCTAATTTATTTGCAAGCAGCAACACACCCTTGCGATTTGGTAAAAGTTGTCCGTCTCGCTCCATCGCGTTCAGACGACGATCGAACCCTTTTAGAGTCTCCTCTCGTACAAGGCCCATGCGAGTCGCGAGATCTTCCGGAGAAAGTGGCGCGGCGGCTGAGCGTAAAGACTCGAGAATTTGCTCGCGCGTCGGCACATCGGGATCGAAATCCGGTGGCAATGCGGGAGTGATAGTTGAGGTTGAAGCGGGACGCGAAGTCTTCGGCGAAGACGTGCGATTTTTGTTTGTATTGTAAGGTGGGCGATTTGCCAAGGTTTGAATCTCGTTATATAATGCGTGGCTTAGTTTAGTACAAAGTATAGAAAATAGTAGTAAGGAAAAAAGTAGTACGCAGTGCCCAGGTGGCGGAATTGGTAGACGCGCACGGTTCAGGTCCGTGTGCCGCAAGGTGTGGAGGTTCGAGTCCTCTCCTGGGCACCATTTTAGTGTAAAGCATAAATACGCTTTTCAAAAAGTTATTGCCTCAAATTTTTATTTAAAGAATTTGGGGCTTTTTCTTTTTTTAAGTTCAGCTTTTGAGTTTGCGGCGCATTTTGATGTGCGGGATATTCGCCTCATAAAACAATTCCCCTTCCTGAGTAAACGCGTGCAAGGCATAAAAGTCTTTAGCATGCGTCTGTGCATGCAAAACCACCTCCTCAAACCCTGCACGCTGCGCCTGTTCTATCAAGGCATTCAATACAGCGCTACCCACGCCCTTGCCGCGGTAGTCCCGCAATACCGACATCCGCCCGACATGTCCATCAGGCAACAATCTGCCCGTCCCGACAACCAAACCCTGTTCGTTCAGTGCGAGAGCATGTACGCATAGCGGATCCATTTGATCGACTTCTTCTTCGAGCGGCACTTTTTGCTCTTCTACAAAAACCGTCAGCCTGATCGGCATGGCCTGATCTTTAATTTCGGGCCAGCTGCCCAATCTGACTTGTATCGTCACGCATGCACCTTATTTTTTCTTTAAACGAAAGATTACTGCCGCAGAACATCTGTATGACAATGTAAACTGAATCGCTGAATATTTTTTAAACTTACGCCATTACCCATGCTTGCTGCGGTCATTCATGCTGCCTTCCCTGTTTTTGCCCTGATTCTGACGGGTTGGCTCTGTGCACGATTCAAACTGCTCAACACCTTGAGCATGGAGGGTCTCAACAAATTTGTCATTTACCTCGCCCTACCCGCCCAGTTATTTGACGCTATGTCACATGCAACGCTGACTGATCTTGCTCAACCTGGCTTTTACTGGGCATTCTCAATTGGCATGCTTGCCACAGCTGGACTGCATGCCTTGATGATTCGCAATAGCCACTTACCTAAAACAGACACAATCATCCAGTGCATGACCTCAGCCTACAGCAATGCAGGCTTTATGGGCATTCCATTGTGTTTAATCGTGTTTGGTAAAGCCGGCTTGAGCCCGGCCATTATCACCACCTTGTTCACGGTATCGTTCCTGTTTGCCCTGACCACCCTGTGGATTGAATTAACCAGACTTGAGCACGGCAAGCTGGCTCCTGCGATGCGTAAAGTGAGTGTCGCACTTGTTAAAAACCCTCTTTTGATTGCTCCCATACTCGGGATTTGCTGGTCGGCCTCTGGTCTGCACATGCCGAGCGCAATTGACCGATATATCAATTTAATGGGCGAGGCGGCGACACCTTGTGCACTCGTTGCGATCGGACTTTTTCTTGCCGCCAATCCGATGCGCAGTTTCGATCGCAGCGTCGTGCGTATCGTCTTGCTCAAGATTGCAGTCCAGCCTGTGTTGACGGCTTTTCTAGTGTTTTATGTTTTTGATATGCCGCTGATGTGGGCCCAGATCGCCATCCTGTCAGCCGCCCTGCCTGTGGGAACCGGACCTTTCATGATTGCACAGATATATCAGCGCGATGCCTCAGCATGCGCGCGCGCAATTCTGATATCAACCCTTTGTTCAGTCATCACAATTTCTATATTGCTCGCCTGGATCACACAAACAATCACCTGAGTGCAACAGGCACTCTTCTTCTGGAATATTCATATGTCGATCCTCAGTCCCACCCACGAGCATCCACTTGCGCCGTTTAAAAAAATTCACATCAATGCCCTGCCAATCAGTCTGGCCGGTCTGGCGATTCTGGCAGGTGCCCTATATATTTTCCAGACAGTGAGTCTAAAACAGGCGGCACTCTGGGTGATCGGCGCACTGATGGGCATCACGCTTTACTTCGCCTCATTCGGCTTCACCCAGGCCTGGCGAGTGTTCATTGCAAACGGCCGCGGCGCGGGCCTGCGCGCGCAGATGGTCATGCTTGCGATAGGCGTTATGTTGTTTTTCCCGTTTCTGTCATCAGGGACGTTATTTGATAATCCGGTCAATGGTTTAGTTGCACCGGCAGGTGTATCCGTCCTGCTGGGTGCATTTATTTTTGGTGTGGGCATGCAATTAGGGGGCGGATGCGCCTCTGGCACATTGTTCGCGGCTGGCGGAGGCAATACACGCATGTTTGTGACGCTATTTTTCTTTATTGTTGGCTCCGTCATTGGCGCATATATATTTCCATGGTGGTCAACGCTGCCCGCCATCAAACCTTACTCAATGGTTAAAGAATGGGGTCTTACACCAGCACTGCTTGCAAATCTCGCTGTGTTCGCACTCATTGCCTGGGGAACCATTGTTCTTGAAAAACGCCGGCATGGCGATATCGAACCTATCAGTTACGTCCCCAACCAACAGGCCTCCTTCGTGCATGGACCCTGGCCATTAATCTGGGGTGCTGTTGCGCTAGTTATCCTGAATTTTGCGACGCTCGCCCTGGCAGGCCGGCCCTGGGGCATAACATCTGCTTTTGCTTTGTGGGGCTCACAAGCCTTACATGCTATGGGTATCGATGTAGCGACCTGGGCATTCTGGAGCAAAACACCACAAGCCATTACGGATCCGATCACCAAGGACATCACGTCTGTCATGGATATCGGCATCATGCTCGGGGCATTAGTTGCAGCCAGCGCCGCGGGTAAATTTGCACCGATCTGGCATCTGCCGCTTCGCTCGCTCATGGGTGCGATCATCGGTGGATTGTTGCTAGGTGTTGGTGCGCGCATGGCCTATGGCTGCAATATTGGGGCATATTTCAGCGGAATTATCTCTGGCAGCCTGCATGCATGGCTTTGGGTCCCTGCTGCCTTTGCGGGCAATGCGCTCGGTATCTATTTCCGCCCCTTTTTTGGCCTGAGTGTTGAAAAAACACCACGTTTAACAGGTTGCTGATCATGCATATTTTTTTACCCCGTTATCTGACCCTATGGCTGTTTGCCGCATTATGCGTCATTGCTCCGCTAATGACGCGTGTTGGCATAGCAATTGAATTCTGGTGGGCATTAGCCGCACTGTCATGGTTTTTAACTTTGGTAGGCATTCACGATCTGCGTCAGTCACAGCATGCGACACTGCGCAACTATCCCATTCTGGGACACATGCGCTACATACTTGAATCCTTGCGACCCGCAGTCAGACAGTATTTTTTTGAGAACGATACGGACCCCACACCATTTTCAAGGGAGAGTCGGTCACTGGTTTATCAACGTGCAAAGCAAGAAATCGACAAACGCCCTTTCGGCACGCTAGAAAATGTTTACGGAGAGGACTATGAGTGGATCAACCACTCTATGGCTCCAACAAAAATTACGGATCAGGATTTTCGAATTACAGTCGGTGGCCCCGACTGCACCCAACCTTATTCGCTCTCTGTACTGAACATTTCCGCGATGAGTTTTGGCGCGCTGTCAGCCAATGCAATTCTGGCGCTAAATACTGGCGCCAAAATGGGGCATTTCGCGCATGACACAGGCGAAGGCGGCATCAGCACGTACCACCGCCAGCCGGGTGGCGATTTGATCTGGAATATCGGCTCAGGCTATTTTGGATGCCGGGATGAAAATGGTCATTTTTCAGAAACGCACTTTGTAGCAAATGCCACCTTGCCTCAAGTCAAAATGATTGAAATAAAACTTTCCCAGGGCGCTAAGCCAGGGCATGGCGGGATATTGCCAGGCAGTAAAGTTACCGCGGAAATCGCCATGGCACGTGGCGTCAAAATCGGAGAAGACTGTAATTCACCATCGGCCCACTCTGAATTCAGCACGCCGGCAGGTTTACTTCAATTTGTACAACGCCTGCGTCGACTATCAGGCGGCAAACCAGTCGGATTTAAACTCTGTATTGGTCACCCATGGGAATGGTTTGCTATTGCCAAAGCGATGCTTAAAACCGGTATAACTCCAGACTTTATCGTGGTTGATGGTGGCGAAGGCGGCACAGGCGCGGCACCCATCGAGTTTGTAGACCATGTTGGCACGCCATTGCGCGACGCCCTGACTCTCGTGCACAACACCTTGATTGGAATCGGCATGCGTGACCGGATCAAACTGGGCGCCTCAGGAAAAATCACCTCTTCATTTGATATGGCCCGCATACTCGCGCTCGGTGCGGACTGGTGTAACAGCGCGCGCGCGTTTATGTTTGCGATTGGATGCATCCAGGCACAGCAATGCCATACCGGACGATGCCCGACAGGTGTCGCCACACAGGACGCAGACCGTCAACGCGGCCTGGTTCCTATGGACAAAGGACCGCGCGTCGCGCATTTTCATAAAAATACGTTGCATGCCTTGGCTGAACTTTTACAAGCTGCAGGCCTCAAGCATCCCGATGCACTCACCGCAAAACATATTGCTGTCAGAACCTCAGGCAACAAAGTGACTTATATGTCAACGCTTTATAGAGAAATGAAGCCAGGAATTTTACTGACTGGCGAGTTACCCAGCCCTGTCTATGAATCTGGCTGGCCGATGGCTGACCCGGATAGCTTTCAACCTCACTCGTGAGCAATATCAGCCACACAATCCTCGTAGTCTGGCTCGCGACCGATATAACCCGAGTGATGCATACTCTTTCCGAGCCGGTCAAAGCCCGCGCGTGAGATCACGCGTCGACAGGTCCAGAGACTCGCTTGCTGGTAGCGGCTCATCGCACTAACAAGCGTGCTTTGCGCCAGATCTGGATAAAAAGGCGCAACAACACGTGCGAGTTCGGCTGCGCCGTGTTCAGCGAGCCATGGTCCAAATTGCTCGATGGCTCGAATCATGGCGTCGAATGCATCTCGATTACGCTGCATGCCATCGACCGTCGAAATAAAGGTTGTATAGGCGGTATAGCCACGTGCATTCGCCGCGTGCAGCACCTTGCCCGCACCCTGCTCCAAAGCTTGAGAGACATACGGCTCAAACAATTGCGCTACATCGATGTCGCCTTTAAGAAGCGCACGAACATTTTCCTGCATGAGCCGATCTGGAATCCGATCAATCGCATGGGGATCGACACCGGCATCACGCAAGTCCTCCTGCAGGCACAGCCAGGGGGTTGGTACTTCGCTGACGGATGCAAATTTCAGCTTGAGTAAGTCTGCCAGTTGAAAGTTTGCAGGATCGGCCTTCCCGACAAGAAAAAACGGATCCTTAGCCGCGACTTCACAAAATGCGACGAGCGATGCGCCTGTGCGAGGGTGTTGATCACGCTCCTTGATTACGCGCAACGGCCCGCCCCACATAACATCAATATTGCCCTGCGCGAGCTCTGCAATGCCAGCGCCTGGTGAAGGCGAGTCGAGCAAACTAATGGATAAGCCCTCCTTAGCAAACAAGCCCAATGCATGGGTAGCGTAAAAAGGCGCGTAAAAAACTGCACGGAAATTCTCAGCGAGCTTTATATTCATGATTGTTTCAGCATTATATTTATGGGCAATTCTAAAATCTTTGTTGGCAATATTACACGCCTCACCACCAGGAACATCTGCGCATCATGTTAAAGACCCATCACCGGTATGACTATTCCGCAATCAATAACCGTCCAGACTACAGCTGGCCTGAGGGTAAAAGGCTCGCCGTGCATTTCAGCCTGAACGTTGAGCACTTTGCTTTTGGTGAGGGTATGGGTAACGATTATGCCAACCCTGCCCCACAACCCAATACCCGGAGTTTTGCCTGGCGCGATTATGGCAACCGCGTGGGCGCATGGAGACTACTTGAACTAGCCAACACGTATAACTTCCCCTACGCTCTGCTCACGAATACCGAACTCTATGACTACTGCCCGGAAATGATTGCAGCGTTCAGCGCGCGAGGAGATGAAATTGTCGCGCACGGCCGCACCAATGCGGAGAGACAAATTGACATGAGCCTTCAAGAGGAGCGCGCATGTATTCTGGAGGCGACACAAACCATTGCCAGACACGAAGGCAAACCTCCCACAGGTTGGCTAGCCCCTTATATTTCGCAAACCCATGACTCCCTGGATTTATTAAAGGAAGCCGGCTATCGCTATATGATGGACTGGCCGCTCGACGACCAACCGGTCTGGTTTAAAACCTCCCACGGCCCCATCCTTTCAATCCCCTACTCTCACGACCTCAATGACTCGTTTGAATGTGTTTCACGCAGAACCCCCTCGCAACTCTATTGCGACAGCTTGATTGATCAGTTCGATGAGTTGCTTGAGGAATCCGCGCGCAGACCGCTGGTGATGAGCGTCGTGTTGCACAGTTTTATTCTCGGTCAACCTTATCGTTTGCGTCAATTCAGACGCGTGATCGAACATATCGTTGCGCATCGAGATCAGATCTGGCTCACCACGCCCGGAGCAATCTGCCAGCATATTGAAAGCCTGCCACCAGGCGTCGTACCCGGCATGGATATTGCTTGATCAATAGCGCTCAGTTCTCAGCCACACTTTCAAGAGTCAGGATAAGACGTAATGAAATTTAAATTAATGATGTCATTAGTGCTGATCAGTTTGACCAGCGTCACGACTGCACAAAATACGACTAGCGACGCAGCTAAATTCCCCGACAAACCCATTCGCCTCATCATCACGGTCCCTCCCGGTGGTGCATCAGACTTTGTCGCACGGGCGCTTTCTGAAGGTTTTGCCAAAGAACTTGGCACGCCTGTCATGGTCGAGAACAAGGCTGGTGCGAATGGAACGATTGCCAGTGCTTTTGTCGCGCGCGCACCTGCGGATGGCTACACCCTTTTGCAAGCGGGTATTTCAACGCACGGAATCGGCCCTTACTTTTACGACAAGCTGACTTACGATCCATTCAAGGATCTGATCCCGGTTGGCGCACTCGCCGAGTTTCCAATTATCCTGGCGGTCAATGCGCAATTACCTGTTAACTCCGTTAAAGACCTGATCGCGCTCGCTAAAACGAAACCACTGAGTTTCGCGTCTGCCGGCACAGGCAGCGCTCCCCACCTTTCAGGTGAGCTATTTAAAACCGAAACCGGCATTGATTTGGTTCACGTCCCTTACAAAGGCTCTGCTCCAGCAGTCGTCGATGTTGCAAGCGGCCAGGTTGATATGATGTTTGACGGTATCCCGGCACTTTTGCCACATATTAAAAGCGGCAAGCTACGTCCAATCGCTGCCGTCAGTATTAAACGCAACAGCCTGCTGCCAGACTTACCTACTTTCACAGAGCTTGGCTATCCCACAATGGTTGCATCAGTCTGGTATGGTTTGATGGCACCCGCCGGCACACCCGGGACAGTGATCAGCTACATCAATACCGCATTGAATAAGACGCTTGCGATACCAGAGCTTCAAAAGAAACTCGAAGATGGTGGCGCAATTGTCATGCCTGGCACGCCTGCCGACTTTGGTGCATTTATGCAAAAAGATTATGCGCGGTGGGGACAGGTGATCAAAAAGGCTGGCATATCAACCACTAACTAAGTGTAGATTTGTATAAGCGTTAATAATTTAACGGCGTTGCCAAAGAATCAGGCCAACGCCGCTCGCAATGATGATCCCCATGCCCACCAGCGTCGTCTGGTCTGGCATGTGACCAAAAAATA
The DNA here is from genome assembly GCA_903847325.1 of uncultured beta proteobacterium. GTDB lineage: Bacteria > Pseudomonadota > Gammaproteobacteria > Burkholderiales > Burkholderiaceae_B > Zwartia. Next base: position 1,034 of record CAINDJ010000496.1, on the reverse strand, counting down.
CAAACGCGACTAACGCTGCAAAAACAATTTGTGCATAGCTAAACGGTGCGAGCGTCACAACAGAGGCCTGACGATAGGCATAGGTTAGCAATACATGACCGACCATCGCAATAGAGCCTCCCGTCACCATAATGATGGCATCCAGAATTGTCGGTGTCTGCCAGAAATAGAACACTAACGCACTCATCACAACAGTACAAAAAAGCCCCGTCATAAAGTTAGTCGCAATAATGTGATCGGTCTTGACCACCTGACGCGTCAATAGCTGGAAAGCCCCCACCGCGATCGACGAAAAAAAAGGAAACAAGATCGGGGCGGTAAACAAGGCGCTACCAGGCCTCACAATGACCAAAACGCCTACGAGACCACAGGCGATTGCCACCCACTGACCTGCGTTGATTTTTTCTTTTAAAACACGCCCAGAAAACCACGTAACCAGTAAAGGAGACAGGAAAACGACGGCCGTTGCCTCGCCAACGGGAACATTGAAGTGCAAACTCAACACGAAAAACAAACTGGCGATCATCATGCAGGCACCACGCGCCAGCTGGAGCTTGATTTGCTTGCTGCGAATCAGATCGAAACCCATTCGGGGAGCGAAAATCCCCACCATTAATACGCTCTGGGTCATGAACCTCGCCCAGACGACCAGGACGGGCGGATATAAAAGTGTCAGATATTTGGAAATGTTGTCATGCGTCGCAAATAAAAGAGACGACAACAGAATGAGCAAGATACCGTAGAGCGGATGCGTTGGCTTATTCAAAAAAAGTGTCACGCTTACAGGAGGAAACCATTCAGATTCTACACTTGCCGCTGTGAGGGTAGAAAACTATCAATCTGCTGAATAATCAGCAAAAAACAAACGGCTAAGCAAGAATTGCTTAACCTTAATTATTAGGTTTCACGTTTTACTACTAAATTCGCTTATGATTTCGTCTAGTTTAAATATAAGATCAGTAGTGTCCGGTTAAACCGGTTTGTTTTTCAGTAAAAGCCAATACTGGCATGGCCTAGAGGCCAATTTTATTTGG
>CAINDJ010000495.1 GCA_903847325.1 uncultured beta proteobacterium | reverse complement strand
ATGGTGCGATTATTTTGCCTCCTGTCACTGCGCTTTATGCCAAGCCTCAAACTATTGATGAAATGGTTAACCACACCGTAGGCCGCGTACTTGACCTGTTTCAGGTCGATTCAGATCTGGTAATAAGATGGGATGGGCTGGGAAAAAACAAATGAACCTATTTGTTTATTACAAACTCATTCGCTCAGAACACCCTAGCCTGCAAATTAAAGTACAAGTCATGCAGGCAGAGCTCAGGGCACAATTTCCGACGTTGCGCACAGAACTGATGAAACGACCTGACACAGACGCCACAGGTCACGAAACATGGATGGAAATCTACGATCTGGCGGATATCGATATCAATGTATTCAGAGAGGCATTGGATCAACTTGCCCTGAACGCTAATTTCCCGCAGCCACGCAGAAACGAAGTATTTATTACCGTCTGACTAGCCCCTCGGCCAACCACAGAAAAACAACATGTATTTGATACGGTTTCAATATATGATCAGAGATCATTATAAAAACCGATCATCGGAGACAACATGCTTTTTCTCGTTATTAGTACCCCTCGCCCTGACAAACCCACGACGCTGATCGAAGCACGCAGCAAATACTGGGACTGGATGAACCCACTCCTGGAAAGTGGCATGGCTAAATCCGTTTACGCACGGGCTGGTCGCGGTGCTGTTGCACTTTTTGATGTCGATTCCAATGAGACGCTCCATCGCCTGATGAACGAATGGGCAGAAATCATACCTGCACATATGGATGTTTATCCCTTGCTGGATGTCGATGCGGCGAAAAGTTTTTTAGCTTCACAGAAAAAAAACAAATAACCTCCCATCCCATACGCACGTTCCTGTCCGAATAACTGTTCCTTCCTGTCACTGAAGTTTATGTGAGGAGTAAACACATGCCTACCCTTAAAAGTCTGGAAAGTTTGTTGATGTTTAAAGTACTCCCCTGCATCATATCCGCGCTGTTATTACCGGCATCAGTCTCTGCCCAGACACAAAGCGCTTCACAAACATATCCAAACAAACCCGTCACAATGATCGTCGCCTTCCCACCTGGTGGTGGGACTGACATCGTGGCCCGCAAAGTTGCGCAAAGTCTGAATACACTGTGGAATCAACCCGTCATTGTCGAAAACAAAGGCGGTGCGGGTGGCACGATCGGCACGTCTATGGCCGCGCGCGCAGAGGCGAATGGATACACCCTCATGCTCGCCACACTTGGCAATATGGCAATCAATCAGCATCTGTACAAAATGGATATTGATCCGGTGAAAGATCTAGCCGCGATCACAAATGTCGTAGGTGTTGATTTTGTGCTGGTCACCAATCCAAACCTACCTGTCAAAAACGTTCAGGAACTGATAGCGCTGGCTAAACAGAAACCAGGCAAACTAAATTATTCATCCTCTGGCATGGGCGGAGCGCCTCATCTTGCTATCGAACTATTGATGAGCATGACGGGCGCAAAGTTTACCCACGTCCCCTATAAAGGCAGCGGCCCGAGTATTGCGGATCTCGTGGGTGGACAAGTTGATTTCACAATGGATAGTCTGGTGCAAAGCTTGCCTCAAATTCAGTCAGGCAGACTCAAGGCCATTGCAGTGCTTGGATCCAAACGCTCACCACTATTACCTGACGTTCCGACCGTTGCTGAATCGGGTGTGCCTGGATATGAATTTACCAACTGGTTTGGTTTGGTTGCGCCTGCGCACACACCTGTAGATGTGATTGCCAAAATTAATCAAGATGTAGTCAGTGTTTTGGCTCAACCTGATTTGCATACACAACTTGAGAAAATGGGCGCGACCGTGATCGCCAACACATCGGTGCAGTTTGAACAGCAAATTCAAAGTGATAGTACGAAATGGGGAAAAATTATTAAAGATGGTGATATCAAGGCGGAGTGATCATTCATTCGTTGCTATTGACTCACTACCCGTTGAGCTGCCGCATCAGCTCAACACGTCCCTCTGCATCGGTCATGACAATTAGTGTCTGCCCTGCTTCGAGCACATGATTTTCATCGGGATTAAATATACTTGCCCCGTCCGCCAGACGCACAGAGATCAGTTTGTAATGGTCATTACGCGCGCTGATCGCTCCAAGCCCAAGCGGGGTAAACGTATCGGGCATATTGATTTCTTCTATCCGGTAATTGCTCTGCGCACGCAACATCTCCTCGAGAAATGTCACCACATGCGGTCTGATCATCGCAGACGCAATCCGCATACCGCCGGTAAAGTCGGGGGAGACAATCGAGTCTGCCCCGGCCTTTTTTAATTTTTCAATGTTACGGACTTCATGTGCGCGTGCGACTACCCTGATGTCAGACCTGATTTGTTTGGCTGTGATGGTGATCATCAAATTCATCGAATCATCGCCGGTTACCGCAAAAATTCCTGCGGCGCTAAAAATGCCAGCCTGAATCAAAATATCATCATCGCTTGCATCACCTTGCACGCTTAAAAGTGTCGGATTTTTTGCATGAAAGTCGTGCAGAGCACCAGGCATTTCGTCGATCGCAACATATGCGCGTTGCGTTATTTGTAATTCGTGCGCGACATTACCCCCTACCCGTCCAAGGCCGCAGAGGATGTAATGGCCTTTGAGCTTGGCGATGGCCTTGTTCATACGTTTCCTTTTAAGTGTGCCGTTTAAATCGGACTCGAGAAATAAAACAGTGACAATGGAAAACATCATCGACAGCGTCCCTGCACCGAGCACACCAAGAACAATGGTCAGCATTCTGGCGGGATGGTTATGAGACATATCAAAGACTTCACCGAAGCCAATCGTTGAAACCGTGATGAATGTCATGTAAAAACTGTCAAACCACGCGTGCTCGCCGTGCGTGAGTATTTGATACCCGACGGTACCCAGGACGTGCACGCCAATCAGTCCCGTCAGTACCAGATAAAGCAAAGTTTTCAGGTGACTGTTATCACCGTTGCGCACTCGCATCATATTTTGTAGATTAAATCGTCTGAATTCGTGTTCATTATTCTTCAAATCCCTGCGCTTCGTAAACAAATCTTAGTCAAAAGCGAGCTAATGCTGCAAATGCACAAATAACATCGGGTTTTAGGTTGAATCTGTCCCTCTACACCCTCAAGCTTAATACAATGCAAGATTGAAAAGTGCAGGCTCTGTATTTATGAAATCGCGTCAACCTTTAACCACATTGACTCTGGGTGCTATTGGAGTTGTTTTTGGTGATATTGGTACTAGCCCACTCTATGCACTAAAAGAAATATTTAACGGTCATCATCCCATCGAAGTCAATCAGGCGAACGTGCTCGGGCTACTTTCCATGATTTTCTGGTCGATCATGGTATTGGTTTCAATTAAATACGTCACAATCATTATGCGGGCAGATAACCGTGGCGAAGGAGGCTCTCTGGCGCTGCTTGCTTTGGTGACTGACAAAGCCACCCATGCCGGTGTGAAATGGATCATCACGATGCTGGGCATCTTTGCCGCTGCGCTGTTTTACGGTGACAGTATGATCACGCCAGCTATCTCGGTGCTTTCTGCCGTTGAGGGTCTGGAAATCATCACCCCGACGCTGAATAAATTCGTGGTGCCGATCACCCTGGTTGTACTCACCGGCTTATTCATGATCCAAAAGCGTGGCACAGGTGTTGTTGGTTTGTACTTTGGACCTGTGATGATTCTCTGGTTTGGTATTTTGGGCGCACTGGGTCTTTTGCAAATCATTCAAAACCCCAGTGTGCTGATCGCGCTCAATCCCTATTACGCGTTTCACTTCATCATGGCTCACCCGAAACTCGCCTTTCTGGCCCTCTCAGCGGTCGTTTTGGCCGTAACAGGGGGTGAGGCCCTCTATACAGACATGGGCCATTTTGGTCGCTTACCGATTCGTCTGGCATGGTTCGGTTTTGTCATGCCAGCACTTGTACTAAATTACTTTGGTCAGGGAGCACTACTGCTCAATGATCCCTCCTCTATACAAAACCCCTTTTACCTGCTCGCGCCTGAATGGGCGCTGATACCTATGGTTGTGCTGTCAACGGCCGCAACTGTGATCGCATCCCAGGCGGTGATTTCAGGTGCATTTTCTGTTGCACGCCAAACAGTGCAAATGGGCTTACTGCCGCGCATGATGATTGTGCACACCTCAGGTAAAGAGGAAGGCCAGATTTATGTGCCGTTCACGAACTGGACGCTTTTTGTCGCAGTCATTGCGCTGGTGATCGGATTTAAATCCTCCTCGAATCTCGCCGCTGCCTATGGTCTGGCTGTGACGGGGACGATGCTGATCGATACGGTTCTTGTTTCGTTCGTGATGGTACTGATCTGGCGATGGCACTTGCTCACGACGGCAGCGGTCATCATTCCGCTGCTACTGATAGATATTGCTTTCTTTTCGGCAAACGCCCTCAAAATTCCCGATGGCGGATGGTTCCCTCTGGCAATTGGTGCGGTGTCTTTTATTGTACTGACCACCTGGCGAAAAGGCAGACAAGTCGTTGGTGCCGAGATATCCAAACACAGCATGCCCATGGATGCCTTTATTTCTGCGATAGATGATGTACATCGTGTCAGCGGCACGGCAGTTTTTATGACGAGCGCACAAATCGGTGTGCCCTCAGCGCTGCTGCATAATCTCAAACACAATCAGATCTTACATGAGCGTGTCGTATTAATGACGATAGAAACAACCGATACACCGACGGTACGCAATGAAGAGCGGGTTTCGATCACGGATCTTGGTAAAGGCTTTTTACGTATTATCGTGCGCTATGGCTTTATGGAAAATCCAGAGGTCCCCAAAGCACTCCAGCTTTGTGAAAAACTGGGTGTCAGTTTCGACATGATGTCGACGACCTTCTACCTGGCGCGCGAGTCTGTTGTACCCGCCAAAAAGAGCAACTTTGCAATATGGAGAGGTTACTTATTCAAACTGATGTCCAAGAACGCAACCAGTGCAACGGACTTTTTTAAAATTCCAGCCAATCGCGTCGTCGAACTAGGCGCGCAGCTAGTCATTTAAAAAGAGCGGTCAGTCCTTGCAGCGACCTTTTTCCAGAGGTTCAATAATGCCCCACTCGATGATCAACATGGGGCCTGTCTGGCGTCTCGACCATGGAATTTCAAACATACCTTTATGGGTTGCGGACTGCATCATTTGAACAATCTCTGGAGGTGGGCGCCTGTTGTTCTTCAGTCTGCGATCCACGAGCAGCATGACTGCGCAATCTCTGATCATTTTTTCGGTCACCCATGGCGACTGAGTACGACGACCATAGAGATATGCGACGGGGTGATGTTTGGAGTTAACCGATGTGACGCCAGCCAGCCAGGTTTCGGCCGCGACGAGCTTAAGTGGCTGATCGCCCATGGAGTCCGTCCATATTTGATCGATTTGCTTTGTAAAAGCAAGAGTCGGAAAATTCACCCGGGAAGTACGACCTGTGATATCGACCAGTAAACCATTAGAAATAGACATCCACAGGGCAAGTAACAAATTGATAACAAGTCCCAATTTGAGTGCCACCCCAAGCATTTTCTTTTCGTCAATGACCGGCAACCAGCAAGTGGCAAATAGTCCTGCAAAAATAAAAAAAGTTGTGCCCCAGTTTGCTCGCAAATTCATCATGAATGCGGCCGCGATGAGCACCATCAGCAAAGGACCAAGTGTCATCATGCAGATAAAACGCCACTCCTTTGGCACAAATGCTGTCAGTGTTGACTGTATTGTCTGTTCGCGACTTTTTAATGCATCGCGCCTTAACGTCCAGTACAGAATTGCAAAAGCGATTAAAACAGGCAATATCCGTCCAAGCTGACTAGTCAGAAATCTAGACACCATCGAAAAATAATTTGCATGCTCTTTCGTTTGTTTCTCTAAGTATCTGAGTGTTTGATATCCTTCCCGCATCAGCCATTCGACATGAGGCGCAATCGCTATCAACGCGATGAGCACAGCAAAGAAGACCCCAAACCAGGGTTTAAGACGATGCATCCGTGGATCGAGGATCATCCATAACCCGAGCACGGCAACCCAGATCACGGCGCTGTATTTTGTCAGCACACAAACCGCGGCCAGCAAGCCAATCACCCCCCATCGCCACCATTGCGGTTGACGCACAGCAACTAGGCATGACCAAAGCAATAATGAGATTGGCAGCAGTTGGAGCGTATTGTGATTGGCCACAATGCCCCAAACGTTGTAATAAATGACAAGGCTCGTGAGGATGACTGCGGTCACAGCACGCGCTGGCGTTGTTAGCAACAAAGCAATACGCCACACGACAAGGAGCATCAATGCAACGTTAAGTTGTCCTGCAAGATAGGTGACCCAAAACGAGCGGCCAAATATCGTTACAAAACCATGCACAATCCATGTAGCAATGGGTGGATGTTTAAAATAACCCCACTCTAAATGCTGGGACCAGACCAGGGCTTCCACATTATCCCAGTGCGGTGCCCGCTGGCTGAAAACTCCAACGCAGAACCAAAGCAGAAAATGAAATGCAACAAACAGATAAACAATGTTTGCTAACTGCTTTGGGTTGGTCGTGTCTATCCGATTAAAGACTCGATGGATAAAACCGGACTGATTAGTTATTGTTGTGTTGTCCATGCCCGATTAAGGTCTATGATTCATTATTATCAAATAGATCAAATTATTCATTTTTTTGAGTTTAACGTAAATGTTAGCAGT
>CAINDJ010000494.1 GCA_903847325.1 uncultured beta proteobacterium | reverse complement strand
TGGACCATGCCAGAGTTGTTTTCATGGATGCAGCGCGAAGGTGGCGTTGCCGATACAGAAATGCACCGTGTCTTTAACTGCGGTATCGGAATGGTTGTTGTTGTACCGGCCGCTAAAGCCGAGGCCATCATGACGGCATTCAAACTGGCTGGCGAAACGGTTTATCAGCTCGGCGATATCCGCCCCTGCGCAGCCGACCAGGCACAAACGGTTGTTGTTTAATTCAATTTCTGAAATTTATTGAATGAGTATTTTGTGCAGCGCCTGAATGCCGACCGGTGGCTCTGGTTGAAAGGGAATGGCGAACAAGTTGTTCGACAGGCCTGCGCGAATCCTCTCCATTTGTTTAGCCTCGCCTTGCAGACGGGCTAACAGAAGCGGATCACTGGTGCCTGCGGCCAAAATTGAGCGGTTGAGTACCCAGGCGTAGGGTTCGATCTTTGCGCGTCTCAAATCCTCTTGCAGGGCTGCAGCCTGGGATACCGGCGTCACCTCAGCCAATGTCACCAGAATAATTTTTGTGTAGTCTGAATCTTGCAGACGCATGAGTGGCGTGACCACATTCACTGCAGATCCTGTTTGTTTTTCAAAAGTGCTGATCATTTGGCGATGGTAAGCACCCGCGGCATCCATCAGGAGTAAGGAGTGACCGGTTGGGGCGGTATCGAGCACAACAAAACCACTGCGTGCCTGCGCCACAATATGGGAAAAAGCGTGAAACACCGCAACCTCTTCGGTGCAGGGTGATTGCAAGTCTTCTAATAACAGCGCCTTCTCATCCTCATTGAGGGCAGCCCCTTTTGAATCCACGACCTTGTCGATGTATTTTTGTGTTTCGACTTTGGGATCGATTCGACTAACAGTCAAGCCTACGACATGGTCATTCAGTGTTTGATCCAGATGTGCAGCGGGATCTGTTGTGCTGAGATGAACAGCCTTGCCGCGTTCTACCAGACCTAATGCCAGAGCTGCTGCTATGGTGGTCTTACCAACGCCGCCTTTACCCATCACCATAATTAATCCGTGATTTTGTTTGGCTAAATCATCGACTAACTGACTGATTTTTTTTGCGTCAAAGACGGTAACTGTTGGTGGATGATGAGCAAAAACAGTGTGAGAATCGCTGAGCAAACTCCTCAATGCTGGTAACCCAACATTATCAATCGCTCTGAGGACAATCTCGTCTTGGGGTAATGCGTTTAAGCCAACAGGCATATTGTCCAGCGCTTGGCGCGCCTGTACTTGAATTGCTGTGGCGACAGGGTCGTCAGCAACGCTCGCGTGAAACACGCCATTAATAATCAGCCGTTGATTGGCCAGGCCCAATACTTTTAATTCTTCGCTCGTGCGGTAGGCTTCAGTCAGCGCACTGGACTCAGGGCGTGCCACTAATACGACGCAGGTCAGCGTGGGATTGCTCAAGACTGCAAGCGCTTGATTAAATCTCACCTCTTGCATCTTTAAACCTGAGTGTGGTCCCAGACATGAGGCGCCTTGATCGTTGTCGGCAAGAAATCCGCTCCACGCTTTGGGTAAGCTCAAGAGCCGCAGTGTATGTCCACTAGGGGCAGTATCAAAAATAATATGGTCATAATGATTTTCGTCATCAGCCAGCAGAGAGGAGAATTCATCAAACGAAGCAATCTCTGTTGTGCATGCGCCTGATAATTGCTCTTGAACCGTAGCCTTCTCGTCAGCTGTCGCGCCAGGTCCCATTTGTTCAATCACGCGCTGCCGGTATGCCCGGGCGGCGTTATCCGGGTCAATGTTAATCAGCGCGAGTCCAGGCACGCCAGGCACAACCACTGCATGGTTGCTCAGTTGTACACCCAGCATTTCATCGAGGTTGGAGGCTGCATCCGTACTGACTAGCAGTATTCGCTTGCCTGCATCCGCTAATTGAATGGCTGTGGCGGTGGATATGGACGTTTTGCCAACGCCTCCCTTGCCAGTGAAGAAAAGAAAGCGGGGTGGTTGTTCGAGCCATTTCAAAGTCATAAACCTCTCGCATACCATTGTTTAGAGTTGTTAACGATATACACAACCAGGAGCATGACAGGGACTTCGATGAGCACACCCACCACGGTTGCAAGCGCGGCACCAGATTGAAAACCAAACAGGCTGATCGCTGCTGCAACCGCTAATTCAAAGAAGTTCGATGCGCCGATGAGGGCGGAGGGGCATGCGATATTGTGTTTCTCGCCAAGTGCGCGATTCAGCCAGTAAGCCAGAGCTGAATTAAAAAACACCTGAATTAAGATGGGTACGGCAAGTAAAGCAATGACTAATGGCTGCTTGAGAATGGCCTCGCCCTGAAACGCAAACAGAAGAACCAGAGTTGCGAGTAAGGCTGCGATTGACCATGGGCCGATCTTTTCCATTGCAGCATCAAATGCAATTTGACCTTTATTAAGTAATAGCTTGCGCCATAACTGAGCCAGAATAACTGGCACAACGATGTACAGCACAACAGAGGTGAGCAGCGTATCCCATGGGACGGTGATGGCAGAAATGCCCAGCAAAAAAGCGACGAGCGGTGCGAAAGCCACTACCATGATTGAATCGTTGAGCGCGACTTGTGATAGCGTAAATAGCGGATCACCACCCGTGAGTCTGCTCCAGACAAATACCATGGCAGTGCAAGGTGCTGCTGCCAGAAGTATCAATCCCGCGATATAGCTGTCGAGCTGGTCGGCTGGCAACATATCGGCAAATAAATGCCGAATGAACAACCAGCCAAGAAACGCCATTGAAAATGGCTTGACCAACCAATTCACAAAGAGTGTGACGCCAATGCCGCGAATATGGCGACGCACCTCATTCAAAGCAGAAAAATCCACTTTGACGAGCATAGGGATAATCATCACCCAAATCAAAAATCCCACAGGTAGGTTGACTTGGGCAAACTCCATGCGGCCGATAGTTTGAAATACGTCGGGTAAAAAGTGTCCTAAGGTAATTCCGGCAATGATGCAGAGAAATACCCAGACAGTCAGGTAGCGTTCAAAGACGGTCATTGAGGCGCCTGCAACTTTCTTTGCGGTGACTTCACATTGTGCGCGCATAGCTTTAAGCTTTCCCTGATATTTTTCACGCTGTTGCGCGTGAAGTTGGTAAAGCGAGAGTGAATAACCAGCAAGTAATCAACATGATGGCCGAGCCACCTAAGGCGTATTCAAGCCCGCCCCATTGATACAGCAGACCGGACAGCAGCGTCCCCATAAAGCGTCCTGCGGCATTCGCTGCGTAATAAAAACCAACATCTTCAGCGGCTTTTTCTGATCCTGCATAGGCAAGAATCAGATAAGAGTGCACGGATGAATTCACCGCAAACGCAAAACCAAAGAGGCCAAGGCCTCCTACAACGACCCACACGAGATGAGTGACTTTCATCAGAACGAGTATTGCTAAAACGGTAGGTATCACTGCAAGGATGGCTGACCACATCCGAGCTGCAGGGACCTCGTTGCTGAGCCCATCATCGCTACGTTTAACCAGCATGGGCGCGATCGCCTGTACCAATCCATAGCCGATAGTCCATGTCGCAAGAAATCCACCCACCATCGTGAATGTCCAGCCTGAGGCGTACAGAAAAACAGGGACACCCACAACAAACCAGACATCACGTGCGCCAAACAAAAAGACTCTTGCGCCAGCCAGCAGATTGATGGCTTTGTTTTTGGCAAACAATTCTTTTGCTGATTTGGATGCTTTGCTTTTACCCATCATGGGGGGCAGGGACAACACAACCCCGACTAAGATCAGTGCGAGCAGGCCCGCCATCGCCCACAAGGCGCCGCGAAAACCAAGCTGATCAAGCAGCAAACCGCCTAAAAAGAATCCAACGCCTTTCATGGCGTTTTTACTACCGGTAAACCAGGCGACCCATTTAAATAATTGTCCCGAGGCTTCACCGGCGGTCACCTTGATCGCGGACTTGCTGGCTGTTTTAGTCAGATCCTTGGCAATCCCACATACGCCTTGGGACAGAACGACCCATGCGACCGACATCGTTGCGGTCCAGTCTGGCGATAGCGCCGATAGCAAACCAAACCCGATGATCTGCGTTGTCAAGCCGACCATCAGCATGCGCGCGATACCAAAGCGCGTGGCAAGCCATCCGCCGATCAGATTGGCAAGTATGCCTGCTGCTTCGTACAGCAAGAATAAAAATGCCAAGGTAAAAGGTGAATAGCCCAGACGGTAAAAATGCAACAGCACCAGCATCCGCAAAGCGCCGTCGGTCAGCGTAAAGCCCCAGTAGGCCGAGGTGACGATGGCGTAATTGCGTGCGCCATGTTTGGATGCGGAGTTAGAGGTGCGAGACGCTACGGTTTGAGTCATGACGTTCAGATGCCTTGCTGTTGCATGTGGCAAGCCAGATCCACCATGCGGCAGGAGTACCCCATCTCGTTGTCATACCAGGAATAAATCTTCAGCAAGGTGCCGTCGGTCACCATGGTCGACAACGCATCCACAATCGAGCTGCGCGTGTCGCGGGCGTAATCGGCACTCACAAGTGGACGTTTTTCGTAGCCAAGAATGCCTGCAAGTGCACCCTTTGCAGCCGCTTCGAATAGGCCGTTGACCTCCTCCACGCTTGTCTCACGTTTCATCTCAAACACGCAGTCTGTCAGTGACGCATTTAAGACTGGCGCACGCACTGCGTGGCCGTTCAGTTTGCCTTTGAGCTCTGGGTAGATCAATGCAATGGCCGTTGCACTCCCTGTTGTTGTGGGAGACAGGCTTTGCATGGCACTGCGTGCGCGACGTAAATCTTTATGGGGCGCATCGACGATCAGGTTTGTATTGGTTGGATCATGGATGGTGGTGATCTGACCGTGTCGAATACCGATTGCTTCGTGTACGACCTTAACAACAGGGGCTAAACAGTTTGTCGTGCAGGATGCCGCAGTCACAATCTTATGTTTTGAAGGATCGTAGAGGTGTTCATTGACACCAACAACAATATTCAGCACATCACCGACTTTCACTGGCGCCGCGACAATCACGCGCTTAGCTCCACGGTCCAGATGCCCCTGTATCGTCTCGGGTGTTAAAAACTTACCCGTGCATTCGAGCACAACCTCCACACCCAGATCGCCCCAGGGGATCTGCGCTGGCGTTGCAAAAGAAGTAAACCGTACATTTTTACTGCCGATACGGATCGCAGAGTCACTTTCAGCTTCGATGTCCTCGCGCCAGCGTCCCTGGACGGAGTCAAACGCGAGTAAATGCGCGGTCGCGGCAGCACCACCTTTGATTTCGTTCAGATGGACAATCTCCAGGCGGTTGCCAGCGCGTGGATCATCAGGTTGACGCTCTGCTGCGCCAAAGGCTGCACGCAATGCCAGACGACCAATGCGGCCCATGCCATTAATGCCAACTTTCATTATTTTTTCCTTTAACACTTGCAAGTGATTGAGGTGGTGTCGAGGCAGGGTTCGCCTTGACAGCAGTTATCGGTTAAATAGGCGAGTAGGCCATTCATGTTTTCAACCTGCGCTCTGTAGATCAGGTTGCGACCATCGCGCTCTTGGAGGACCAGTCCCGCGTTGAGTAACTCTTTGAGGTGAAAAGAAAGCGTCGCAGGTGCGACCTCAAACGCCTCGCCTAAGGCGCCAGGGGTCATGCCTTGCTTGCCGGCAACGATAAGTTGCCTGAATACCCTGAGCCGGTTGGGCTGGGCCAAAGCGGACAGGG
>CAINDJ010000493.1 GCA_903847325.1 uncultured beta proteobacterium | reverse complement strand
TTTAAAGATTTAAAGGTCCGTCAGGCCATGTCCAAGGCGATTGATCGTGAAGCAATCAAAAATCGCGTCATGGAAGGCTTGTCACTGCCAACTGGCAACTTGGTTCCATCGCCGATGTTTGGTTATGTCCCTTCTTTGACTCCCGATACCTACGATCTAGCGGGTGCAAAAAAACTGTTGGCAGAAGCCGGCTATCCGAACGGTTTTAACTTGACGCTTCATGCTCCAAATAATCGTTATGTTAATGACGATCAGATTGCGCAGACCGTCGCTCAGATGCTTACGCGCGCTGGTATTACTACAAAAATATCAACCATGCCAATGGGTGTATATCTTGGACATGCCTCTAAGCTTGAGTATTCAATGGCTATGCTTGGTTGGGGTGTGCAAACAGGTGAGTCTTCTTCAGCTTTACGCCCCATGCTCGCGACCTTTGCGCCAGAAAAGGGCTTAGGTACTTTTAACTGGAGTCGGTACTCAAATGCTAAAGTGGATGAGGTGCTTGCCAAAGCCATGGCAACAATTGATGATAAACAGCGCGAAGCGCTACTCCAAGAGGCAACTATCATTGCGATGAAGGATATTGGCCTGTTGCCTATCCATCATCAAATTAATACCTGGGCTACAAAGAAAGGCGTGATGTATACCCCACGCACGGACGAGTACACGTTGGCACAAGAGTTTCGTCCTCAGTAATTCAATCTTAAATAATGTTACTTTCCAGATAGAATAATCAGTCAATCATCGGAGTCACGCATGCGCTTTGGTCGCCTAACCAGTCTTTTTTTATTTGCAGCCATTACCACTGCATACATACCGGCACAAGCCGCGGATTTGAAAGTGGGCGTCGGTGCTGACATCACGTCCATGGACCCCCATTATGTGAATTTGTTTCCAAATAATGGCGTCGCTGAACATATTTACAACAAGCTTGTGACCTTGGACCCAGATTCGCGTCTGATTCCAGACCTGGCCGAATCCTGGAAAACAGTTGATCCTACAACATGGGAATTCAAACTGCGTAAAGGCGTTAAATTCCATGATGGGAGCGATTTCACCGCAGCCGACGTAGTTTTCTCCTTTGACCGTGTGGGCAAGATTCCAAATAGCCCAGGCCCATTCACTGTCTACACCAAGGCAATCGTTTCGAGCGAAATCGTTGATGACCATACGATTCGTTTCAAAACGGCAGCCCCATACCCATTACTGCCTAACGATTTGTCAACGATCTATATCGTTTCAAAGAAAGTTGCTGGCAATGCAACAACCGAAGACTTCAATGCGGGCAAAGTAAATATCGGTACAGGCCCATTCAAATATGTTGATTTCAAACGTGGCGACCGCATCGAACTCGCTCGCAATGATGCGTATTGGGGCAAAAAGCCTGCTTGGGAAAAAGTCACGCTGCGCATTCTACCTAACGATCCAACTCGCTTAGCTGCATTGCTTTCAGGTGACGTGGATGCGATTGAAAATATCCCGACTCCTGACTTTGCAAAAATCAAAGCAAATCCAAATCTGCTGACTTCTACCAAGACTTCACACCGGATTATTTTCTTCCATCTCGATCAGCAGCG
>CAINDJ010000492.1 GCA_903847325.1 uncultured beta proteobacterium | reverse complement strand
TATTGTTCAATTTTCGTATTTCATAAGTGATTGCGATAAATCGAGTAAAACACTCGTCCAATCACCTAAATTTTGTTGACGATATAACCGTACATTCGGATACCAATCACTTGAGTCTCCGGACAAACCCCAGCGCCAGTTAGGGGGATCAGGCAGGCAAACCCAAACCTGTTTACCTAAGGCGCCCGCCAAATGTACTGTGCTGTTATCACTTGACACCACCAGATCACATACGTCAATCAGGGATGCCAACCCATCAAGATCATTCATATTGTCTACGGTGGCACACTGCAACACCTCAACACCATACGACTCTTTCAACTCAAGTAAATCTGTACTGACATCGCCATACTGCAAATTAATTAATTTAATTTTTTTATCCACAGATAATGCCCGTGCAAGTTGTATCAGGCTTATTGTCCGAGCCCGACCCGATTTACTATTTTTACTGGACCAGGAAATTCCAATCAAAAGGCTTTCTGATGAAAGATTTAAATCAGTACGAATATTGCGTGCACGATCCTGATCAGCAAAAAGATATCCGCGTGTTCTTTTATTATGTGACGTTAATTCGGAGTAAAAAAATCTGCACAGACTCGCCATAGGTAAATGACAATCGTATAGATTTTCCTCCAGCGTTTGATTACTCGGGACAAACTCAATTTCAGGCATTGAGCGCTGGAATATTGGTATGAGGCGTGCGTCAACTTTAACTATCAGTTTTTTTACATATTTTTTTGCAAAGGACAGTAATGACGCAAAAAAAACATGGTCACCCACACCTTGTTCCGACCAAATTAACAAACATTTATCGTTTGAATCAGATCCTGTTTGATAATCCCATAACGGCTTGCTAGTTTCTAAATAAGGCGATTCCTGTTTAGTCCTGCGCCAGCGCCATTCGTACTCATTCCATCCGGATTCAAATTCGCCATGTAATAACTGCAACACTGCTTTATTAAAGTGCGCGTCGGCGTGTATTGGATTGAGTACGATCGCCTGATCTAAAGACTGTGATGCTTGTTCGTATCTTTTTAAGCCAATCAATAAATGTCCACGATTATTGTATGCGTCAACAAAATGAGGATTGAGTTGAATGGCCTGGTTATGATCGTTCAAGGCGGATTCAAATTGATCAATCGCCTCATATGCATTCCCCCTGTTTGACCAAAGCGCTGAAACACCGGGTTCTATTTCGATCGCTTGCGTCAAACCAATAATGGCATCGGCATGCTGGCCCATGCCCATTAAGGCTACGGCGCGATTAGCATGTGCGCGCCAAAACTTAGGCTCAATCAACAGGCAGTGATCGCACAACCCTAAAGCAAGTGGATACTGTTCTATTTTTAGAAGTGCATTAGCCAGATTACTCAACGGCATGGGCTCGTGAGGTTTGTTCTCAACTGCCCGACTCAGCAATGCTATGGCTTGTATTGCATCCTGATCCGTAAGCAATACACCCAGCATATGCAATGCATCAAAATGATTCTGGTCAATTTCCAAAATTTTTTTATATAAAATTTCAGCTTCTTCGAGCCTGCACGCATTATGTAATGTCAAGGCATGGCTGAATGTGTTGTTCATGATGATGAAAAAGAATCTGTCTGACTAATTGTTGAATGCGTTAAGCCCTAAATCGTCGTAACTTAAATACAGCAACTGTATCCACCAGATCATGCGCCTGTGAATTCAGAGTCGATGCAGCGGCTGACATTTCCTCGACCAATGCGGCGTTTTGTTGTGTGGCCTGATCCATTTGCACCACCGCTACACTGACCTCATTGACACCGGTGCTCTGCTCAGCACTTGCCACACTGATCTCACCCATGAGATGCGTCAACTGGCGGATACTGTTGACCACCTCGTTCATCGTATTGCCTGCTTGATTCACCTGCGCAGTTCCTTGATCGACACGGTGCACGCTATCACTAATAAGCGTCTTGATCTCTTTAGCTGCCTGAGCACTACGTCCCGCCAGCGAGCGCACCTCAGTAGCGACTACCGCAAAGCCACGACCTTGCTCACCGGCTCGTGCAGCCTCAACTGCAGCGTTTAAAGCAAGGATATTGGTCTGAAAGGCTATGCCGTCAATCACATTAATGATTTCAGAAATTTGTCTGGAGGAGGCGCTGATGCCCTGCATGGTCCCCACCACCTGAGCGACTACCTCACCTCCCTGCACGGCGATCGTACATGCCTGCCTTGCGAGATCATTCGCCTGACTTGCGTTGTCAGCATTTAGTTTGACAGTAGAACCAAGTTGCTCCATGGCGCTGGAGGTTTGCTCGTGAGCGGAAGCCTGCTTTTCTGTCCGTACAGCGAGATCCTGATTACCCATCGCGATCTGGGAGCTGGCTGTCGCCACGGCCTCTGCGCCCTGACGCACGGATTGCACAACACCGGTCAGACCGCTACCGATTTTATTCATCGCGGTGAGCAGACGTCCAATCTCATCGTTACGCTCAATATTCAACTCAACGCTCAAATTACCGGTGGCGAGTGTTTCCGCTCCGACGCAGGCAAGCTCGAGCGGGACAGTGACCATGCGACGGATTAACAGGTACAGGATGCCAGAAATCAACAAAACAAGAACAACGCCCGATATGGCGTAGATATTGCGTAAACGATCGACTTCGTGCGTGAATTCGCCCTTATAGGTGCCACCCGCAATGACCCAACCCCAGCTGGGTATCTCGGCATAAGACACGACTTTTTCTCGCGCTGTAGTCTCACTGGTTTTTTTGTTAATCCAGGGGTACACCACGATACCGTTCTTTTTCTCAAGCATATCTTTTAAAAATTCGCGTCCATTCGCGTCTTTGGCGTCGATCAGGATTTGCCCCTCAGAATCAGGATGTACCAATAGTCGACCGTAATCCTTACCAGGATGTGCATCGAGGACAAAGAAATAGCCTGTATCACCGATTTTTAAGTTGCGTATCGTATCTTTGAGCTGGCCCATATAACTGGAGAAGTCGAGTCCAACAAACAGGCCACCGATCACCTTGCCCTGAGCATCCTTTATCGGATCGTAATGCGCCATATAGGGCCTGCCATACATCGTGACAAAACCTGTAAATGATTTGCCTGCCAGTATGGCTTGCACCCCCGGGTGCGTGCGACCAAGTAATGTTCCAACGGCACGTTCACCTTTTTCGTTCTTGATCGATGATGAGATACTCATCAGGTCATCACCGCTTTTAAGCAGTACCGTCGCTATCGCACCTGTTGTGTCTGAAAAACGATCAACAAGCTCTGCATTCATGTTGATAACGGTATCGTCAACCCGGAGGGTGGGGAGCTGCTGTCCATAGGTATCGATCAGCTCAGTGTCCAGCTCAATCGTCCCACCAAAACCATTCCTGAATATTTTGCCAAGTACGGCGCTACGATTACGCAAATCTTTATCAGAGGCCTCAATCAAATCGACCACCAGTTGTGTTTTTCCAATCACCTCTTGCTGCGCTCTGTCATTGACAAGCTGCGAAACTGAATAACTGATCGCTGCTACAAATCCGGCAAATACCAAACCCACCACCAAAAAAACACTCAGTGGCAACTTGGTACCCACATTCATATTTCGCACGCTGAAAAACATCGGATTATTCCCGGTCAGTAAAATATTTTCCCTAATAGGGCTAGCCTCTATTCTGAACGAGAACATTACTGCACGAATCATGAAAAAAGGTTGAAATTACGGCTCTGATCTCAGTTATCCTGAAGACCCTTTCCAAACTATTTCAGCACCTGATCCATCACACTCACGCTACGCTCAATCGCACGCTGAAAAGGCTCTGCAAGTGAGGGCATCATCAGTGCCACCATCAACATACCAACTAGTAACGTAATGGGAAAACCTATACCAAAAATATTTAACTGAGGTGCCGCTCTTGTGAGCACGGCAAGCGCCATGTTGGTGATCAGCATGATGGCGATCACCGGCATCGCGAGCTGCAGGCCTGTGCTGAAAACTTCCCCACCCATTCTGGCAATTTTGAAACCACTCAGGTTACCAACACCCATATCAAGCGGGAGGTTATAAAAACTTTCTACCAATGCGGTGATCAACATTAAATGTCCATCCATACTCACAAACACCAGCATCGCTACAGTAGTGAACAAGGTCGCAATGGCAGTCTCACTCGCACCAGACTCTGGATTTAAAAACGAGGCAAAACCAAATCCCATCATCAGACCACTGACTTGTCCGGCCAGATCAAACGCGGCAAAGACAATCCGTACTGTCAACCCTAGCGCCAGACCTACAATCATTTGCTGAGCGATGACTAACATCCCCTGTGTTGACACCAGATCAACAGTTGGCATCGCAGGGATCAGCTGAGCAACAATCAGCGTCAACATCAGACCTAGACCAATTTTTACAGGAAGCGAAATTGATTTATCGCCTAAAAATGGAACAATCGAAAAAAACCCAAGTATTCTTGCGAGGGGGATAAACAGCCCGGATAACCATGCCTGTAGCAAGTCGCTCGAAAAATCAATCATCTTTTATTCCATGATGGCAGGGAATTCCGTGAGCACCTGATGCATATAGTCAATCATGACTGACAGCATCCAGGGCCCTGCGATCACCAGTACCAACAAAATGCCAAGTAGCTTCGGGATAAACGAGAGGGTTGCTTCCTGAATCTGCGTAGCGGCCTGAAATATACTCACCAGCAGTCCTACAATGAGTGCGGTCAATAAAATCGGCGCTGAGATCATCAAGGTGATTTCCATCGCATGACGTGCGAGGTTCATGACTTGTTCTGGACTCATGGCGTAGACCTCAGTAAAAACTCTGGGCGAGTGATCCCAGGAGTAATTGCCAGCCATCCACCAGCACAAACAGCATCAGTTTGAACGCAAGCGACATAACAACTGGGGACACCATCATCATGCCCATTGACATGAGCACGCTGGCTACGACCATATCGATGATCAGAAATGGAATGAATATACTGAACCCGATCTGGAACGCGGTCTTAATTTCACTTGTTATAAAGCTCGGTATGATTACAGTGAGCGGGATATCTTCTTTTTTCTCTATTTTATCGTTTCGCGATAGTCTGAGAAACAATGACAGGTCTGTCTCCCGGGTCTGTCGCAACATAAACTCTTTAAACGGTACCACCCCTTTTTCAAGAGCGACTTGCATCGAAATTTTGTTTTCAGTCAAGGGCTGATAAGCATCGACATACACGCGATCGATGACTGGACTCATGATAAAAAATGATAAAAAAAGTGCGACGCCCAGTAACACCTGATTAGAGGGTACGGACTGTGCTCCGAGTGCTTGCCTGAGTAGTGACAACACAATGATGATGCGGGTAAAACTTGTCATCATCAAAATTGCTGTTGGCAAAAATGATAATGAGGTCAACACCAGCAATGTCTGCAGACTCAGGCTGTAGTTTTGCGTGCCATCGGCTCCTGCTGCAGAGGCGATTAACGATAAGGCAGAATTATCAGCGGCACCCACTACACCTGGCAGAGCAGCCAGTGCTGCCGAGAAAAAAATTCGACTGAACATACTGCACCAAAAGCTTGAGCGCGTCACACAGGAGGCGATAGGATGGCAATGTAAATATGTAATATTGTTCATTGCTATTTGTTGATGGCTTGTTGAACTGAACTTGCAAAATCATTTAATGTATTATTGTTTTTTAAGATCGTTCCGCAGGGCGTTGCTGCCTGCGCACTTTCCTCTTGAGGCATAGCGTCCAGATTAGCCAAGGCACTCATACGACCACCCGCCAGGCCAACAATAATCCATCGGTTGGCTATTTCAACCACCACCACACGTTCGCGTGCCCCGAGTGTGACGCCGCCTACAATTCTGGCGATCGCAGTGCTTTGTGATTGTTTACTCTTAAAGCGTTTAACGAACCAGGCTACTCCAAACAAAACGACAAGAATCAGCGAAAGGCTGCCAAGTGGCCGGATTAATTCTGCATTGAGCATTATTTATTCAGCTTGCGAATGCGTTCGGTTGGCGTAATGATGTCAGTCAGCCTGATGCCGAATTTATCGTTCACAACGACGACTTCGCCCTGGGCCACGATACAGCCATTCACAAGCACATCCATTGGCTCGCCCGCCATGCCGTTGAGTTCTACGACTGACCCCTGCGCTAACTGCAACAGGTTTTTAATGGCGATCTTTGTCCGGCCTAACTCAACCGTTAACTGAACCGGTATGTCCATAATGAAATCAATTTCATTGGGTGTACCGTTTTGCTTGGAGTCAGAGGCGAATTCGTTGAATACTTCTGGCTGACGCGTGGCCATCTGTACCGCTGAGGAGGCAGTCGTATCCATCTGCTCTTTCATCGCCGCATCCCAATCAACCGAATCAATCACGTCATCCTTACCACCACTTTGCTCAGTGTTTGTCGTCATGTTTGGGCTCTCTCTTATATTCCATTGAATCTGATTTCAAAAACTTCTCTACGCGCAACGCATACTGACCATTGAATGTTCCATATCGGCAGGAAACAACTGGCACGTTATCGACACTGACTTCAATTTCGGTTGGCATGTTCAGCGGGATCATGTCCCCGACTTTCATTTCCAATACATCACGCAGGGTCACCTCTTTAGTTCCAAGATTAGCGACCAATTCAATCTCTGCGGTCTGTATTTGTTGGGTGAGCAATCTGACCCAGCGCTTGTCTATACCCAGGACTTCCCCCTGCAAGGGCGACGTCAGTAAATCCCGTATTGGTTCGATCGAGGCATAAGGCATACAGATATGCATTTCGCCGCTTGCGGTGCCGATTTCAACGGTATAGCTCATCGCTACGACCACCTCGTTTGGTGTGGCGATATTGGCAAACTGCGTGTTCATTTCTGAACGGATGTATTCGAATTCAATCCCATAGACGGGTGCCCAGGATTTTGAGTAGGCATCAAACACAATTTCCAGCACGCGTTGGATAATCCGCTGCTCTGTCTGGGTAAAATCGCGTCCCTCGACTCGGGAATGAAATCTTCCATCGCCACCAAACATACTGTCGACCATCGAAAATACGAGTGTCGGATCGAATACAACCAGAGAGGTTCCACGCAGAGGTTTAATCTGTACCAGATTCAAATTGGTCGGAACAACCAGATTTCTGACGAACTCGCTATATTTGCAGGTCCGTAGCGGGCCCGCCGAGATTTCGGTCGTACGTCTGAGAAAATTAAACAAGCCAATCCGAAATAGTCGCGTGAATCGCTCATTTATTATTTCAAGCGTTGGCATACGACCGCGAACAATACGTTCCTGCGTCGCGAGGTTATAAGGCCTGACGTTACTGGGGTCTGTTGCAGAGGGATCGCCTGCGAAATCATCGTCATCGACCCCCTTTAGGAGCGCATCGACTTCGCCTTGTGATAAAAAACCTTCAGCCATGATGCTCGATTACTGAATAATGAATGAGGTAAAAAAGACATTTGCTACTTTTTGCTCTTGATGATCTTTAGCAAACGGTCTTTTAATTTCTGTCAGGATATCCGCCATTAGTTTATTTTTTCCGCCGGGTGTCTCAAGTACTTTTGCTGACTGACTCGATAGCAATAACAACAATCTGCTGCGCACCTGAGGCATATTGGCTTTGATCACATCGATATCTTTACTCTCATCGACCTGAAGATTGATACCTACCTGAAGAAAAACCTGATCACCATCAGCCTCAGGCAACAGGTTGACCACAAAGTTTTCAAGCGGCATATAAATCAGTGCTTTCTGTTTAACTTCTTTGACTGGCTCAGCTGTCTCATTTTTTGAATCTTTATGAATCAAAAAATAGTACGCAGCCCCGCCACCCATCGCCAGCAGGAGAATAGCGATCAGCAGGATGTACAACATTTTTTTAGATTTTGGTGGCGACTCGACATCCACCACTTCCGCTTTAGCCTGCGCCATCACTCATACCCTGTTTCAATTTCAATACCTCATTATGAGGTTGATGCAGGGAATCAAAAGCGAGGAAAAGAAGCCTGATTCCTGCGCAAATATCAGCTTTGTCAGAACCTCTCAGGCGAAGGTATCTACCAGACCCTTTTTTGTCAGCAAACTCTTGATCCGTTGCGCACCGGTTGCGGATATTACATCCTGATCTAACGAACCGGCTGTCACGGAATCGTTACTATTTCCCATTAACTGCGTAATGTGACTGCGCTGTGCCTCACCACTACTCACGTTGGCCTGACCAAGTTCAATACCTGACTGACTCATCATGTCCCTTAGTGATTGCAAGCTATCGGTCAAGGCTTGTCGCACTTCCGGATTATCGGAAATGAAGGTTGCGTTTGCCATATTGTTATGAACATGCACCACGACCTGCAATGGCCCTAGATCAGGGGGATTGAGTGTCAGCGAGGCAGACTGCTCTGCACCACCCACCATCCAGACAACTTTCTGATTAATCTCCTGATCCCACTGCGCAGTCCCAAACGGACTCTGAATATTTGAGCTATTTTTATCTAGACCTGTTGTCAACGAAGAGGAACCAGCGGTGGCTTTGGCATCAGTTAAGGATGCGATTTGCGAAACATCTGACAAGCCGTTTTTTCCAATTCCGACAGCTGAGTCAACTGCAGCGCCCAACGTCTGTGCAAAATCACCAATTTTTCCCGCTATGCCTGCGATGGCTGTCGCACCCTGACCAAGTGCCGTACCACTTAATACGCTTGCACCGAGTGCTGCCGCTGACTGAACCCCTGACAGCACGCTTTCACCAAGAGCGCCGAACATTGCGGTTGATGGTCGCTGAGCCGTACCATCAGATTGGGCGGACACAGGACGCTCAGACTGAGCACTTGCAGTCGGAGCTATTGTTCCAGCCATATCCGTATTACTTGTTTGAGCACGCATATCGGCATAAACCGGATGCTCTGCCTTTGTATTACCAAGTTCTGCCTGAACGGTTGTATCAGTGGGTTTCGGATTTGCCTCGGTACTAGTCGTATCATTCGTATCATTCGTATTTTTAATAGAATGATTCGCATGTTGCGTAGCCGAGCGACCATGATCGATTTCCCGTTCAGACTGATGGTCCGCTAATTGCGCTTTGTTAGTCTCTTGCACAGTTGTCTGACTTTGTTGCAACCTGCTTGCAAGCATATTCTGAAATACGGGATCTCCTGTCGGATCAATATTTTGGTCTATTTTTTTTCTTGCTGGGACGTTCGCACTGGCTTGACTGGATTTAACCCACGCATTGTTGTTACCGATCGCACTCATGAACGATATCCTTTATTTTGAAATTTAACGGCACTTCTCGTGTTTACAAATTCATCTGTTTGTTTTTGATCACGTTTTGCCTCGGCAATAGCGAGCTGATTTTTTTCCTGTTCGATCAGAACTTCATAGGACATTTTTTTTCTTTGCGATTCCTGCCAGATCAGTCGTTGCTCCTGCGCCACGCGTTTATTTTGCGCAACGATTTCTTGCTGGCCAATGATCGTTCGATCCAAATTCAGCAAAAAACCCCTGAAATTCACTAATGCCTGAGACTCTATACCGCTGGTCAGCATCTCTACGTGCTGCTCAAGGTACTCACGCCGATATTGCTCAAGTTGTTCACATTGTTCTTGCGCACTAGTGACCTGCTGATTGGCTTTGGCCAGCGCCAGGGCTGATTGCTCAGCGCTCTTTTCAGCGAGTTGTAACAGGGTGATCAAAGCGGTAGAAGACTTAGCCATTTTTTTCTCCAGACTCAGAAGCCAACAGGCTGTGCGTCAATAAATAAACCTGAAAGCTTATTCACACTATCAACAACATCTGATCTGTCGGTCCAGTCTTGTTGCAAATAGGTTTCTATCGATTGACGTTTAGCGAT
>CAINDJ010000491.1 GCA_903847325.1 uncultured beta proteobacterium | reverse complement strand
ATAGATATATAGGCCGGCCCCATATTTTGGAACTCCTTGCACAGACATGAATATGATCCATCGAAAAATCCATGCTGTTGCGAGCATCATGACTGCAACAAGGAATGAATAGCCTGGGCGTAGTAAGAATCGCGCGTGGCGTACGACCAGTACAAAGATGGCCAGGCCTGCCAATAAAGATCCAAGCAAACTGATCCGCCAGACAGGAAAAAGTTCGTACAGACGCAATGCCGCTGTATATGAAGGCTCCCCCCCAGTCATGCCACGCACGGCCCATGCCAGCGCACTCATGACAAGCAGGGTCACAGCTAAAAGCCCTAGCCTGCGTATTAAATGGACCGGCGTCGCGTTTAACCCGCCCGGTAACCAGCGCGTGACAAGCAGCACGGCTCCCATCGCAGCTAACCAACCTGTCAGCGCAAAATTTATGGGTAGAAACACAGTATTCCAAAGTGGACGGGAACGGACAGCAATCACCTCTGAGCCGGTATAAACAAGAATACTGATCGCGGAAATCATCAACAGGACAGCCAAAACTCGCATGACGGTCAAATACCCAAGCCACCAGACTGAACAAAAGCCGATAACAAGCGAAACGAAAACAGGTAAAAGATAGGCACCAATAGACATCCAGGACCACGGTGTGAAGTAAGCATAAAAATGCCAGAATCGACCAGGCTGATGCAAATCAGCCAGGAGCGATACGGGCGCTGCGATGGCGCTTGTTAGCAATACGATCATCACCGCCGGCATTAAGCGCCAGTCGGGTGAACCAGGTC
Organism: uncultured beta proteobacterium; assembly: GCA_903847325.1. Taxonomy (GTDB): domain Bacteria; phylum Pseudomonadota; class Gammaproteobacteria; order Burkholderiales; family Burkholderiaceae_B; genus Zwartia. Next base: position 1,077 of record CAINDJ010000491.1, on the reverse strand, counting down.
GGATAAATAGTGCTAGTCCCGCCGCCATGAGAGCGGCAGTGCATGCGATGCCAATGAGGAAAAAATACTGAACGGCCCAAGGCAGCCACGCAGCCTCATAGGCGGGCGTCAGTAACTCAATAATTTGCATGAGATTGTCCTTTGAAATGGGCGGGATTAATGCGAGGCAAGCAAACGCACACCCGCTTGTCCATCAATGCCATTCACAAACTCTTCTGGTAAACCTATGTAATACACATGAGGTGAAGTACCCATCGCAGGCTTGAGTACTTTGATCTGGTCCTGATGCGATGCAATCATGCGCGAGATGGTGCTCTCTTTGTTATTCAGATCACCGATCACCCTAGCCCCCCCCACACAACTTTCAACACACGCAGGCAACAAACCCACCGCTAAACGGTGTTCGCAGAAAGTGCACTTGTCCGCGGTCTGTGTTTCATGATTAATAAATCGTGCGTCATACGGACAGGCCTGAACGCAATAGCCACAACCAACGCATCGCTCATTGTCGACCAATACGATTCCATCGGTGCGCTGAAATGTCGCCTGCACAGGACAAACGGGAACACAGGGTGGGTTGTCACAATGATTGCAAAGTCTTGGCAAACTTACCATTGCAGAAGGGACTGATTTGTCGGTTTGATCAATTTCATATTGGAGGACCGTTGTTCGAAACTGCCCGAGTGGCGGGAGATTTTCCATCGAACAGCTAACCGTGCAGGCCTGACATCCAATGCATTTACGCATATCCACAAGCATGCCGTAGCGCTTTCCCTGTTCGCCCGGACGGCGCAGTGGCTGCGTGCCGATTCCAGCCTGGACAGGTGTAATCGGAATAACCGTGGCTGTAGCACTCAAACCAAGCAATCCTTTCAAGAATCCACGCTTTCCTGCCTGAAGGACCTTGACTGATTCCGTTGCTTCGTCCATCACTTACTCCCAAATAACTACATGTTGTAGTTATTAATTTATTACTAAAAGTAATAAATGACATTGACCTGTATCAATACTTAATGAATCAGAAAAGTCGGTAGCACCAGGTTAACGGCGAGTCATCACGCCACGGTAAATAAGATT
>CAINDJ010000490.1 GCA_903847325.1 uncultured beta proteobacterium | reverse complement strand
GGAGCTGCAACTTGATATCGAGCAGCTGATTCATTCGGCAGGCATCTGATGAGTATCGCAGCCTTTTTACCCTGGCATCAACATGTCGCAGAACAGTGGCTTGGCCATCGGGAGCGATTTGCGCATGCCTGGCTGATTCATGGACTAGCAGGTATTGGTAAAAAAGAGTTTGCACTTGCAGCCGCCGCATCACTTCTCTGCGAAGAGCCTGTCAGCGGCATGGCCTGTGGAAAATGCCTTGCCTGTGGCTGGGTTAATTCTGGTAATCATCCAGATCTAAAACGTATCCGGCCTGAGACAGTCGCGCTCGAAGAAGGTGCGGAACAAGAGGCCGAAGACTCGGCTGCTGGTGAGTCTTCGGCTACGGCCGATGCGACCTCGAGTTCCAAGCGCGCGCCTTCAAAAGAAATTCGCGCAGAACAAATTCGCGGACTCGAGCCCTGGTTTAACAATGCAACGCACCGGGGTGGCTGGCGTGTCGCCTTGATCTATCCAGCCGAAAGCTTAAACGCCATTTCGGGCAATGCGTTACTCAAAGTCCTCGAAGAACCTCCCGCGAATACGGTTTTTTTATTAGTCGCTGACGCGCCAGATCGCTTGCTGGCGACATTGCTATCGAGGTGCCGTCGCTTGCCACTCGCTACCCCGCCGCTGGATGTGGCGCACGAATGGCTCATTGCGCAGGGAGTCAAACAACCTGATGGATGGCTTGCCGCTTGCGGAGGTGCTCCGCTCTTGGCCAAAAAACTCGCCGCGCAGGGCAATCAGCCTTGTCCGGACTGGCTGAGTGCATTTTTGAAGACGCTTTCACAAAGCACTATGCCGGACATCGGGGCGCTTGCCGATGTACTGTCTAAATCCACGCCGGCAGAGTGGCTAGACCCGCTACAAAGATTAAGCGTTGATTTGATGCTGTCGGCACACAATATCTCTTGTCGGTATTACCCCTCACTTGAGCCCTATCTTCAGTTGCTGGTCGCATCCAAACCTTCTGCAGCGCTGAGTGATTTGACCGCATTTTTGAATGATCAGCGCCGTGTAGCGGGTCACCCGCTGAGTGGCAAATTATTCGCGCATTCTGTCTTGCAACGTATTGCTACGGTCTGCTTGCAAACGCAAGCCAAAAAGGAAAGTTAGAAAATGTTTGTTGATTCGCACTGTCATGTCGATTTTCCTGCTTTGGCTGCGCAATTTCCCGATATTCTGCAACGCATGCGGACCAATAACGTCGCACATGCGCTGTGCGTCAGTGTAAACATGCCGGATTGGCCTGGCCTGATTGCTTTGGTTGAGCAGCACGATGCGTTATGGGCATCCGTTGGGGTTCATCCTGACTACGAGGACACGGTCGAGCCATCCGTCACCGATCTGGTTGAGCGCAGTCTGCACCCCAAGGTGATCGCCATCGGCGAAACTGGTCTTGATTATTTTCGCCTTCAGGGGGATCTGTCCTGGCAGCGGGAGCGTTTTCGCTGTCATATTCGTGCCGCCAGGCAGTCGGGACTGCCGTTAATTATTCATACCCGCTCAGCGGCAGAAGATACCCTTGCGATCATGAAAGAGGAGGGTGCGCATGAGGTTGGCGGTGTGATGCACTGTTTTACGGAGTCGTGGGAGGTCGCTCAGGCTGCAATGGATATGAATTTTTATATTTCCTTTTCCGGTATCGTGACATTTAAAAATGCAGTGTCGCTACAGGATGTTGCAAAAAGAATTCAACCGGACCGTATTTTGATCGAAACCGACTCACCGTATCTTGCACCTGTGCCGCATCGTGGAAAGCTCAACGATCCTTCGAAAGTCATCCATGTAGCCGAAAAATTAGCTGAATTGCGTGGCATGACCGTCAAAG
>CAINDJ010000489.1 GCA_903847325.1 uncultured beta proteobacterium | reverse complement strand
GCCCCGTCTCTCATGACCTCAACCTCTCGAACCGCCCGGTGCGGACCCGCATGCCGGGTGGTGTGGCAGGGGCGCAATCAATTATGATTGCCCCCTATGCCGATTATGGCTCAAAACTGCCTAAAGCGAATTTTTAGCCTTTTGGAAAGATCGATGACTCGTTACCAGACATATTTCAATCCAACACTTGCTCCATATGTCATGACATTCGAGGATATTTCTGCAGTACCTGAGATAAAGGCGCTGAGACCCTGACCATCCTCTATCGTCAGATTTAAACTCAGGCGCGCCGCATCCTTTGCGCCATTCAAACCATAGGTGTCAAAGCCTGCACCAGGCAGAGCACTAAGATTCATATTTGAGAAGCTCCGCTCGGCAGTAAAGTCATGCACCCATGCCGCCCGGACAACGGGCAAAAAGGATCCGCCATTTTCCAGTTTGTACTTGCCCGCTATTTGCATGCCGAGTGACGCAGGTGTTGAAACAGAGGTTTGACCAGGAACCGTTAATCCAAAATTTGCACCTTGATTTTTTTCATTGAATCCCTGCTGAAATAAACCCGTGACTTGCACGGCTGCAAATGGAGTCAGATAGGTGTCTTCCTGGATTTTGAAGTTTTGACCAAACTCCAGGCGAGCTGAAGGCGCACCTATACCAAAAGACGCTTTTAGAGAGGAATTTAAATCACCAATCTGGAGACTGCGTGAAGTGTGCGCCTCGTACTGGCCATAGGCGACTACCCCGGTGAGATAATACGAATCCCAGATAGCAGTACCGTACAAACCTAACTGGCCACCGCTGATCGTACCTGAGGTATTGCGATCTGCGACTGTAAAATTAGACGTGGCAGCGCCTAACACAGCACCAACTCTAAAGTTAGATTGCACAGCATAATCATGGCCAGCAACCAGCCCCCAATTATTTAAGTTGGCATTTGCAACACCAGACGAGACACTTGCGCTCATCGCGGTGTTGGCCCCATAAATCGTTGCCCAACCCCGTTTGGTATCCATCATTTGCAAACCTTGGGCGTTAGACTCCTGGCGAATCGAGTCAAGCAAAAAGTTATTGGCAACATAAACCGATGATTGCGATGCAACGAGTCCTTCGCCTGACAAAGCGCTCAAGGCACCTTTAACTTGACCAACAGATAGAGTTTCAAGGCTATCAAACAAAGCAAGTGCAGAGCCAGACTTATAAAAACTGTACGCAGGATCAAGGACACGAGCAAGATTTTTTTCGTTGCTTGACGCAGCTATCGAAACAAAATCTAACGAGTTACGTGTCAGGTTCAGATATACATTATTAGCATCATAGGAAAGTGATGGGACTAAAAATGCAAAATTCGAATTAACTCCTGTAAATTCACCCGCGACACCGCTTGCAGCATTGATAATATTAAAAATAGAATTTCGTCGATATCCGCCGTACTCCGCATTAACCTGAACCATGCCGCCCTTGAGAACCGCAGTGCCGTTGACTAATATTTTGTCCGACTGACCATAGGGATTGGTTTGCACTTCATAAATAGAGCCCGAATTAAAGGTAACGTTTCCATTTGAAGTCATGGTGCCAATGGAATTACCGGGTGCAAAACGACCGCCACTGTTTATCCACGCGCCTGCAATGGTTCCAGTGCCACTCAAAACGGCCCCGGCATTCACGGTCACGGCGCTCGTAATGCTGCCGTTGATTTTTAACTCACCGCCGTTGACGATCGTAGAACCTGTATATGTATTGGAACCCGACAGCTGAAAGGCTCCGGCCTCTAGCGTTAAGCCGCCAGTACCTGAAATAGTGCCGGAAAAAATATCAGCAGCATTGGTCAGGATAAGCCTTTGATTTCCTAAAGCGATCGAACCGATGCCGGATATTCCAGTAAAGGATGCATTGGTCGTTGATCCGGAAATATCAAGTCCACCGTTGACGGTCCAGTTGGAGTTAAAGTGCGGCTGGTCAGCGTCAGTCAGGCTAATAAAGTTGCCTACGTTAATTGTGTAGGGCACGTGCACTGAAAAACTCATTATTAATGACGGCGATTGAAACGTAGATGGATAAGTGTTTTGATCGTAGCCGTCAACTCCCCAATATTGGACCGTCAGATTACCAAAGCGATCCCATGCAAGCGTTGAATACCCAAAGTTTGTTGCCGTAAAAAAATCAATCGGCTTAGGATTACTAGCGGCGCCTGGATCACCAGCACGGTAAACATTTGCGAGTCCAGGCAAACCCATTAATCCAACGCCTAAGAGCGCACTACTTCCCTGGGATTTGGCTTGCAAATCTAAAACCTGTTGCGAGCGGTTCAGACTAAAGTCTTTGACGCCGCCAAAGGTGTTCATATTATCTATCGCATTTTGATAGGGTCCCACAGCTCCAGCAGGAGCCGACAAAATTTGAAAAGCTCCCGGTACAGGGAGCCAGAGCTCCGGATACTTAATGGGTTCTGGTTGATATCTGAGCTGTGTCACACGGCTCATGTGATCATCGGCCGTGAGGAAAATTACATTTTTTATTTTTTGATCCACAATGAATTTCATAATGTCATTGCGCTCACTGCCATAGCCCGCAACCCAGGACTTATTGTCGGTTAAGTTCCATTGATCAATAGGCGTAGAAACGGCGATCACCGTCCAGACAGAACCTGAATTTCTCGATGAAAGTAATTGCTGTTTAAACCAGTTAAGCTGGGTAGAACCCAGCATCGTCCGGGCGGGGTTGTTCATCACCTCGTTGGGCGCGAAAGCAAAGGTATCGGAACCCATCCGCGCATCGCGATAAGAACGATCATCAAGCTGGATATAGCTTGCAGCTTGTCCCCACTGCCTGGAAAAAAAATTTTGCGCCGTGCCGTTTGTTCGTGAATCACCGGGAGCATAAATGCTTGGAGCGCCCGTCAATGAATTCGAAAAATCATAGCCGTTCGCGGCGGCGCCATTAATTTGGACCGCTGTTGCATGCGTATCGTAGAATGTCTTGGACATCATTTTGAAGGCGTCAGTCTGATTGATATAGCTCCCTGTTCTGTTTACGGCTTCGGCGAGACTCATATTTTCTTTCAAAGAAGTCTGCGAAGCTCCGCCAGAGATCATCGCACCATTGAGCTCGTGATTGTCGAGCAGCGAATAAACCCCGGTATAACCGAGCATGCTGCGCATACCCTGCAGTCCTTGATCCGACATAGCGCCAGAGGAAGTCACACCTCTAAGACCTTCGACGTATTTTCGATAATAAGCAGGCAGGGCTGCATCGACTTGTGCCGGACTGCTCGATGGCGTTAGTGCATTGACGCCCGGAGACCCTTTGGCAGTGGTTTCGTATATCAAATCACCAAGATTGATAAAGGCATTCAGGCCGATAGAGCCTGGATTAGCACTTGTACCGAAATTACCCAAGACTGAGTAAGGCCGGTACTTTGCATCATAATCAGCAGAAAACCCAACTTTAAATGGCACCAGAGTATTGGCTGATGGATTTGTGACGAACCGCCCTGTATCACTTGATACGGCTCCCTGACTGAAACGATAAAAATACTGCGTATTGGGAGATAATTGGGACGCGATGTACTTTAAGGTGAAATCATTTCCCGCAACGGTATTACCCACCTGAGCATTGTTGTAATTGCCCAGAATATTAGAAAACGATGGATCAGTTGCAACCTGCAAAGTTAACGCCGAAGATGCTCCTGCGTTGTAGTACTGCGTCCAAAGCACGACTGCATTGCTGGTCATATCACCAGCTGATACAGCAGTAAATTGTGCCTGGGACGGGCTCGCTGTTAAGGCCAGAAATATACTAAAGGCATAGGGTTTTAATTTGTGTAAAAATTTTTTCATACTTTTTTTATATACGCAAAACCATTAAATTTTGTCGCAAAAAAATTCTTCAACCTATGCGATACAACCATACCCCGACCACAATGCCCAATACAATCCGGTACCAGCCAAACGCCCGATAGGTATGCTTTGAAATAAAAGCAAGAATTGCACGCACCACAAGCAATGCACTAAAAAAAGCGGTGATAAATCCTACCGCGATCGCAAGCATATCGGCCTGTGAAATCAGGCCTGCGTTTTTATACATATCGTAGGACGCTGCGGCCAACATAGTAGGCATCGCCAGAAAAAACGAAAACTGTGTGGCCGTTTTGCGCTCGATACCAGCGAGCATCCCACCAATAATCGTTGAACCCGATCGCGAGGTGCCTGGGATCATGGCAAGGCACTGTGCAAAGCCCACGATCAGCGCTTGTTTCCAGCTAATCGATTCAAGCGATGTTGCAGTAATTGTGGTTGACGCAGACTGACCTGGCTTGCGCGCGCGCTCGACCCACAGCATGATCAAGCCACCTAAAATCAGTGTCACCACCACGACTGAAGGCTGGAAGAACAGTGCTTTGATCTTCTTGATAAAGAGAAAACCGATCACCGCTGAAGGTAAAAATGCAATGATCAAATTGCGGGTGAAGGACATCTCAACAGGATCACGTTTGAGGGTGCCTGTTATCATTTGAACCAATCGTGCGCGGAAAATCCACATCACAGCCAGAATAGATCCGAGCTGAATTACGACCTCAAATACTTTACCTTCAGTGGAAGTAAATTCAATCCACTTGCCCACAATAATCAAATGTCCGGTACTTGAGATGGGCAAAAACTCTGTAATACCCTCGACAATGCCGAGGAAAAAAGCTTTGATTAACTGCAATGTTGCTTCGGTCATGCAAAAACTCCGGGTCGGTATTTGGAACGATGGTGAGAGTGTATCGATAAGATCAGGCAAAAGCTCCGTCGACATAAAACCAGCGACCGTCCCGTTTGATGAACTGGCTGACCTCATGCAGTCGTGTCGCACGACCGTTTAAACGGCTACGCGCGACGAACTCAACCTCTGCGTGCTCTGCATCAATCTCTCGATGACGCTTGACCTCTAATCCGAGCCATTTGACCTTGTGATCAAAATCAATCACGGGTGGGCGGTGTTCAGCCGCCCATGTCGCTTTTAAATATGCTTCCCGCTCCAATACAAAAGCGGCATATCGCGAACGCATCAGACTTTGCGCGTCAGGCGCCGGTGTCAGGTCGTAATGATCCAGATAACGGGCGCAGCATTTTTCAAAGCTCACGATCTGCTTGTGATGCTGCCGGCCGCAGGGACAAGGTATGGTTTTATCGGACATGATCGCTATTATGCCTCTGCCCTTGAAATTTCCTTGTAATCGTACAAAGGCCGTGCGATTATTCATTGAAGGGCCAGTTCGGGTAAACCCGAATTATTTTGACTAATCACCACTTGTCCATTTTGTTCGCTTCAAACAGGAAATAATTCATGTTTAATAACATTCGACGTAATTTTGTACTCGCAGGTTGTGCACTCGGTCTGAGCCTGGCCTCGCTGAGCGCAGCGCAGGCTCAAACCGCGCTTGCAGACATCATGGCAGCCAAAGTCATCAAAATAGGTATCCCTACAGATTTTCCGCCTTATGGCTATGTTGGTCCTGACCTGCAACCGCAAGGGCTCGATGTCGAGATGGGCAAGTACATCGGTGAAAAACTCGGTATCAAAGTCGATCTGATCCCCGTCACCTCCCCCAACCGTATTCCATATCTGCAAACCAAGCGCGCCGATTTAATTATTTCAACCTTGGGCAAAAGTCCTGACCGCGAAAAAGTCATCGATTCTCACGTTTTCCCACGAACCATAAGTCGCACAACAAAATGCAAACGGACCGGCCGCAACACTCGCCGAGCCGGTAAAAAACCACCGGCGCT
>CAINDJ010000488.1 GCA_903847325.1 uncultured beta proteobacterium | reverse complement strand
TGCCTTGATCGCAGAGCAGCCCACCCTTTTGGTGGTCAACGTGAACGCCAACCTGAAAAGTTTCAGTGATTTGATCAAGGCCGGAAAAAACAAAGACCGGGCAGCTTGCAAACGAAAGCATGAATACCGCAAAGAGTCGTGCAAGGAAATTCAAACGCATGGGGTCTCCAGAATTTTTTTAATCACTTTTATCAAGTTTACGAGGATTATTTCGAAATAAAAGTATTTCGTCTCGGTGTTATCCCTAGTTAATGGGTTCCATCATTGCCTGATTCTTGCCCCCCTCATAATTCCTGCTAATCTGAACTGGATAGGCCGTCCATTTGACGCAAGAGGAGACAAGATTGAAAAAAATAATCAATATCCGTCTGGCCGCTTACTTCGCTTACTTATTAGGCGTCGCATCCACCTCGGTGCAGGCCGCATGGCCCGAGAAACCGATCACTCTCTATGTTTCATACGCTGCAGGCGCGACAACCGATATCACGGCTCGCGCCTTAGGGAGTGCCGCTGAAAAAATTCTGGGTGTACCAATCACTATTGAAAATAAGGCAGGCGGAGGCGGCACGGTTGCTGCTGGTTTGCTTGCGTCAAAAAAGCCTGATGGCTATACCTTGCTGATTGGGTCCTCTGCACCGTTGACCGTTCGTCCTGCGTTGATGAAAGTTTCGTACAAACCATCGGATATCGTTGGGATCATCCAATATAGTTATTTTTACAATGGCTCGGTAGTGATTCCTGCTGATTCACCAATCAAAAATATCGATGATTTTGTGGCCTATGCAAAAGCCCATCCCGGAATGTCTTATGGCACCGCGGGTTCGGGTGGTGTGGCGACCACTTCGCAGCAAATTGGAGTGGAAATTCTTAAAAAATGTAAAGGACTGGATTTCAAGCATGTTCCGACCAAGGGCGGCACGGAAGCTAACACGATGTTGATGGGCAAGCATCTGGACTTCACTTCGGGGTCAGGCTCGCATTTACCGTTTGTGGTGGATGGGGTCTTTAAGCAGCTGGTTATTTTTCAGGATACCCGGGATGAAAATTTTCCTGATATGCCTACGCTCAGGGAGATTGGCTGTGTATACGATTCGCCACCCAATAGCGCCATGATTATTTCTGCCCCGAAAGGTTTACCCCCTGCGATCAGTCAAAAACTGGAACGGACTTTTACCCAAATCGTTCAATCAGCAGAATTTAAAGCAATGCTTAAGCGTAATTATTTGCCCTATGACTTCAAAGATAGTCAAAAACTTGCAGCCGACCTGGCTGCAGAAACGCAGTGGTACAAAAATTATTTCGTTTCAATGGGTGTTTTGAGTAAAAAGTAAGTCGGTCGGGGGTGAAGTCGTCAATTGAATTACATATAATCAATTTTTCTTCAAAACAATATGACGGGGATTCGAATGGGTAAGCACGTTGAGTTGAAAGCCGCCGATGGACACAAGTTTGACGCATATGTCGCCGAACCTGCTGGCAAACCAAAAGGTCTGATTGTTGTTGCGCCTGAGATCTTCGGTGTAAACAGCCACATTCGTGGTGTCACCGATGGCTATGCTGCAGAGGGCTATCTGGCCGTAGCCCCCGCTTTCTTTGATCGCGCACAGACCAAATACGAAGCAGGTTATACCCCTGAGGATATTGCCGCAGGCGTTGATCTGATGAAAAAAATCTCACTTGACGATTGCCTGCTCGACGTTAACGCTGCGATTGAATTCGGCAAGTCTGCCGGTAAGGTCGGTATCGTTGGTTATTGCTGGGGCGGTGTGATCGCCTGGGTCGCGGCCCAGCGTCTGAAAACCCTGGCATGTTCCGCACCTTACTATGGTGGCGCCATGCCCAACTTTGTCACAGATAAACTGAATTGCCCAGTGATGATGCATTTTGGTGAGACCGATCATTCGATCACTTTGGAGCAGGCCAAGTCGATTGCTGCCGCTTACCCGCAAGCCGAGGCATTTTATTACCCAGCAGGACACGGCTTTAACTGTGAGCAGCGCGGCTCATACGATGCGCCTTCTGCAAAACTGGCTCTAACACGCACGCTTGAGTTTTTCAAGAAACACGTCGGTTAATTTTTAGTGTTTGAAATCTAGCGTTTGAAATTTCGCGTTGAAATAAAAAGCCTGTCAAAACCGTTTCAATTCGGCTTAGACAGGCTTTTTAGTTTAAGACCCAGGGAAAATTAGCTTGAAGCGTTAAGCCCAGGGATTTGATTGACCTGAGCCACAGTTTCCAGCGACATTAACGTATCAAACAACGATTTAGCGAT
>CAINDJ010000487.1 GCA_903847325.1 uncultured beta proteobacterium | reverse complement strand
ATGGGCGTGCGAATTTCGTGCGAGACCGTGGAAAGCAATGCCGTTCTGGTTTGCGCGAGTCGTTCTGCCTCGATTCGAGACTCATACAGCTCGGTGATATCCGTACCTGTACCGGTCAGTCCTTCAAAAACACGATCTTTGGTGTAGCGTGGTTCAGCCCGTAATGCGATCCAGCGGTAGCCACCTTCACTTTTAGTGAGTCTGAATTCATGCCGTATAGCTCGGCAATTGGCTGTACCCAAGGCGAAAGCCGCTAACCATCCTGGCTGGTCCTCTGGGTGCATGGCCTCTAGCCAGCCGTTTGTGAGAGATTGCGTGGTGTCAAGTCCCGTGTATTCGGACCAGAAGTTATTGAGCCATGAACAATGAAGATTGACGTCCCACAGCCATATTATGACGGGAAGTGAGTTGGCCAGATCGAAAAACTGCACTTCTGACTGGCGACGCCGGTTATTGATTTGACTGACAGGTTTCGATGGACGTGACGGATGCAGCCCTTCACGCGAATGCTTGATGGCGCGGGTCAAACTGAATTTCTGGCGATTTTTTGACATCGCTGGATTCCGTAGTGCCTCAAACAAAGAGAGTCATCCACATAGCTAACCATTTGTGAATTGCTATGTTTCGTGACGGACTTATGAATTATCCACCATAAGGGTAGGGGATTAGAAATTGGAATAAAAGCCTTTATTGACCGCTTTTCACGCAATGCGTGGTCCTTGAGTACTTGGATAATGATGCACTACCCGATACCGGATCATTTTTTTTTCAATATGTCTACAAGCGATATTCTCACCGTTTACGACGAAATCATGCAAGTGAGTCATCAGATGCTCAGGGCTGCTCAATGTAAAGACTGGGAGAGTCTGACCATGCTTGAATCCATCTGTGCGGGGTACATCCTGCAAATCCAGGCCATTGATCACAATGTAAAACTTAGCACTCAAGAAGTCGATCTCAAAATGCAATACCTCAGGCAAATACTTGCAGACGACAGGGAAATCAGACAGTTGTTAGAGCCCTGGATGGAGACTGTCATGACCTTGATGCGAACGGGCAGATGAGATGAGTGATCTGCACATCAATGCGATGTCGGCTGCCACAGCCATTCAAAGCAATCTGGCGAAAAACCAGTCAGGGCCTGTCGCCAGTTTTACTCCGGGTACGCAATATGTCGCTCAGGTTGTGGATCAGACCGATGGACGAGCCGTAACGGTCGCAATCCAGGGTGTCCTGCTCAACATGGCGCTAGGGGAGGGTCTGTCTCCAGGACAATTAGTAACGCTCAAGTTTTTGGGCAGTCACCCGACCCCAACCTTTCTCGTTGTGCAGGCTGCCGGACAGGAAACGGATTCAGGTGTTGTTCAGGTCAGTCCTGCGGGAGTACAGATTGGACAGTTTCTTGAAAAAACACAGGCGATTGATATGCATTCGCGCGTGCTTGAAACAGAGACCCCTTTGCTCAGTACACCCGATAATCCCGCATTGATTGCTCAGGAACTTAAACGAACCATCGCACACAGTGGCTTATTTTATGAGTCACATCTAGCCGATTATGCCTTAGGTAAACTCTCTATCGAGCAGCTCAGGCAAGAGCCTCAAAACGCGGTGGATTTTGATCCCTCTGAATTGGTCGCCAGACAACTCGATGTCTATGAACATCATTCGGTGCATTGGGCGGGTTCTGTCTGGCCAGGTCAAATCATGCATTGGACTACGCAAGTTGAGCCTCTGGAGATTGGGCAGGAAACGCCGCCGGGCGCCTCAACATCAGATTCAAACATTACCAGTACGCTTGAACTGGACTTGCCTAACCTTAAAAAAATAGTTGCAAAAATTAGCTTACGACAAGGAAATTTAAATATTCTGTTAGAGGCGAATGACCCAGTTACGCTTGTACAACTAAAGAATCAGTTACCAACCCTGGCGTTTGCCATGAATGAGTCTGGGCAGTCGCTTGATTCCTGTTTGGTCAAACCCTATGAGCAACAGTGATTCGACACGGGGGGACAATTCAAAACCGATGCAACAGGCGGTCGTGCTGGCGTATGAGCAAGGTGAATATGCCCCCAGGGTTGTTGCACAGGGCCGTGGTGTGGTTGCCGAACAAATTATTGCGCGTGCAAAAGAACACAAGATTTTCGTCCACAAATCCAAAGAGCTTGTCGGCCTGTTGATGAAAGTCGATCTGGATGATCACATTCCGGCTGCACTCTATCAGGCGATCGCCGAGTTGCTGGCCTGGATATATCGTCTCGAGAATGAGCTTGATCGCGACTAAAAACTTAGCGGTAAGTCTTTATCAAAGTTTTAGTTTTAAATAACTGGCTTTAGACAGCTCTTGATGACTCACGACAGCGTAAATCTGGTCATAAATATTTAACGGAACCACCCTGGCGACGTACCAGTATTTATTCGTTGAAGAATCACAGTCGTATTTAATGGCAAACTCCTCTAACTCGCCCGCTAGTATTTGGCGTATGCCAGACGCCATATCGCAAGCTGTCTGACAGCCGGGCCCCATTGTGTTTTCACAGACCTCAAGGTAGTTGCTTCCAATAAAAAACTGTTGCTTCTGCGCGTTGGAGTTGAGCAAGGCAAATTCTCGCCAGGATTGATTGACTTGAACAATGACTCCCAGACTGTCTATGACTGCAACTTGGATAGCAATGGAATCCAATATTTTTTGTGCATAGATGTTGCTATGCATTTCGGTATTATTTGGGTGCTGCAAGTGTGGCATAAGCACGCCCGTGCCGTCGACCAATCCCTCAAGAAAGTCACTAGGATTTAATTTCAGCCATTTAATCAGCACAATCAAATTACCCGGCGCGGGGAACGCTAAGCCCTTCGTCCACTTTCTGGCGGTCTCCCGGCTGATACCTGAAGTGCCATAGGCTCTGAGGTTAAATTGTGTAGCGATAAAGCTATTCGAAGGAATAACTTGGTACTTCTTTATGAGTCCTTCTTTGAATGCTTCTGCAAAGCATTGCGCAGCGTTAGCTCGGTTATCCACAAAACCCTTCCGATTAAACTCAAAGAAATTTTGTTAAGGATATAGACTTAT
>CAINDJ010000486.1 GCA_903847325.1 uncultured beta proteobacterium | reverse complement strand
CGGTGGTTCGGTTGGATTGGCTGTCAATAATGGCTTTACGTTTTCGCAAGCCTCTTTAGATAATGCGCAGTTTATGCAGTCGTTTCTCAAGCCAATCCCTTTGGATATCCTGAAATTTAAAGGAACGAAACACTTTTGCCACAAATGGTTTCTTTTACGCTGTTGATCGAAAGCATCGAACTGCGTAGCAATAATTCTTTGGTGAAGCGTTTGATTAACGACCCATTGGATCCAGACTATGCAGACTTTCAACAATTTCTTACCTTACTCATCGAATCAGGTTTGAGTGTTGAAAACATGAGTAGAAAAACTCCACTGGGACCGCCGCTTGAGAAAAGCCAGTTGAATAAGTCACTGGATTCGTGGGGTGCTTCAGTTGTCGATGGCTTGGCAAAAGGAACACTCTCTTTAGACAAAGTTGTAGTGAATGGAAAAGAGTCGTATCAGTTAACGCGCAACGAATCCAGAACCAGAATTTGCGTGAATAAATTTAGAGCAGAACAATTGATGGATAATTTGTTGAGCAGTTCTACCCATTGCCAGGACTCGCCTGACTGGGGACTATCGAATGCATCGTATGCAGGAATTATCAATCAGTTCTTGTCTTCCCGTCCCGGCACAAAAAATCTGGAAATGGCGATCGTCACTCGCTCTCCCGGCAATGTCTTTAATTTTTTAGGAACCGTGCTCAACGCACAGTTTAATGACAACGGCTCAAAAACGGTCATGATAAAACCAGCTCTATCTGTGCTGGACCACTACAACCCTCGGCATCAAACACCTACCCCGCTGTTTAAAGTCTATAAAAATACAGTGAATCTTAATCGCGCAGCATCAGTCAAATATAAAGGTGACACTTACGCTATTGCTGATGATGATGATAGCTATAGTAAAGAGGTGTTGGAATTTATGTCGACACTGGTATCCATCACGAAAATACCAGGCGCCATTCCACAGACTCCAGCGGTGATTGTCCGTTAATTTGTCGAGAGCTTTAATAAATAATAGATTTACTAACAAGAGTTTATATTTTTAAAAGGATTGAGAAACGATGATTACTTCTCTGGACATTCACAGAATAAATCGCTGGGTCTCATCTCTTGCGCTCGGCTTGTTGTTAAGTCAGGCTGCTCTTGTTGTGCGTGCTCAGCCTGCCGCGCAAAGCTCAGAGGATCCGTTTGCAACGCCTGACTGGGTGGCTCCGGTGGCGCCCTGGCCCGCGGTGAGTGAAAATGTAAGTCAGGCGATCAGCAAGATCCTAGCCTCTCCCGGTGTTCAAAAAGCGATGAACTTTTTAAAAGAAGATGATCCGCAAACACTCAAGGAAACCGTTTTTTTATCTGAGATTCCAGCGCCTGCTTTCAATGAAGAGAAAAAAGCAAAAGCATATATGGAGTTACTGAAAAAGACCGGACTGACCGATGTCAGAATGGACAAGGAAGGCAATGTGATTGCTGTCCGTAAAGGCAGTGGTCAAGGACCGACGGTCGTAATCGATGCACACATTGACACGGTATTTCCTCTAGGTACGGATATCAAGGTAAAAGTAAAAGACGGTATTTATTACGGTCCCGGTATTACAGATGATACGCGTGGCATGGCCGCCATGCTCTCTATGATCAGGGCGTTAAACGCGAACAAAATCCAGACCGTAGGCGACATTATTTTCCTTGCTTCTGTGGGGGAGGAAGGTTTGGGTAATTTACGTGGTGTACGCGCTTTTTTTGCAGAAAACAAAAATATTGATGCAGCCATTATTGTTGAAAGTTTTCCCATTGGTGCGGCTGGGATTGTCAGCACGGCGTCCAATCGGTATGAGGTCACGTACGAGGGTCCCGGCGGACATAGTTATGCAGCATTTGGTCAAGTACCCAGCGCAATTCACGCGATGGGAAGGGCGATTGCCAAGATCAGTGATCTGGATGTACCAAAATCCCCACGTACGACATATAACGTGGGGATCGTGAAAGGGGGTAGATCCATCAATACGATCTCTCCAGATGCGATGATGGAGGTTGATATTCGCTCTGATGGTACGAAGGAACTCGCTGACGTCACCAAACAAATTCTGGCAATCATTCAACAATCGGTTGAGGAAGAAAATAAACGTCTGGGGAGTCAGAGCCTAAAAGCTTCGATCAAGCTTGTTGGCGAAAGGGCTGGCGGAACAACGCCTCCCGATTCCGTAATCGTTCAGTCATTCCTGGGTGCAACCCGGGCCAATAATGAAAAAGAAATGGTGATGATCGGTGCGAGTACAAACGCCGGCATACCCATATCACTGGGTATTCCAACCCTCATTATCGGTTCCGGTGGCAGATACGCTGGTTTTCATGCCCTCACTGAGGCACTGGATCCGACTAACGCATTTAAAGGTGCACAAATTGATCTGACCATGCTTCTTTCCCTTGTCGGTGTTGAGGGCGTGAGCGCCCCCCTCATTGCGGCAAAATCTTTAGCCAAATAATTGGGTGATGCAGCCCGCCAGATGATTTCAGTCTTTCCATCGAGTCAATCATGGCGGCGCTCATGAAGGTGCATCGGATGACGCAATTGAGTTGCCTGACTTTGAAATAGAAAAAGGGGATGCAATAGTTGCATCCCCTTTTTAAATTTGGAGCGGGAGAAGAGTCTCGAACTCTCGACCTCAACCTTGGCAAGGTTGCGCTCTACCAACTGAGCTACTCCCGCTTGAGAAGTCGCAAATTATACACGAAAATTTTGCTGCGTCAGATTTAACAAAGCTAGTGAGTGCTGCCGAGTAGTTTTAATTTTTTTATTAAACCTACAAATCACTATCATTTGCAAAAACTTTACATGATTTATCGTCATGTCTGCCGCGCTATTCAGATCAAGTACTATTAGCGAAGACCAAGAATATAGCAAATTTTTTGGGCACGTGTCAAACCAAATTCGAATTTTTACTTTTCCCCGATCGATGTCTTTGTCTCCTACTATTAACGCTGTGGATCTGTCCGCGATGAATTCCCTGGGCCTTGCCTGCAAGGCTGAGCGGGTCACGGATCTAAACGATCTCAGTCAGTTGCCTGCGTTGTCCGCGCTGGCATGTTTGTCTGCTCCGGTTGTCGTGCTGGGTGGGGGTAGCAACCTTGTGTTGCCCGCTCGACTTGAGCGACTGGTGGTGCGTGTGCAGCTCAAAGGTATTGATTTAGTCGAGCAGCGTCCTGATGCCTGGATCGTCGATGTGGCGGCAGGTGAAAATTGGCACGACTTTGTGACAAATTCAATCCGTCGCGGCTGGGATGGACTCGAAAATCTTGCGTTGATTCCTGGTACGGTGGGGGCTGCTCCTGTGCAAAATATTGGAGCTTATGGCGTGGAGCTCGATTCACGCATTGAGTCTGTAACCGCCTGGCATATCCCCGAGTCACGCCTTGTGACGTTCAAACGTGAGGCGTGCGGATTTAAATATCGCGACAGTATGTTCAAACGTGCAGGGCTTGGGCAATGGTTGATTGTGCGTGTGAGATTTTGCTTGCCCAGACCCTGGCAACCTGTAGTGGGCTATCCGGATGTGTTGCGTCATCCTGCCTTGGCGGGGACTACCCCTGAGGCGATTCGCGCGCAACAAATTTACGACGCCGTGTGCGATATTCGTCGCACTAAGCTCCCCGATCCTGCCGTGCTGGGCAATGCGGGTAGTTTTTTTAAAAACCCCGTGGTTTCGGAGTCTGAATTCAATGCGCTCAAGCTTCGCTTTGCAGACATTGTTTCTTATCCACAGGCAGACGGCAGCTTCAAATTAGCTGCGGGCTGGTTGATCGAGCGTTGCGGTTGGAAAGGTAAACGCCAGGGCCGCGTGGGCGTGCATGCTCGCCAGGCACTTGTTCTTGTGAACTACGGACAGGCCACTGCATCAGAGTTGCTTGATCTGGCCGCAGCCATCAAACAAAGTGTGCTCAAGGCGTTTGGGGTGGTGCTTGAAATTGAGCCTGTGCTGGTCTCTGACGCGGGCGATTGACCCGCGACCTTGCATCAGCGATGGTTAGGTGACTGGGTACTTAGAGCCCCAGCACGGTCTGCATATCAAACAAGCCGGTTTGTTTCGCTTCTAAAAAGCGCGCCGCGCGCAGGCTGCCCTCGGCATAGCCGGCACGGCTGCTTGATTTGTGGGTGATCTCGATGCGCTCGCCTGTGCCGCAAAAGTAAACCGTATGGTCACCCACGATATCACCGCCGCGTACCACTGAAAATCCAATCGTACCAGTCTCGCGTGGACCTGTGTGGCCGTGACGGGTCCAGGTTGCGATGTCATCCAGAGGTTTGCCCCAGGCATCAGCGATGACTTCACCCATTTTGAGCGCAGTGCCCGAAGGCGCATCCACTTTGTGTTTATGGTGCGCTTCAAAGACCTCAACATCGTAGCCGGAGTTCAAAATCCGGGCCGCCATGTCCAACAGCTTAAGCGTCGCATTGACGCCAACGCTCATGTTTGGGGCGAACACAACTGCGATGGACTCGGCAGCTTTGCTGATCGCGGCTTTACCCGCTTCATCAAAGCCTGTTGTGCCAATGACCATCTTGACGCGGTGCTCGACACACGCTTGCAAATGCAACAGTGAGCCTTCGGGGCGTGTAAAGTCGATCAGGCAGTCCGCCTGGCTCAATGCGGAAAGCTGATCTGTGATCAGCACGCCGCTTAGTGTGCCGAGAAATGCACTCGCATCCTGACCCAGCATCGGGCTAGCGCTTTGATCCAGCGCCACGGTGAGTTTGAGATCGTTTGATTGTGTGACGGCCTCAATCAGCATACGACCCATACGGCCACTGGCACCGGCAATTGCAATTCGCATCATGTAAAACTCTTTATTGATAGTGTGATCGATCTGTTATTCGAGAGGCATTGGAGCATCGTCAGGCGCACCAGGTATCGCAGCGGGATCCGAGACAGAGACATCCTGAATGGTTTCGCCAAGCGTCAGCCCTGGTGCCATCATGATTTCGCCAGGCAGCCCCGCATCATTCGCTGCGCGCGTCGCATCAAGCTTGAGCTGTGCGTCTTCGCGTTGAGAAATGCCGACCTCATCCTTGGCGATCTGGAATGGTTGCAACTCTGGTTGCTCGTCGCCTTTCCATCTGGCCAGGCGGTTGTTGTCGAAGAACACTGTCAGGACGCGCTCTTCTACTTTGCCATTGCCGGCACGGAAGTAGTAAGGGTAGTCCCAGCGGTTGCTGTGCAAGACGCTGGTGAGAGTCGGCGTGCCGAGAGCGAATTTGACCTGTTCGCGGGTCATCCCCTCGCGCAGCATGCCAACTTGATCTTTGGTGATCCAGTTGCCTTGCTGTACGCTATTGCGATATGGAAAGCCCCAGCGGGATGACTCGCAGCCTGTCAGGACCGTCATGACGGCTACCAGAGCCAATGTGGCGGGCAGTTTTGAAACAAAAGGGCGGAACGTTGCCACAGCAGACCTCTGTTGGATAAATAACCAAAACGCTATCATAAAGGTTTACAGGGCCTGTCGTGGGTGGTTTTAAGTCTAAAATCGCTATACAGACTGATTTAGACCAATTTGATCGAGTGTGGCGATAGCGCCAGGGGACAGCCTTGCAAACCGAAAACGACCAGAGCGACCTTAAAAATGTTGGCCTGAAAGCCACATTTCCCCGTCTTAAAATCCTGGATATCTTTCACAAATCCGGTCAGCGCCATCTGAGCGCTGAGGATGTCTATCGTGTCTTGATTGGCGAGAGTGTGGATATTGGCCTGGCGACGGTTTACCGTGTGCTGACCCAGTTTGAACAGGCCGGTATTTTGTCGCGCAGCCAGTTTGATGGCGGCAAGGCGATTTTTGAGCTCAACGACGGCGATCATCACGACCACCTGATTTGCACCCATTGCGGCAAGGTTGCCGAGTTTTCAGATGCTGAAATTGAAAAGCGTCAGCATCAAGTCGCTAAAGCCAATGGATTTGTACTTGAAAGCCACGCTATGGTGCTCTATGGTGTGTGTGCTGCCTGTAACGCACGCGTGTAGCTTTTGCTAGTCCTGCAGCATTTCCTGAGCATGTTGCATCGTGGTGGCGGTCATTTTGACGCCGCCGAGCATGCGGGCGATTTCCTCGACGCGGCCCTGGTTTTCAAGTGCAGTGATGCATGACTCGGTGGTGTGTCCCACCATTTTTTTACTGACCTGAAAGTGCTGTTGGCCACGCGCAGCCACCTGAGGTAGGTGGGTGACGCAAAGCACCTGGTGGCGTGCGCCGAGCTCTCGCAGCAGATTGCCAACGACTTCGGCGACTGCACCACCAATGCCGCTGTCGACTTCATCAAAAATCAGTGTGGGCACGCGTGCGGCTCGACTCGCAATGACTGACAGGGCGAGTGAAATCCTCGCGAGCTCACCGCCCGAGGCGACCTTGGACAGGGCGCGAGGTGTCGTACCTGCATGACCTGCCACCAGAAATTCGATTAGATCCTGACCGTGCAAAGCAGGTGCCGCGTCAGTGACAACTGCGCTGAACACCCCGCCTTGCATGGCGAGTGTTTGCATAGCCTGTGTAACGAGGTTTGATAGTTCGATCGCTGCAGTTTTTCGAGCGCTACTGAGCGCCAGTGCCGCTTTGCGGTATGTTGCTTCCAGCGTTTTCGCCTGTGCTTTTAACGCTTCTGTATCGCTGGTGGCTTCGAGGGCGGTTCGCTCTGCGTGAAGTTTTTCATGCAACGCAAACAACTGATCGGGTTCGATTTTGAATTTGCGTGCCATATCAAAAATCACACGCATACGATCCTCTGCGATCGCCAGCCTTTCCGGGTCGAGCTCTGCGTGGGACAGGTAAGTGTTGAGATCAGAGATGGCTTCGTTGACGGCAATGCAAGCGGAGTCGAGCGCATCGTGCACGGTCTGCAAATTCGGATCGTGCTTCAGTAACTGACTGATGCGATGAACCGATTGTGACAGGCGCTGGTGCAGTGAGGTTTCGTCGTCATCGAGTGCGGCGAGTGTCTGCGCTGCACCGTCGAGCAAGGACTGGCCATTGGCCAGCCGGGTGTGCTCGGCTGAAATTTCGTCCCATTCGCCTGCGTGAATGGCGAGCCGATCGAGTTCAGCCAGTTGCCAGTCCAGCTTGTCACGTGCGGCAGCCAGAGTGCTGGCATCTTGCTCGGAGAGTGCGAGCTGACGCTCTACGCTGCGCCAGGCTTTCCAGGCGGTCAGGACGGTTTGGCGAAGTGTCTGATGATTGCCGTGCGCATCGAGCAGGTCTCGCTGACTTTCGGGACGCAACAGGCTTTGGTGGGCGTGTTGTCCATGAATGTCAATTAAGTATTCGCCGATTTCACGCAATTGAGTCGCTGTGACGGGGGAGCCATTGACATAGGCACGGCTACGGCCCTGACTGTCAATGACGCGTCGCAGGATGAGTTCGCCTTCATCCTGCAAGTCGTGTTCGGTGAGCCAGGATGCAAGCGATTCTGGTGTGTCAAATACGGCACTGATCTCGGCACGTACCGCACCGGTGCGCAAGACGCTGGAGTCGGCACGTCCGCCCAGCGTGAGCGCGAGCGCATCAATCAAGATGGATTTGCCCGCGCCGGTTTCGCCAGAAAAAACCGTGAATCCTTGGTCAAAGGAAATATCGGCCTGCGCCACGATGACAAAATCACGGATGTGCAGTGCGCGTAGCATGCCTTATTCCCCGTCCGGACCAGACCTGGGCATGCGGTTCCAGTCAAGCTTGCGGCGCAGCGTTGAAAAAAAACTGTAGCCAGTCGGGTGCAGGAACCGGATGGTGTGCGGGGCGCGTTGCACCACAATGCGGTCGCCGGACTGCAGGTCGGACCAAGTCTGCATATCAAAGTGCACGCTGGAGGCCGCCTCGACACGTCCCATCGCAGTGAGCGTCATGTTCAACAAACTATTGGCAGGGATGACGATCGGGCGATTCGATAAACTCTGCGGGGCGACAGGCACCAGCAGCATCGCATCCACCTCGGGGTGCAGGATCGGACCTGCAGAAGAAAGCGCGTAGGCCGTCGAGCCTGTGGGGGTGGCTACGATCAAGCCGTCTGCGCGCAGGGTGTACATAAGGGTATCGCCGATTTCGACGCGCACCTCGATCATCCCGCCACGTCCTGACCGGCTCAACACCACATCGTTGAGCGCCGTCGCTGAAAACATCTCTGCATCGCCCCGCCAGACGCTGCCAGCGAGCAGCATGCGCTTTTCTGTCTCGAACTGACCGGCGAGCAGTGCTTTGAGTGCCAAGGGCGCATCCTCGACGGGGATGTCAGTAATAAAGCCCAGGCGGCCGTGATTGATGCCGACGACGGGTACGTCAAAGGGAGCAAGATGCCGGGCTGCGCCAAGCATGGTGCCATCGCCACCCATGACAATGGCCAGACTGGCGCGCTCACCGATTTCGGCGAAGCTGGCGCTTGGATATTCTGTCACGCCCGTGTGTTGGGCGGTTTCGGCCTCAAGCAAAACTTGACAGCCTTCTTGGGTAAGCAGTTTGCCCAGAGCGCGCAACGGGGCGTGCAGACCAGAGTCCTGATAGCGACCAACAAGCGCGATAACCGGAAAATGCATGGCAAGTCCACTGAGAGAAAAACTAACCGATTATAGGGTCGGTCACTGTAAAATAGGGGCATGATGGATGAACGCGCACGCACACTATTAAAAGCTTTGATTGAGCGGTATATCGATGACGGCCAGCCCGTCGGCTCACGCACGCTCTCAAAGATGTTTGATCTCTCGCCCGCGACGATCCGTAATGTGATGTCCGACCTCGAAGAGCTTGGGCTGATCCACAGTCCGCATACTTCGGCGGGCAGGGTACCGACACCTCGCGGTTATCGCTTGTTTGTCGATACCATGCTCTCGGCGCAACCTGTCGAATTGTTGCCCACGACCGACGTGCGTGATTTGCAGCCCGCAGCCGATCCGGCTCGCGCGATCAATGCGGCTGCCTTGCTGCTCTCTAATTTGACGCAATTTGCTGGTGTCGTGTTGTCGCCACGCCGCACGCAGGTGTTTCGCCAAATTGAATTTATCAGGCTCTCCGAAAAGCGCATCCTGCTGATCATTGTCACGCCTGACGGAGATGTGCAAAACCGGATTTTGCTGACGCCCCGCGATTACACGAGCACCTCCTTGATCGAGGCTGCTAATTTTTTCAATCATAATTTCGCAGGTAAATCCTTTGCGGACGTGCGCTTGACACTTGCCAGCGATCTGGCGAGGTTGCAAGAGGACATGTCACGTCTGATGCAGGCGGCGGTGGATGCCGGTGCCGAGGCCGCTGACGAGGTTGAAAGCGTGGTGATCTCAGGCGAGCGTAAGTTGCTGGACGTCAATGAGCTCGCCTCGGACATGGATCGCTTGCGCAAAACGTTTTCACTTTTCGAAAAGAAAACTGACCTGCTGCAATTGCTCGATGTATCGAATCGCGCGCAAGGCGTGCAGATCTATATCGGTGGTGATTCCACTTTGGTACCGACAGAGGATCTTTCAGTGATTACCGCACCGTATGGGGTGGATGGTCGCATTGTCGGGACGCTCGGCGTGATCGGTCCGACACGTATGGCGTATGAGCGGGTCATCCCGATCGTGGATATCACCGCAAGACTGCTCTCCAATGCGCTCAGTCATCACTATACTGAACGCTCCTAGTTTGTTTAATCATGTAGGTCTTGCCGCGCGTATAGGGCTGGTCCGGTTCTTAAATTACTTATAAAGTCTCCTTGCATGCGCTTCTGGCCTGAACCCAAACGTAATTTGACGCAGAATGCCCGCTTTATTC
This sequence comes from uncultured beta proteobacterium, assembly GCA_903847325.1. Classification (GTDB taxonomy): domain Bacteria; phylum Pseudomonadota; class Gammaproteobacteria; order Burkholderiales; family Burkholderiaceae_B; genus Zwartia. Next base: position 1,016 of record CAINDJ010000486.1, on the reverse strand, counting down.
CCTGGCCTGAGTCGCGTCAGACCGGCCGGGTGGGGGTGGTGCTGGTCAACCTTGGCACACCCGAGGCACCCACTGCACCTGCGATTCGTCGATACCTGCGCGAATTCCTCTCTGATCCACGTGTGATTGAGATCCCCAAATTATTATGGTGGCCCATTCTCAATGGGCCGATCCTGATGGCACGCCCGCGCAAGCTCGCGCCGCGCTATGCCAGCATCTGGATGGAGGGCGGCTCCCCCTTGATGGTTTATACCCAGCGTCAGGTAGAGGGCGTGCGTGATGTTTTTGCCGAACGAGGCCTGGATGTCGAGGTTGAGACCGGGATGCGCTATGGTCAGCCTTCGATCGAAAATGCCATGCTGAGGCTGCGTGATAAAGGGTGCGAACACATCCTGGTTGTGCCGCTTTACCCGCAATATGCGTCGAGTACGACTGCGACCGTGGTGGACGAGGCGATGCGTGTGGCCGGCCATATGCGCAATCAGCCTGCTATGCGCTTTATCAAACGTTTTCATACCGATCCTTTATTTATCAAGCCCTTGGGTGACAAAATCGCCGCGTATTGGCAGGCACATGGTCGTCCTCAAAAGCTGATCATGAGTTTTCATGGCTTGCCCCGTCAGTGTGTAGAGATGGGTGATCCCTATTGTCGTGACAGTTACGAAACCGCGCACGCGCTGGCCCAGTATCTCGGGTTGGGGGCGGATGCATATCAAGTCACCTTCCAAAGCAGGTTTGGCCCGGCTAAATGGCTTGAGCCGTATACCGAACCCACCTTGAAAAAGCTCGCCCAGGAAGGCGTGACCGAGGTGGATGTGGTCTGCCCCGGATTTTTGGCCGATTGCCTGGAGACGCTCGAAGAAATTCAAGTCGAGGTTTGCGAGACTTTTATGCATGCTGGAGGAAAGCGATTCCGTTATATTCCTGCATTGAACGACGATCCGGTCTGGATTCAATCTCTGGCGGATCTGGTGCAGTCACAGTTGCAGGGCTGGCCCATCGGTGTCAGATGAGCG
>CAINDJ010000485.1 GCA_903847325.1 uncultured beta proteobacterium | reverse complement strand
TCAAACTCTCTCGTTCTGATCGCAATATCAATCCCGCTATCGACCAGATCGTAATAGCGGTTTGCACCCTCGATCTGAATGTTGATTTTTGGATAACGCCTGGCGAATTCGGGCAGGAGTGGTGCGATATGTTTTATGCAAAATGAAATTGAGGCTGTGATCGTCAGGGTACCTGTGGGCTCCAGCAGCGAGGCACTGACCGAAGCTTCAGCTTCTTTGAGCTCTGACATCAAACTTTTGCAGCGACTATAAAACTCATTGCCCGCCGTGGTCAGTGACATGCGGCGAGTATTGCGGTCAATCAGTCGTGCCGACAAGCGATGCTCAAGCGCCGCCAGATGCCTGCTTGCGGCCGCATTAGACATGCCCAGGGATTCGGCAGCTTTTGACAGGCTGCCTAGCTCTGCGGCATGAACAAAGAAATCCATTTCACTCCAGCGGTCCATAGTTCCCTCCATGCATTATTCCGATTATAGGAATAAAGAATTCCATATATGGTGTTTATTTCCAATAAATAGAGGTATAAATTCACATTAATAGAGCAAAAGAGCTTTTTAGCTAACCATTTGCCGCATCAGGAGACAATAGATGGCCTTTAGGCTCAGTCACAAATTACGGTTTTCATACCCGTTTGGTGGATGCTGAAAATTCATGTCCAGCATATTGATCCGCCAGGCACACATGCTCACGATGGACCCCTTGCTTGGGGATTTCATTGGAGATCTGTTTGTAGAAGACGACCAGATTGTTGCGATTGCCCCTCATCTTGAAGTGGAGCATGCAGAGGTTATTGACGCTCGGGGGATGATTCTGGTTCCAGGTTTTATTAATGCTCACATGCATACCTGGCAAACTGCATTGCGTGGTCTTGCTTCAAACTGGACATTGCCAGCTTATTTCAAACAAGTTCATGCCGGACTGGCTACAAAATTTAGACCTGCTGATATTCATGTCGCAACACTTGGCGGTGCGTTGAACCAGATCAACTGTGGCACGACTACGCTTGGTGACTGGTGCCACAACAACCCGACACCCGCGCATACTGATGCCGCCGTTGAGGCACTGACACGCTCAGGTATAAGAGGTTTGTTTTTTCACGGCTCACCCAAACCAGACCCGAAGCCCGGACAGATACCTTTTTGGGAAACCCCTCATCCCAGAGCGGAAGTCGAGCGCTTGCTCAAGCAGGGACTTGGCTCAACGGGGGCAAAGCTCTCGCTCGGGCTAGCTATTCTGGGACCACACTACTCAACCCTGGATGTTGCCGTGCATGACTTTAGTCTGGCTAAAGAGTTCGGTCTGATCGCAAGCATGCATCAAGGGGGAGGGGCTGCAAGAACTCCGCAAGGATGGGATGTATTGGATCAAAAGCATTTGCTTGGCTCCCATATCAATATCGTGCACGGCAATAATTTGAGTGATGAAGAACTGCGCCGCTTTGTCGATCTGGGTATGAGTTTTTCAATCACTCCGGAAAATGAGTTGACGCAGGGACATGGTTTTTCGATCACCGGTCGCTTGCTCGCATTGGGTACTGCACCTTCCTTGGGTATTGATCTTGAGTCTGGGCTGTCTGGAGAAATGTTTCTGGCTGCGCGCATTGCTTTGGGTATACAGCGCGGGTTGGATCATGAACTGTACAGAACTCAGCACGATGAAATTGCACCTCAAAACACGCTGACCTGTCGCCAGGCGCTCGAGTGGATCACGATCGAAGGAGCGCGAGCACTTGGTTTAACAGACACCATTGGTTCGCTAACTGTTGGCAAACAGGCCGATCTGGTTCTGATCGATGCGAAGCAGCTCAACATGTTTCCAGTACATGATCCTGTGAACACCGTCGTAATGCAGACGAGTCTTGCCAATA
>CAINDJ010000484.1 GCA_903847325.1 uncultured beta proteobacterium | reverse complement strand
CGGTGAAAGGACCAATCACACCAATTTTGATGGTGTCTTGTGCAAACGCGCCAGCTGTTGCAAGGGTGCAAGCCGCGACCGTTGTTAAAAGTTTGTATTTAAGTTTCATATGCTCTCCTCAATCAACCCATATCGGTTGAGAGCACGTAGTTTAGCGATTTCTCTTCGTAATTCCCCGAGGGTTTACTCTAATTTAGGAGGGGAAATTACGAAGATTTAAATAATATTTCTGAGTAATTTTGTTTTGCCTTACAAAAGTGTCAGTCAGGTGTCAGCTTACCGTTTTTTTGATTAAGCAAACCTTGACGATACTCTTTGGTTTCTTTTATCACTACACCTGAGAGCAGCGCGATACCAATCAGATTAGGGAAGGCCATCAACCCATTAAAGACATCAGATACAGCCCAGACTAACTCCAGCGAAGCGACGGTCCCCAGCATGACAAATCCGATGAATATCATCCGGTAAGGAAAAATCGCACGTTCTCCCATCAGGTACTGCGCGCATTTTTCGCCATAAAAACTCCAGCCTAATATGGTTGAATAAGCAAAAAATATCAGGCCGATCGTCACGATCCAACCCCCTGGACCAGGCAGCAATGCATCGAAGGTCTGACTAGTGAGGGCTGCGCCGGTCGTGCCTTGTGTGTAGAGTCCTCCCATCACCAAGGCAATCCCTGTAATTGAGCACACAACAATCGTATCGATAAATGTTCCTGTCATCGATACCAGCGCCTGTTTGACGGGAACGTCGGTTTTAGCTGCTGCGGCTGCAATAGGTGCCGTGCCCAAACCGGCTTCGTTCGAAAAAACACCTCGTGCCACACCATATCGAATCACAGTACCAATCGCGCCACCGGCCACCGCTGCACCCGTGAATGCGTCAGAGAATATCAAGCTCAACGCAGGTAAAAGTTTGTCGATATTGCTCAATATGATGAATAGCCCTCCCAGTATGTAGAGGACCGCCATGACGGGCACAATAATGCTAGCGGCACGGGCGATTTTTTTGATTCCTCCCAGAACCACTAGCGCTGTCACCACACTCAATATCGTGCCTGTGATCCAGTTCGGCACTCCGAATGTATCGTTAAATGCGTGTGCGACGGAGTTGGACTGAACAGAGCAACCTGTACCCAGTGCGGCAATCATGCCAAAAAAGGCAAAGCTCATGGCCAGCCATTTCATATTGAGTCCGCGCTCGATGTAATGCATTGGACCGCCAGACATTTCTCCGTTTTTATCTTTAAAGCGATACTTGATCGCCAGCAAGCCCTCCGCGTACTTGGTCGCCATCCCCACAAGTGCCGAGGCCCACATCCAAAAGATCGCACCAGGCCCCCCCAAAACAACCGCCGTCGCTACACCGGCGATGTTTCCCGTGCCGATCGTAGCCGCCAACGCGGTCATCAGCGCCTGAAACTGCGAAATATCTCCAGGGGCTTTATCATCTTGTTTTCGTGAAAAGGCTAACTTGAGTGCATAGGGCAGCATTGAGAACTGTAATGCGCCCATCCTGATCGTCAGGTAAAGTCCTGTTCCGACTAAAAGTATTAGCAGAATGGGGCCCCAGACAAATCCGCCCACTTGGTTGAGAATATGGGTGATTTCTGTCATTACTGCATTTAAGCTTGAATCTTGCATGTCTTACCTCCGTATATGACGCCCGAATGAAGCTCCGTTCGTATGGTCGGCATAATAGGTAGACACAGGACAAAAAAGTCGTCTTTTAACCAGTTGTTACACTGAAAACTTATCTTTCAAGATGTAACCGCAATATTTACTATATCGGCATAACGTGATAACCGCATCAAACCTCACCATTCAGTTCGGTCCTAAGCCACTTTTTGAAAACGTCAACGTCAAATTCGGGGAGGGTAATCGCTACGGTTTGATCGGTGCGAACGGCTCTGGTAAATCCACCCTGATGAAAATTATTGGTGGCGATCTGGAGTCTACAGGTGGAAACGTCTTTCTTGAGCCAGGTCTGCGCATGGGTAAGCTGCGTCAGGATCAGTTCGCCTTTGAAGACCTGCGTGTACTCGACGTTGTCCTGATGGGGCATGCAGAAATGTGGGATGCAATGTCCAAGCGTGATGCCATTTACGCAAATGCGGATGCCACGGACGAAGACTACATGCTGGCCGCTGATCTCGAGGCTAAATTTGCCGAATACGATGGTTATACGGCAGAGGCCCGTGCGGGCGAGTTGTTGCTTGGACTCGAATTTCCGGTCGAGCAACATCAACTGCCTATGCGTGAAATCGCCCCAGGCTGGAAATTGCGCGTGCTGCTGGCACAGGCGTTGTTTTCCAACCCCGATGTGCTGCTGCTTGACGAGCCAACCAACAACCTCGATATCAATACCATTCGCTGGCTAGAAGATGTGCTCAATGGCTATCAGAGCACCATGATTATTATCAGTCACGACCGTCACTTTCTGAATCAGGTTTGCACGCACATGGCCGATCTGGACTTTGGCGAGTTACGCGTCTATCCTGGTAATTATGATGACTACATGCTTGCCTCTACGCAGGCACGTGAGCGTGTGTCCTCCTCAAACGCCAAGGCCAAAGAACGCGTGATCGAGTTGCAGGACTTTGTACGTCGTTTTTCTGCGAATAAATCCAAGGCGCGTCAGGCGACTTCGCGGCTCAAGCAAATTGATCGTCTTAAAAATTCACAAGTTGTCGTTAAACCTTCTTCGCGCCAGAACCCTTTTATCCGGTTTGAACAGCTCAAGGTCATGCACCGTCAGGCTGTCACGCTTGAGCACGTGCAAAAGGCCTTTGATGCTCCCGTCATCAAGTCATTTTCATCCATGGTTGAGGCAGGTGAAAAAATCGCGATCATTGGTGCAAACGGCGTAGGTAAAACGACGCTGTTACGCATGCTTGCGGGCGATCTGACACCTGACAAAGGTACCGTGAAATGGTCAGAGAACGCTGATATTGGTTACATGGCCCAGGACGTGTCTGATCAGTTCACCCAAAAGGATGACAATCTTTTTGAGTGGATGACGCATTACCGTCAGCCGGGTGACGATGATCAGTCAATCCGTTCAGTGCTTGGTCGCTTGTTATTCAGTGCGGATGATTTGCCTAAAACGCCTAATGTGCTTTCGGGTGGCGAAAAAAACCGTATGACCTTTGGGCGTTTGATGCTCAAAAAACATAACGTCATGCTCATGGATGAGCCGACCAATCACCTGGATATGGAATCGATCGAGTCACTACAGCTGGCTCTGGATAAATATCCAGGTACGTTATTTTTCGTCTCGCATGACCGTGAATTCGTGTCTGCGCTGGCTACCCGCGTCTGGGAGATCCAGCCGGGCGGTGAGGTAACAGATTATCGTGGTAGTTATGAAGAGTACCTCGAGTCGCGTGGCATCGATCACTAAATTGTTCGAATGATTATTCTCGGTTTTGAAAGTTCTTGTGACGAAACGGGTGTGGCAGCAGTCTGCACTGAGCGCGGTCTGCTGGCGCATGCCTTGCATTCGCAAGTGGCCATGCACGCGTCCTACGGAGGAGTTGTTCCTGAGCTAGCCTCTCGCGATCACATTCGCCGCGTGATCCCGCTTGCACGTGAGGTGCTTGCCCAGGCTGAGTTATCCCTCAGTGACGTTGGGGCAATCGCTTACACCGCAGGCCCCGGGCTTGCAGGGGCTTTGCTGGTTGGGGCAAGCGTTGCTCAGGCGCTTGCCTGGTCGCTTGATTTACCTGCCATCCCGATTCATCACCTCGAAGGGCATTTGTTATCTCCACGGATGGCAGATCCTTGCCCGGAATTTCCGTTCGTGGCATTGCTTGTTTCGGGTGGGCACACACAACTTATGCGTGTCGATGATGTAGCGCAATATGTACTACTTGGCGAGACACTGGACGATGCAGCAGGCGAAGCCTTTGATAAGACAGCCAAATTACTTGGTTTAGGTTATCCGGGTGGTCCGGCATTGGCTAAATTAGCGGAGCAGGGGAGTCCTGCGGATATTGTTCTGCCGCGTCCGATGCTGCATAGTCAAAATCTTGATTTTAGTTTCAGTGGACTGAAAACCGCTGTGATGACGCGTTTGAAAGATGCTCTGAATCAGCCCGTTGTGCCTGTAAATTTGCACGCAAATCTTGCCGCCGCCACGCAGGATGCCATTGTTGATGTCCTCGTCTCTAAATCCATTGCCGCACTCAGGCAGACGGGGCTCAAGCGTCTGGTTGTTGCAGGAGGCGTCGGCGCTAACCGTGCTTTGCGCGAAAGGCTGCAACGTCAACTGGTGCGTATCAAGGCAGAGGCGTATTTTCCGCCACTTGATTTGTGTACGGACAATGGCGCCATGATTGCCTTTGCGGCAGCTCAGCGCGTCCAGCGCGGCCTGGCCGATCTTGGTGCGCAAGGACACGGTTTTAATGTATCCCCACGTTGGGATCTGGCGGAAATTTAGGTTTTTTTACCTATCCGCGGTTCAGTACCGGAGATAAGACGGCTGATATTGGCCCGATGACGATACAGAAGCAGCACTCCGATAATTGATAAAACCGCTGCAAGAGGCATTTGAGCTGGCCAGACATGAAGCATGCCCCCAAAAACATAAAAAACCGGGGCAAACACTGCGCAAACGATTGCACCTAGCGAAGAGTACTTAAAACACACCACAATGATGACCCATGTCGCTGCGCTGGCGAGCGCGAGCATGGGCTCAATTGCAATCATGACCCCGAGTGCTGTTGCAACGCCTTTGCCGCCCTTGAATTTCAAGAAAACAGGGTAAAGGTGACCAATGAACACAGCCAGGGAGATCGCTGCCAGTGCATAACCGGACGCCCCGAGTTTGATCCCCGCCCAAACCGCAAACCAGCCTTTTGCTGCATCGCCGATCAGTGTCAGTGCGGCGGCTGACTTGTTGCCAGAGCGCAATACATTGGTGGCTCCCGGATTGCCAGAGCCATAGGAACGTGGGTCCTGCAGACCAAAAAGCAGGCTCACCACCACGGCGAAAGGGATCGAACCAATCAGATAGGAAAGTCCAATCAATATCGGATCGGATAGTTGTGAGGATATGTTCAGCATTGGGAGCTTGGACTCAAAACAAGTAATGCTGGCATTCTAGCGTGGCGATATCACTTGACGGTACTTAATTTAGCTATTTTCAGCATGGGAATTGCTAGCCTGCGGGTACAATTAAGAAGTTAATTGCTTACTTTTTTTCTGCCATTTATGCATATTCTGGTTTCAAACGATGATGGTTACAACGCACGGGGACTCGAAGCCCTCGTTGAATCATTACGCGATTTGGCAGAAATCACCGTTGTTGCACCCGAAGTCAATCATAGCGGTGCTTCCAATTCACTGACACTGAGTAGGCCATTATCTCTGCGAGAGGCGGCTAACGGTTTCATGTATGTGAATGGCACACCCTCGGATTGTGTCCATGTCGCCTTGACAGGTTTACTGGACAGACGGCCTGATCTTGTTGT
>CAINDJ010000483.1 GCA_903847325.1 uncultured beta proteobacterium | reverse complement strand
TAATGAGAATTTTTGATCTCCACTCACACTGGGGTACCGAGCGAGGTTATGTTCTGAGGTCTGCTGATGCACTCGCTCAGCAAAAGCAAACTTGGAACTCAACAGCGAGTTATGACACTGAGGAGGAAATGGCAGCATACCTTCGTCAAAATAAGGTTAAGACGATTCTTGACTTTGGTTTTACTAAAAGTCTGCCAGTCGATGAAATTATTCCTCTTCATAACTATGCAATGGAGACTCAAGCTAAATATAGCGACTGCATTTTTGGAAACTGGCTTCAAATAGACCCCCGACTGGGTGAAAAAGGAGCTGCTGAACTCGAGCGCTGCATTCAAACGAGTAAAGGTTTTATAAGCTATTGCGTTTCGGCATCAGGCACCGGTTTTGCGGCAAGTGACCCAATTTACCGCCCCTTCTATGAGGTCGCTCAAGCACACAATCGTCCCGTATTAGTTCTAGTTGGCCATACCGGAGCGGGAGCTGGTTTACGAGGCGGGGCTGGTATCAAACTTGATTTATGCCACCCCAGATATATAGATGAGCTTGCGATTGACTATCCTGATATGAAGATTGTCACTGGGCGTCCGGCTTGGCCTTGGCAAGATGAAATGATCTCTATCATGATTCATAAACCAAATGTCTGGAGTGAGTTGCATGGCTGGTCTCCGAAATACCTAACGGATCCATTTAAAAAGGAAATTCGTTCACGCCTAAAAGATCGTGTCATGTTTGGCGCAGACTACCCACTCTTTCGCTACGAGAGATTGGTCAAAGACTGGCAAGAGCTTGGGTACACAGAAGAAATACTTGAACGTGTATTTCATAAAACCGCTGAAAAATTATTTGGTTTAAGTGAGAGTGCTTAATGGACTTATCTCTAAAAGGTAAGATCGCCGTCGTTGGTGGAGCAAGCCAAGGAATTGGTTATGCGATCGCTCATCTGCTTGCTTCGGAAGGCGCCAGCGTCGCAATGGTTGCTCGCAAAACGGAACCGTTGAACGAAGCCTGTCAGCGCATCACCGAAGAAACAGGCGCAAAAACTTTCGCTATCGCTGCAGACATACGCAAAGCCGGTGATTGTGAAAACATTACCCGCTCGGCACTTGAGCATTTTGGACAGATCGATTTACTCATTAATAATGATGGTGCGCCACCCTTGGGTGAAATCCAGAGTTTTGATGATTTAGCCTGGCATAGGGCGGTTGAACAAAATCTAATGAGTGTCGTTCGACTTACTAGAGGAGCCCTGCCTTCAATGCAAAAAAACGGCTGGGGCAGGATTGTCAACATCACCGCTCTTTCAGCGATTCAACCCATCGCTCGCTTTGGTTTGTCAGTTGCAACTTGGGCGGGAGTCATTGGTTACTCGAAAACCCTATCGCTTGAGATAGCCTCCCAAGGCATCACAATCAACACGATTTGCCCTGGCCGCATCGCTACGAGACGTATAGGTACAGTATTCGGTTCAGGTACTCCAGGTCAGATTGACCCTGAGCAACTCGCACAGATGACCAATCAAATTCCTATGGGTCGCATCGGCGAGCCCAATGAAATTGCCGGACTCGTCGCCTTTCTTTGCTCTCCGTGGGCTGGATATATTTCCGGCTCGGTTCAACATGTCGATGGCGGTCGCCACGCAAGCTTAATTTAATTCTATGAATAACTCTGAACTCACCAATGCTCCAGATAGCCCTGATCATGTGCCTTGGTACTTCCGCTCACTTGATTTCGAACAGCTCTGGAAAGACTATCCGCCACCGCCCACATACTTCAAAACTACGGCAAAACTCTCACGCGATGAATTACGATCGCTCCAGGAAAAGCGTTTCCTGCAAACGGTGCAACGCGGCTGGGAAATCCCTTTTTTCAAACGGCACTGGTCTGAGCATGGATTAGTTGCGCAAGACATTCGCAGCATTGATGATTTAACAAAAATTCCTGTCTACGACGTCCACGACATACGGAAAAGTATTGAGCGAAATCCTCCTTTTGGTGACTTCATGGGCATATCTCCTGAAGACGGTAAAAGAATGCCATTAGTACTTCAAACAAGTGGCGGAACAACAGGACTGCCTCGGCCGATGCTTTACTCCCCACAAGATCGCGAGACTATGGCGATATTAGGTGGAAGGCGCATGGCCATGCATGGAATACGTCCGGGAGACATGGTACTTGTGACACTTTCCCTTGGATTGGGCAATGGGGGCATGGCTCCACGCGAGGCCATCTGGCGGTACACGGGAGCCGTACCCGTCATGACAGGCAGCGGCGCAAATACGCCAACGAAACGCCAGATTGAATTAATTAAAGCCTGGGGAATAAAAGTCATTCTTGGATTTCCTGCTTATTTGCGTCATATGGCTATTGTTGCGAGGGATGAGATGGGAATCGATCCTAAATCTCTCGGTATCAGATTGATCGGGACGCATCTTGGAATGGAGAACAGAGAATTGCTCGAAGATCTCTGGGGTGCGAAAGCTTTTGATATGTATGGCACGCATGAGAGTGGCATGCTGGCTGCCGAATGCGAACATCAGAATGGCATGCACGTCATGGAAGATGCGTTCATTCTAGAGATGGCAGATCCCGATACAGGGAAAATTCTGCCCGATGGTGAAAAGGGTACAACCCTAATCACTACTCTCTACAAATATGGGGCGCCACAAATTCGTTTTAATGTAAATGACATTTCTGCCTTTCATACCGATGCCTGTCCTTGCGGGAATACATCGCGCAGACTAAAACGAATTTTCGGTCGTAATGACAATATGATTAAATTGCGCGGGGTAAACGTTTTTCCCGAAGCGATTGGAGCTGCGGTTCTTGAGGACGCTCGTTCAAATGGCGAGTATTTTTGTTTTGTCGATCGCGTAGGTGAAGCAGGCAAAGATCATATGGACGTCTGGGTTGAAGTTATCGATCCTTCTGCAGATTTAAATAAAGTACGGGAAGAAATGGAACTACGCATGAAAGAAGTGCTGAGTGTGAAAGTTCAAATCACGCCTGTGGGCAAAGGTGTTCTGGATCAATACACCATGACATCACAGAGTTCAAAAGTGAAGCGGCTTCTTGACCGACGCGATAAATAATATTTACGGAGACTTCAGATGCGCCTCTTATGTTCACTTTTCATGTTGGTGATATTGAATATGCAAAACGCCTGGGCCGAACCTCAAAAATGGGTCACAAGCTGGATCGCATCCGTTCAGGGCCCATACCCGACGGGCAACCCTTCTGCACAGCCGAATATGAGCACGGTGTTCCCAACGCCCGCTCAAGGCGCACACAACCAATCCTTCCGGATGATGGTCAAGCCTGGACTTTGGGGCGATCAGACGCGGGTACGCTTATCCAATGCGCTCGGCACGCAACCCGTCACATTTTCAGAGGTATATATCGGACTGCAACTTGCCAGTGCGGAGCTAGTGCCAGGAACGAACCAGGCAGCAACGTTCAAGGGGAAAAAATCAGTCACTGTAGCTGCGGGTGAATCAGTATGGAGCGATGCTGTTGATTTACCTTTCGTCAACAAATCCAATCAGAAATTTCTTGATGGAAAAAAACTCGCAATCAGCTTCTTTATTCCAGATACAAGCGGCCCGATGACCTGGCATGCCAAGGCGCTGACGACTTCTTACATCACGCCCCCAAACGCAGGCATACACACAAAAAATGAAAGTGAGACTGCATTTTCATTTTCAACAGCCTCCTGGTTTTTTCTTGATGCGCTAGACATGAAAGCCGCCGCGGATACAAAAGTAGTTGTGGCCTTTGGCGACTCAATCACCGACGGCACAGCCTCCACTATGAATGGCGATGACCGTTGGCCAGACGTGCTGGCGCGCCGCCTCAGGCACAAGTACGGTAATAAAGTCGTGATACTCAATGCTGGGATTGGTGGCAATCAAATTGCCGGGCCCGCCGAATACTCCCCGGAAAAACCCTTTGCTGGTGGGCCGTCGTCTTCGATGCGCCTGCAACGCGATGTATTGAGCCTGTCTGGCGTAAACACCTTGATCTGGCTCGAGGGCATTAATGATTTCAGCAAAAACGGGATGGCTACATCCGACAAAGTCATTACTCAGATGACTGAGGGAGTCAATCGCTTGAATAAAGCAGGGATACGCGTCATTGGCGCCACGGTAGGCTCTGCGCTCGGGAGTACCAGTGCAGCGCACGGATTTCCGGCACAGGACGAAAAACGTAAAGCTTTGAATGATTTCATCCGCAGCTCGAATATCTTTACGGGTTTCATAGACTTTGATGCGGTCACACTCGATACAACGACGGGTCAAATGCGTCCAGAGTTTGTCCCTGACAGCACAGTCGGCGGTGTGGGTGACAAACTGCATCCTAATCGTGTTGGATACCACGCCATGGGCAATGCCATTGACCTCGATTTGGTTGCAGGTAAACGACAGGTAAAACCCTAACAGCGTTACAAAAAAAATCTGCTGATAAAACGCTTAAGCACAAAAACAAGAATTTCTTAATTTTCGAGCACTTATCTGATAGATTTGATAGCCTGATTGTCATAATTGACAATCAGGCTTCGCACCATGACACACAGGAACTGAATTAGGTTTCATCTGTCAAAAATCAACCTGTTCAATAGACAGGCTTTTCTCTATACTCAGAACTTTTACCACTTACTGGTAAAGAGTCCAGTATTTTTCAGCAAAACAGCGCAAGCTTCACCTAGGTAAGACTCAGGATGTGGATCGTACGAACAGCGCTAGAGAAACCTTACACGTTTATCGTGATGGCTATTCTCATTTTGCTCTCAACACCTCTGGCCATCATGCGTACGCCCATGGACGTGCTGCCAGAGATAAATATCCCCGTTGTCAGTGTGATCTGGAGCTATAACGGTCTATCCGCCCAGCAAATGGGAAACAGGATCACCCAAAGTCACGAGCGTACGCTCACCACAACGGTTAATGATATTGAGCATATCGAGTCGCAATCACTGGGCGGCATTTCGATTATCAAAATTTATTTCCAGCCAAACGTCAATATTCAGGCGGCTATTTCACAAATCGTGGCGGTTTCACAATCGGTATTACGTCAGATGCCGCCTGGGATCACCCCACCACTGGTAATCAAGTACACGGCATCAGCGATTCCCGTCATTCAGCTAGGGATGTCAAGTACGACGCTTTCTGAAAAAGAACTGTTCGACTCGGCCTTGAATATTCTGCGCCCCCAGATCGTGACAATTCCAGGTATTGCGATGCCCTTCCCTTACGGCGGCAAAGTACGCGCAGTCTCTGTGGATATTGATCCTCAGGCACTGCTCGCCAAGGGCATGACCTCATCTGACGTCATTAACGCGATCACCACGCAAAACCTGACACTACCTTCTGGCACCAGCAAAATTGGTGATACAGAATTTAATATTTCTCTGAATGCCTCCCCAACGACGATCGAGGGACTTAACGACATTCCAGTCAAAACGATCAATGGGGCAACGACATATTTACGACAAGTCGCTCACGTTCGGGACGGATTTTCGCCACAAATCAATATTGTCAGACAAAATGGTCAGCGAGGCTTATTGCTCACCGCGCTTAAAAACGGCGGCGCCTCCACACTTGACGTTGTAAACAACCTCAAACAAAAACTACCCTCTTTACTTCCTTTGTTACCCGAAGGCATTGAAGTCAAGTTACTTGCAGATCAGTCGATATTCGTCAAAGAAGCGATCGCAGGTGTGATCCACGAAGCACTCATCGCCGCAGCTCTGACTGCGATCATGCTCTTGCTGTTCCTGGGCAACTGGCGCACCACCACGATCATTGCAATTTCAATTCCATTATCTATTTTTTCATCCCTGATCGTTTTACAGATGCTGGGTGAAACCATCAACATCATGACGCTGGGAGGCTTGGCGCTGGCCGTAGGGATTTTGGTCGACGACGCGACCGTGACGATTGAAAATATCGAACGCCATCTACACATGGGCAAAGGTCTGTACGACTCCATCATGGATGGCGCTGGCGAAATTGCTGTCCCGGCGTTCGTATCGACGCTCTGTATCTGTATTGTCTTTGTACCGATGTTCTTTTTGGGTGGTGTTGCGCGCTATCTGTTCGTGCCTCTTGCCGAAGCCGTTATTTTTGCGATGCTGGCCTCTTATATTCTGTCGCGAACACTTGTGCCAACTATGGCATTGTTGTTGTTGAGAAATCAGGGAGATCCAGGGCGTGTCACACGCTGGATTTATAGCGTACACGAGCGTTTTAACCATCAGTTTGAAAAATTCCGTACCAACTATGTCTTGCTGCTGAGCAGTTTATTGACGCATCGCAAGCAATTTATTGGTGGTTTTTTAACGTTTTGCATTCTGTCTTGCGGTATTTTCATGCTGCTTGGCCGAGATCTGTTTCCAACAGTCGATACAGGGCAAATCAAGTTACATATGCGTGCACCGAGTGGCACAAGAGTTGAAAGAACAGCCGTGATCGCAGACGATGTCGAGGCGGTGATTCGCAAAGTCATTCCTGAAAAAGATCTTGAGGCGATCCTTGATAACGTTGGTTTACCCAATAGCGGTATCAACCTCTCCTACAGTAGCTCGGGAACAATCGGATCCTTTGATGCCGACATACTGATTTCGCTCAAACACGGACACAAACCTAGCGAAGAATATATCGAAGAATTAATCCCGGAACTACGTAAAAATTTCACGGGTATTGAGGTCTTTTTCCAACCTGCGGATATCGTTACGCAAATTTTGAATGTCGGTATTCCTTCTGCGATTGACGTACAGATTGTCGGACCGAATTACACCGCAAACCAGCAGCTCGCAGGCAAACTAGTCAATAAAATCTCCGCAATAAAAGGCGCAGCGGATGTCCACATTCACCAGCGTCTGGACACCCCATCGATTGCATTGAAGATGGACCGCACACGCATGCAAGGTATTGGCCTGACACCAGCGGATCTCGCGCAAAACGTCTTGCTGCCATTGTCTGGCAGTGCGCAAACTTCCCCGTCTTTCTGGTTGAACCCTGGAAACAATATCAACTATTCCATCCAGGTACAGGCACCTCAATCGAAAATCGAATCGATCGATGATTTGCTACGCCTGCCTGTTGGTCCCTCCAACGCAGCCGCCTCCGCGGCTTCGGCGGCAGTCAACGCGACAACAGGCAAAGGTCCGCAATTACTTGGCAATCTGGTTTCTGCGACGCCTACAACCGAATTCGCATTGCTAACCCGCTACAACATCCTGCCCTCCATTGATATTTATGCCAACGTGCGTGGACGCGACTTAGCCTCCGTCGCAAAAGACATTCAAGTGGTGATGGATGAGGCTATACCAGAGTTGCCTCGCGGCAGCAAAATTGTGATGCGCGGACAAGTTGAAACCATGCAAAACTCCTACATGGGCCTTGGACTTGGTCTGATTGGCGCGATCATTCTTGTTTATTTGCTGATCGTGGTGAATTTCCAATCCTGGCTAGACCCGTTCATTATCATCACAGCCCTGATTGCAGCGCTCGCGGGTATCGCCTGGATGCTGATTCTGACAGGCACGAATCTGAGCGTCCCCGCCCTCACCGGAGCCATCATGACCATGGGGGTTGCGACAGCTAACAGCGTGCTGGTTGTTTCATTCGCCAGACAAAGGCTCAGCGATGGACTTCCTCCATTGTCTGCCGCGCTCGAAGCGGGCTCAACCCGTCTGCGTCCTGTCCTGATGACGGCGCTGGCCATGATCATCGGTATGATTCCCATGGCGATTGGCGTTGGCGAAGGCTCTGAACAAAACGCACCTCTCGGACGCGCTGTCATTGGCGGTCTAATCTTCGCAACTATTTCAACTGTGTTATTCGTACCAGTTGTCTTTGCATCGTTCCATCGCATGCTCGCAAATCGGCATGCACACACGGAAGCTTCAACATGACCGAACAACGCCATGCTCACAACGGCCTGCCAGAATTCCATCTGCATGGCCCGGATAATGACCAGAGCAAATCAAAGGTGTTACGCGTGACTCGCAACATCACTATTGTTATCGTTTTACTGATGATATTTGGCCTGGGAAAAACGCTCTTTTCGCGCTGGTCCTACGGTGACGTGCTGGCAGCCCGTGCGGAACAAAATGTTCTATTGCACGTGCTTGTCACTAAACCCGCACCAGCAGGTAAATCAGGCACCACAGCAAAGGTTGTATTGCCGGGAACGCTTCTGGGTATTAATGAAGCACAGATTTATTCACGGGTTAACGGATATGTGAAGCAGTGGTTCAAGGACATTGGTGATACCGCAAAGAAAGGTGAAACTCTCGCCGTGCTTGACATCCCTGAAGTCAACAAGCAAGTCGAAGAAGCCACCGCCAACTTTGAGCTGGCAAAAACTGTCTACCAGCGATGGAAACGTTTGCGCGAACAAGATGCGGTCTCTCAGCAAGAGCTCGACGAGAAAACGGGCATTTACAAACAAACCGAGGCAGTGCTCAAACGCCTGCGCGACCAGCAAAGCTTTGGTACGGTCGTGGCCCCTTTTGATGGCACGGTCACACGACGTAATATCAACGTTGGAGACCTGGTGAACGCTGGCAATACGGGTACGGCTCAAGCCATGTTCTCAATGGCTCATCTGGATAAACTGCACGTCTACGTTTACTTGCCGCAAGATCGTGCCTCCCAAGTACGCGTGGGCGAGGAAATTGATATTTTTCAAACGAACGCTCCAGACAAACCAATCAAAGCACGCATCGCTCGCACTGCAGGTGCAATCGATACCAATACACGGACACTGCAGGTTGATATTGAGGTCCCCAATGCCAATCACGCATTGATGCCCGGCGCCTACATCGAAGCTGCATTAAAAATTGATTCCGGCAACACGCTGATCGTCCCCACCAACGCCCTTATTTTCGGTGCTGGAGGTCCTTATGTAGCGGTGGTTGTCGACGGCAAAGCTGAAAAGAAAAAAGTCAGCCTGGGTATCGACTATGGCATGTCTGTTGAAGTAAGAAGCGGCGTCACAGCAAATGACGAAGTCATTTTGAATCCACCCGACTCAATCGTATCCGGTCAAGCTGTGGTCATCGAAACGCCTCCGGCACCACCCGCGAAGCGTGGCTCATGAAAAGTAAGCTTGCCTATTGTCTGATTGCACTGGCCTGCGCCGGGTGCGCCCCGATTGGTCCGGACTACGAGCGTCCAGCCCTCGCGGATATGCCTGACAACTGGAAAACGTTGCCAGGCGCAAACCCTGCCATGTGGAAAGAAGCCGCGCCTGCGGATGATCAGCCCAAAACCAAATGGTGGATCGCCTTTGATGACGCCACGCTTGATGAGTTGATTACCCAATCATTGACGAACAACTTTACGCTACAAGCCTCGATTGCCAGACTCGATCAGGCGGCGGCGCAAAGTGACGCGCGAGGTGCCGCACTCTTTCCCACGATTACCGCGGGTGCTGTGGGCACACGGACACTGACCTCGGCGAACCGGCCCGGCACAACTTACGACACGATCAATTCACAAACGGTACAAAACGAATTTCGTCCCGTCGCGCAAATGAGCTATGAGATAGACTGGCTCGGAAAAGTCCGACGTGATGTCGAAGCTGCTCGCAACACTGCTGAGCAAGCGGTCGCAGATACTGAAAACGTCAAATTATTGTTGAGTGCCCAAGTCGCGAGCTCTTACTTTTTACTGCGTCAATACGACGAAGAAATCAGGGTGCTAACGATCGTGGTGGGTCTGCAAGAAAAACTGCGAACAATCATTGAGAAACGCTATGCAGAGGGTGCGGCTGGTCGTACGGAGCTGTCACAACAAACTGCATTAACGGAAACAACCGGCGCTCAGCTAGAGATTTTAAAGTCGCAACGCAATGTTCAAGAGAATTTGCTAGCAACATTGACCGGCAATCCCGCTGCTAATTTTAAAATCGCTTCAGGTCGTCTGCCGACCTCCATGCCTGCGTTTCCTGTCAGTCTGCCCTCCTCTTTACTTGAAAGACGGCCAGACATCGCAGCGGCGGAGCGTGCAATGGTTGCAGCCAACGCACAGATTGGTGTTGCCAAAGCGGCCTTTTTTCCATCTTTACTTGTCGCGCCTGCATTCATCGGTTCGGATTCCACAGGCGTAACAACGTTGCTCAATACACCCTCGCTAATCTGGGCGATTGGTTTGAGCGCAACGCAGACTATTTTCGATGCGGGACGAACAAGTGCCAACTATCGTTTCGCCAAAGCTGGTTACTCACTGACACTGGCGAACTACAAGCAATCCATCCTGGTAGCCATACAGGAAACGCAAGATGCGATGAGCAACTTGCAACAGTATGATCGTGCCAGAGTTAAACAGGACGACGGCGTAAAAAACTACAACAAAGCCTATCAAACCAGTCTGATACGTTACGAAGCGGGCTTGG
>CAINDJ010000482.1 GCA_903847325.1 uncultured beta proteobacterium | reverse complement strand
CGGCTATTGTCAGCCTGACACTGATTCTCCATCTATGCGCCTAAGCTTCGAGATGTTGCTGAGCTGTTGAGTCAATAACTTCGTTAAAAAATACTCTTTCAGCGAACTCACCTTTCTTACCAGTGTTGAACGAACTGATGGGGCGGTGATAACCCATCACGCGGGTCCAAATTTCGCACCTGGTTCGACGACTGTCATCCATCACGTTTTTTGTTGTACTTATATATTGCGTTTCGACAAAGTTATTCATGATAATTTTCCTTTAGATTTTCGATTCACACTCAACTAATTTTTCAGTTAATAATTCTGCATCACACTTCGGACAAAACTCATGGTGACCAGACATATATCCATGCTTTGGGCATATCGAAAATGTTGGCGTAACCGTTATGTAAGGCAGGCGGAAATTTGACAAAGCGCGTTTAACTAATTGCTTACATGCCTGCGCAGAAGATACTGCTTCATTCATGTAAAGATGCAAAACAGTTCCGCCGGTGTATTTGGATTGCAGCGTTTCTTGCAGCACTAATGTCTCGAATGGATCATCGGTGTAATTAACCGGCAACTGACTCGAATTGGTGTAGTAAGGCTGATCATCACTACCTGCGTGCAAAATTGCTGGCCACCGCTTGATGTCTTCCCGCGCAAAACGATAGGTTGTCCCTTCGGCTGGCGTAGCTTCTAGGTTGAACATATGACCCGTCTGCTCCTGGAACTCTGTCATTCGTGTGCGGACATGATCAAGTATCCTCCCAGCCATTGCCTGGCCTTGCGCACAAGTAATATCGAAGGTGTCACGACTAAAATTTCTGATCATCTCATTCATACCATTCACTCCCAACGTACTGAAGTGATTGCGCAATGTGCCAAGATATCTTCTGGTATAGGGATATAGTCCTTTGTCTATATAGTGCTGCACGACCTCGCGCCGAACTTCCAACACATCACGTCCCAGACAAAGTAATTCGTCTAGACGAGCGATCAGTGCTCGTTCATCACCCTGATAAAGATATCCAAGCCTTGCACAGTTGATGGTCACCACACCAATACTGCCCGTTTGCTCTGCCGAGCCAAACAGGCCATTGCCTCGCTTGAGTAGCTCGCGCAAATCTAATTGCAACCGACAACACATGGAGCGCACCATATGGGGCTGGAGATCAGAATTTAAAAAATTCTGAAAATACGGCAACCCGTATTTAGCAGTCATTTCAAATAGCAAATCAGCGTTAGGATGATCCCATTCAAAATCTTTTGTGATGTTGTATGTCGGTATAGGAAAAGTAAAAACACGGCCCTTTGCATCGCCCGCCATCATCACTTCGATATATGCACGATTAATCATATCCATTTCATGCTGCAACTCTCCATAACTGAATGGCATTTCACAACCACCAATGTATGGGATCTGGCCGCACAAATCTTGTGGACATATCCAGTCGAAAGTCAAATTTGTAAATGGAGTCTGCGTACCCCAGCGGCTGGGTACGTTCAAGTTATAGACTAGCTCCTGAATGCACTGTCTGACTTGCGCATAAGACATCTGATCATTGCGAATATATGGCGCCATATATGTATCAAAAGAACTGAAGGCCTGAGCTCCTGCCCATTCGTTTTGTAGTGTTCCGAGGAAATTTACTATTTGTCCAATCGCTGCAGACATGTGTTTCGCAGGCGTGGACTCAATCGTGCCAGGAATACCGTTGAATCCTTCAGTCAGCAATTGACGCAATGACCATCCTGCGCAATAGCCAGTCAGCATATCGAGGTCATGGATATGCAGGTCACCATCACGATGCGCAGCACCCGCTTCTGGTGCGAACACATGCGACAACCAGTAGTTTGCAGTGACTTTTCCTGCTACGTTTAATATCAGTCCACCTAGGCTATAGCCTTGATTTGCATTCGCCTGGATGCGCCAATCCCGATGTTCGAGATATTCTTGCATCGCAGCACCGACATCGATCATTGTCTGCGTGGAAGACTGCTTTGTAGCGCGAATTGAACTTTGCACAGAACACCTCATATTGTGTTGTTTGAGGCACTCTAGCACTATATATTGTGTTTTTTAATCTTTTCAAAAAAGATTTTTAAAAAACTTGACCGGCGTCAAGCATGCGTTTGGATCAAGCTTAGATAGCTGTCGTTCTGCGACGTGAAACCATATTTTTTGAGATTTGCGACAGATCTTCTGGCACTAAATGTTTCGCATAAATATAAATTTCAGTCTCTTCCCGATCCGCATGATTCAAGTAACTTTCTATGAAGCGCTCTAAACACGCTGGCGCAAGTAGCATGCATCCATGCTCGATACTTTCGAGCCATATCCTGATTTCAATCGAGAAATTTGATAGTTCTGCGTGTTCGCGCTCGCGATTTTGTATCGCTAGGTGCAAAGGCGCCGCCACATAAAAATAGCGCTAAACGCTTCGAGCCGCTTCGCTTGCAGAGGTATCAGCACCATGCGTGAGATGTGTTCACTTATTTTTTTTCTCAATCGAACAAAACGTCTTACTTTCTCATGGCAGAGTTCTAGTATTTCGATTGGATCGTCAAACATTGCGATTACATCTAAAACATATGCCCACTTTTAGTGGCCTTTGTTTTCAGATAGCCGTGATTATGTTCGTTGGAGGGGAAAATATGCGGCATACGTTCGACGACTTCGATCCCGTGTCTCGCCAACGCATCGACTTTGATCGGGTTGTTAGTGAGCAGCCTGACCTTGGATATCTTCAGTAAACGCAACATCTGTGCTGCTGGCAAATAATTACGCTCATCAGAGTCAAAACCGAGCTGTAAATTCGCATCGACCGTATCGAACCCTGCATCCTGCAATTGATAGGCGCGCAATTTATTAACAAGTCCAATACCGCGCCCTTCTTGAGCGAGATAGAGCAATACACCACTGCCCGCCTCGTTCATCGCAGTGATTGCACCTCTGAGCTGATTGCCGCAGTCGCAGCGCAATGAACCAACCAGATCTCCGGTAAAGCACTCAGAATGCAGTCGTACCAAAACCGGTTTGCTTAAATCTGGCTCGCCGACAACGATTGCGAGATGCTCAATACCACCATCGCGCGGACGAAAAGCGACCACCTTCGCGTTTTCGGCGTTTTCGAGAGGTACGCGTGCCTGACTCACGATGCTCAGTGTGTCAGCCGCCGTGTTCATATAGGTTTCGATCGCTGACGCCTGGACGCTGACCGAATCAATCTCATGCGCGTCAGACGACACATTTGCAACCACGGCAGCAGGCAACAAACGCGAAAGCTTAGAAAGAGTCACACAAGCTTGTTCGCCCCGTCCAGCAACCTCTGCACTCAAGGCGAACAAATCAGGGGCTGGGACACGTGCGGAAAGGGGATCCGTCAAAAAATCGACGGTTGCCTTATCCAATGGAACATGAGCACGCACTAAAGAAGTTGAATCGCCACTTCCCTTTAACCCAAGCACTTTAGCGCGCGTACCGGTCATCACCAGGCTTGGCGCGTGACCAGACTCATCGTGCATTTGTTTGAGTTTTTCTTCAGTCACGCCCTCGACAGCCATCATCAAGAGTTTCGTGTCTCCGGCATAAACCAATACGTTTGCACCACGGCGCAGTTCGGAGATAGCGCGGTCTACTTGAATGAGAGGATCTGACATGGAATCGGGAGCTAATTATCTAAACTATATTTAATTACGATTGAATAAAAACGAAGAAAATATTAAAACTGATAACCGCTCGCACCAGAACTGAAAATCTGTTGCCTGAGTCAATACCGTATTGTTTTCATTACATATATTGCACTGCAAGACATTATGCCACCGTGCTGTAAAGTGTTGACTGAATACACCTAAATTTAAAACGGTTTTTGTGGTGACAATGGTTAAGTTATCAAACTCAGCAACTCCCAGCCTGAACAGCGACACGGAAATCGATGCGCAGGAGCAGGCATGGCCAGCAGCCATTTTTGACCCCCTACGCAATTTCAGTCGCGACAAAATGTTTGTGATTGGTCAGATTGGTCAAACCATAGATGGTCGTATAGCCACCGTTACGGGTCAGTCAAAATACATCAATGGCCCATCGGGCCTCTTGCACCTGCATCGCTTACGGGCCGTTGTCGATGCTGTTGTGGTCGGAATAGGTACCGTCCTCGCGGATGACCCGCAGTTAACTGTTAGATTGGCAACGGGCGCTCATCCGGCCCGGGTCGTCATTGATCCAAACCACAGATTGGCATTTAGCCCAAAAATCTTCAATGACGATGGCGTACGACGAATCGTGATTACAAAAGTTGGCGCAGAATTTCCCGCCCCCAAAGGTGTCGAAATACTTTATTTGCCAACAGAAAACGGCAACATCTCCCCCGAAGCGATACTGAAAAGTCTTGCCGAAATTGGATTAAGACGCATACTGATCGAGGGCGGTGCCGATACAGTCTCACGCTTTATGCAGGCAGGCTGTCTGGACAGGCTGCATGTAATTGTTGCGCCCATCATCATGGGATCAGGCAGACCTGGCTTTTGTTTACCCGCAATTGAGCATATGGATCAAGCCCAGCGGCTTATTGTCCACGCGCACAAGCTTGAGGATGAGTTGTTATTTGACTGCGATTTGTCAGCATGCGTTCAGCGCAAAAAAGACTGAAGCAGTATCGAAAAAGATTCGCTACTTTGATCCCAGTCCGGCTGGGATCGGGCAGCCTCGATCGCACCAGCAGATAATGCAGCACGCAATCTCGCCTCGGTCATGATCCGACGCAATGCCTGAGCAAACTGCGCGACGTCACCTGGCTCCACCAGAATGCCTGCTGTTGAGGGTACAGTCTCAGGTATCGCCCCACCCGTTGTAGCAATCACCGGCAACCCATGTGCGAGCGCTTCGGCAAACGCCATGCCATACCCCTCATACCGTGATGCAAGAACAAAAATATCAGCATCCAGATATAAAGAGTCGAGCACTTCTGAAGTTACAGTACCAAGCAAATGCACACGGTCGTGCAAACCGAAACGTTCTATATCTTTCACAAGTTGCAGTGGGGCGTGTGCATCGCGCGACAAATCACCCGCAATCGTTAATTCCCAGGGCAAGTCTTTTGCTAACGCCAGAGATGCCATCAGAACATCAAAGCCTTTGCGAAGCGTAATTGATCCGACAGACAATAAACGCAAACATCTCTGCGGATCATCGCGTTCGGACTTGCTCCTGCTGGTCACCTTTAACCGGTTAGTCCCCGGTAACACGACATGAACCCGCGAACCAGGAAGGCCGAACCCTGTGACGAGTGTTCGGGCCGTCGCGGGGCTGGTCACAATCACTTGCGAGGCATGCGATAACGCATCCGTTTCGCTGTGTCTAAAAGACTCTGCTTGTACATCGCTCAGCCCCGCCTCAAGCGCCAGAGGATGATGGACTAACGCGATTAATGGATGCGTCAAAGCAAGTTGACGCGCGATTTCAGGCATGACCCCGAAAGCTAGTCCGTCAATTAGCAGCGGACAACCTTCTTCAATAGCGTTCAAAGCCTTTTGCGCGCAAGCCAGAGTACTTGCGTCAGGAAAGGGAAATCCATCACCCAGTCCTACCAGGTCAACCTCCCAGCCCAAGGTTTTCAGTCCTGCAATGATCCGACGGTCGTAGATATAACCACCTGTCGGTGTATCAATATCACCCGGTACCGCAAAGGCGATATGTTTCATACTCACCAGATCGATGACTCGTACCAGGCGCGCGCCACGTGTGATTCGGAAATCGTCACGCGAATCGCGTGCAACTCTTTACCATCACGGCCTAATTCGTTTGCACGCGCAGCCTGCGCTAAAACGTCAAAGATATGCTTGGTTAAAAATTCAGTCGTTGTGTTTTTACCTTTGAATTCTTCTTTGTCATCGAGATTTGAATAATTCAAAGGCTTAAGCACAGACTTCAGCACATCGAGCGCACGACCAATATCAATGACAATGCTGTTCTCATCAAGTGTTTTTGAAATAAATGCAGCATCCACGACAAATGTCGCGCCGTGTAAAGCCTGCGCAGGTCCAAAAACCTCACCACGGAATGAATGGGCAATCATGATGTGATCACGGACTTCGACTGTAAACATTTTTGTTCCTTTTAAATTACTCGTATTGAATCAGTTGGCACAGAATACTATTCCCGGGCCCCAGAATGTCAGGTAACTGCGCAGGCAAATCATTAAACAACACGGCGGGAGTCAAGAGCACATCCAGCCTTGCATCGTTGAGTAAAGCCAGTGCCGCAGACAACCTGCGGGCATAATTCCAACGCGGTCTGCGCGAAGCCGATACATGACCCACCTGACTGGATTGCAGCCTGAGCTGTCGACTATGAAAAGCTCCACCCAAATTAGCTGTCACGGGCTGATCCCCGTACCAACTCATCTCAAGCACCGTGGCCTCCTCACCGGCAAGCGACAAGGCAGTGACTAAGCCCTGTGGTGCCCCACTGCAATGGATGACAAGATCGCACTCTGATGGTGCCTGATCTGGCGTTGCGAACTTTACCCCTAAGGCATTCGCAATGCTTTCACGCGCAACATTGATATCCACAAGCGTGACCTCAGCGCCAGGTAAGTGGCCGCACAAAAATGCAACAAGCATTCCGACCACGCCACCACCAACGATCGCGATACGATCGGCAGGCCCTGGCGCTGCGTCCCAGACGGCATTCAGCGCGGTCTCCATATTCGCTGCCAACACCGCTCTGGCAGGTGGGACATCCGAAGGCAACAAGGCAACAGCATCCGTTGCAAGTGTCAACAGCGTTTGATGAGGCGACAGGCTAAAGACAAGTTTTCCCAACAATTCTGCAGGACCACTCTCCACCCGGCCAACGGATGAGTATCCATATTTAACGGGAAAGGGGAAATCTCCGCCCATAAAGGGTGCGCGCATACGCTTGTATTCCACTTCGGGGACACGCCCAGCCCACACCAAAGACTCGGTACCTCGGCTAAGGGCTCCGTAAAGCGTGCGCACCCTGATCTGCTCCGCCTGCAATGCAAGAACGGGTTCGCTACGAATTTCAGCTTGCTCAGGGGCGACGTACCAAAGTGCGCGAGATTTAAGCTGCTCGTCCGCGGAATGATTTTCCGGTGTAGTAACCATCTGATTTCTCTGGAAATTAATCGAAAAAATGTATCTCTGACCTATACTGCGCAGACATTGTGCTGAGTATAAGACCGAACTTCTCATTGATTGCAGCGACATGACTCAAAAAACTTCATTTGACATCTCTATGTCAGGCAGGCGCATCTTATTTGCAGGTCTTGTCGCAGGTACGATGATCGGCATGCTTTGGCTAATGGCGAGTGCGCTATCCGCTGACGGTCTGAGCCTCGGCGACATCGCATTGTTAATTTTATTTTTCTTTACCCTGCCCTGGATGGCGACAGGTTTTTGGAATTCAACGATTGGATTTCTGATCTGGCGTTTTGCCCGTGATCCACTCGCAGCAGTGATCCCGATGGCCACGGATATCGATCCATCCACACCAATCACATGTTCGACTGCAATCCTGTTATGCGTGCGTAACGAAAGTCCCGAACGCATTGAGCGTAACCTGACCATCACCATGCAAGGACTAGCAGCAACAGGGATCGCGGAGCACGTGCACATATACGTTCTGAGCGATACGAACGATCAAACGATCGCTCAGCGGGAGCAAGCCTGTTTTGATTCCCTTTCCCAAAAATGGAAAGGCCGAATCGACATTACTTATCGTTTGCGCACCGATAACACAGGATACAAAGCGGGCAACATCGCGGACTTCTGTAAGCGGTGGGGCGCTCAGCATGACTTTGCCATCACACTTGATGCCGATAGCGTCATGACCGGCGCGGCAATCATGAGACTTGTGCGCATCATGCAAGCCAACCCAAAACTTGGTCTGTTGCAAGGACTTGTTGTGGGGATGCCAACAACCAGCGGTTTTACGAGAATGTTCCAGTTTGGCATGCGGCTTGGGATGCGTTCCTACACAATGGGGACGGCCTGGTGGCAAGGTGATTGCGGCCCGTACTGGGGTCACAATGCTGTTTTCAGGCTTGCCCCGTTTATCGCTGAATGCGATCTTCCCCTGCTACATGGCAAAGATGGCAGCACGCAGCACATTCTGAGTCACGATCAGGTTGAAGCCGTACTCATGCGTCGTGCAGGATTCGATGTTCGCGTCTTCCCGCAAGAGGATGAGAGCTGGGAAGAAAATCCTCCGACACTCATTGAATATATTCGTCGTGACTTGCGCTGGTGCGAAGGCAATCTCCAATACCTGCAACTCATCAACCTGCCGTCGATTAAGTTGATTAGCCGTATTCAATTGCTCAATGCGATCTTTATGTTTCTGGGATCACCAGCCTGGATCGGCATGCTTGTTCTCGGCACGATGATGCTTGCGCAGTCTTCTACGCCTGCCGCATTCATGCATCAGCTCTCGGGCGTGACACTTCTCTGGCTAACAATGTTCATGTGGTACTGGCCAAAATTCGCAGGTGGTTTAGACGCACTCATTCGTCGGGATCAACGCAAAGCCTTTGGCGGCACGGTTCGATTCCTGACGGGCTTTACCCTGGAAATGCTCTTTTCCATATTGATGACTCCCATCACATGGTTAAATCACGCCATATTCATGTGCGGTTTATTGTTTGGCAAGAAATCAGGCTGGACAGGTCAGACAAGAGAAGACCATTCGGTACCAACAGCCGTCGCAGTCAGACAATTCTGGCCGCACACCCTACTTGGTATTTTCTTAATTGGCGTACTGGCTGTCACGCACCCCGAATGCGTCGCGATCGCCTCCATACTTTTTGGCGGACTCGCACTCTCGATACCACTCGCGGTGATGACATCCTGGCCTTCTTTTGGCCGATTACTCCTGAGCATGGGCCTTTTCAATATTCCAGAAGAAACCCTCCGTCCCGAAGCACTCACTCAGCTCGATCTTGCCGCGTATCGATGACGCCATAAATAAAATGAAACTGATCAAGCTCTACGCACGCGCACTTAACCTGCTCGGATCTGACAAGAAACAGGGCTGGTTTCTCGCTATCGCAAACGTTGCTTTAGCAATGGCGCTTTTTGCAGAACCTGTCTTATTTGGGCACGTCATCGATGAGCTGGGTAAAGCCACGAGCGATGCAGGCGCGTCGATCTGGAAAAACGTCTGGCCTTTACTCGCTGCCTGGACTGGTTTTGGTTTGTTTACAATTATCTGCAGCACCCTTATTTCTTTATATGCCGATCGACTCTCCCACCGTCGCCGTCATATAGCAGTCAGCGATTATTTTGAACACGTTTTGCAATTGCCACTTGCCCAACAAAATGCGACGCACTCTGGGCGTCTCATGAAAATCATGCTTCAAGGCACCGATGCACTCTGGTGGCTATGGCTGAGTTTTTTTCGAGACCATCTTGCAGCGATTGTTTCCCTGTTAGTACTGATTCCGCTCGCCCTCTATATGAATTGGCGACTCGCCATCGTGCTGATTGTCCTGTGCACTGTTTTTGCCTTATTAACGAATTTTATTATTCGCAAAACTCAAACACTGCAACAACAAGTGGAAAGACATCACTCAGACATGGCCGAACAGGTCTCCGATACCTTAGGCAATATACCTCTGGTACAAAGCTATGCGCGTATACAAAATGAGGTGGCTGCGCTTAAAAATATCAGCAAACGTTTGTTGAGCGCGCAACTACCTGTCTTATCCTGGTGGGCCTTGATAACCGTTCTGAATCGCTCAGCCACGACTATTTCCATATTATTTATCGTGATTCTGGGGACGTGGCTGTTCACGCAAGGACTGATATCCATTGGTGCGATCGTGACATTTATCGCCTTTGCAGCGATGATTATTACTAAGCTTGAACAAACAGTAAATTTCATCCATCGACTCTCCATGGATGCACCGCGACTGGCAGATTTCTTTCAGATGATGGATACCTCACCCGAGATCAATGATCATGCGGGCTCTATCAACCTGACAAAGCCAAAAGGAATCATTGAATTTAAAAATGTTAATTTTTCCTATGATGTTAAACATCCAGCGATCAAAGACTTGAGCTTCACTGTGCAAGCAGGTCAGACCATTGCTCTGGTTGGATCTTCAGGTGCGGGAAAGTCGACAGCGCTTTCTCTTCTCTATCGTGTGTTTGATCCACAATCTGGATCCATCACAATAGATGGCATTAACATCAAAGATATTTCACTCAGCTCGTTGCGACACAATATTGGTGTTGTTTTTCAAGAGCCGTTGCTATTTAACAGATCAATATCAGAAAACCTATTAGTGGGTAATCCTGATGCGACGCAAGAGCAATTAATTAATGCCGCGCAAAGTGCGCAAGCCTTAGATTTCATTACGCGACAAGAAAATGGTTTCGATACTAAAATCGGAGAACGGGGACGCACGCTTTCAGGAGGCGAGCGCCAGCGCATTTCTATCGCAAGGGTGATATTAAAAAATCCCCCCATCCTAATTTTGGATGAAGCAACCAGTGCGCTCGACAGCACAACCGAAACCAAATTGACACAGGCCCTAGAGGCCGTCATACAAAACCGCACTACGTTAATGATTGCACACCGATTAGCGACAATTCGTCGCGCGGATCGCATTCTGGTGATGGAGTCAGGGCAAATCATTGAGTCTGGAACCTTTGACGAACTCTTTCAACAGGGCGGTCGATTTACACAGCTCGTCCGAGAACAATTTACTGAGTTACCTGACAGGGTCGCATCATGACTGGATTTTCATCACAATGGCTTTCACTGCGCGAGTCTGCGGACCACCGCGCGCGTAACGTAGCACTTCGTCAGGAAGTAGTTCAGCACTTCGAGGACAAACAAGCCGAATTAGGCAAGTCCGAACATGCTCCCCTCAAGATCACCGATCTAGGCTGCGGCACGGGTTCAAATTTACGTGCGCTAGCTGAGTTTCTCCCTGCATACCAGCACTGGACCCTGATTGATTACGATCCGGCATTATTAAGTGCAGCCCGAATGGCGTTGATTAAATGGGCTGATCATGTCACTGCGCCAAAAGTGGATACAGAAACAAACGCAGAACTTAGATGTTTAAAAAACGGTAAGCAAATAACCGTAAATTTCACGCAAGTGGATTTGGCTAAAAATATAGAAAGCGTGCTGGACAATAGTGTCGATCTGCTGACTGCCGCAGCATTCTTTGATCTTGTCTCACCCGAGTGGATCACGCGATTTTGTCAATCACTCAAAGCCCCCCTATTTACCGTTTTGACATACGACGGTGTTGAAAAATGGACGCCAGCACATTTCGCAGATCAATCCGTATTAAATGCCTTCCATGCCCACCAGGCAACCGATAAGGGCTTTGGGTTATCTGCCGGACCTGGCGCGATCGATATGATCAAGACTCAACTTTCCACTCGCAACTTTAATGTGCGCTTGGCGCAAAGTCACTGGTTACTTCACGCGCCTGAAGATCAGGCCCTCATGCAAGCACTGGCGACAGGATCCGCCGAAGCCGTTGCACAGACCCATCGGATTGCAACTGCCGATCTCACTGCATGGTTAAGCGCGCGTATGCTGGCTCAAAGCTGCGAAATCGGTCACTGGGATTTATTTGCAATCCCTCGTTAACCAGGTCGACGCATTTTAAATAACTGCTCCGGCCCAACCGTAAAGTAATCGGCAGGACCACCACCACGCATCACATGCCCGGCACCCGCCGTATCGTAGACACCGTCTTTCAACAATGACTGATCGATATGGACCGCGACCACCTCGCCCAGCACCATCCATGTCGGGACAACGACACCCGCGGCGGTTTCGAGCTGCATAACTTTTGTAACCTTGCACTCAAAAGAAACTGGGCTCTCGCCGACACGCGGAGCGTTAATCAAGCGTGACGCAACTTGTGTTAATCCAGCCAGCTCGAACTCATTGACCTCTGGTGGCACCGCGGCACAGGTTTGATTCATCGCCTGCGCTAATGGCATCGTCACCAGATTCCAGGCAAACTCACCCGTTTCCTCGGCGTTCCTTACAGTATCTTTGTAGTTAATGCTTGAAAATGCGACGATGGGTGGTACATAGTTAAACGCATTAAAAAAGCTATAGGGCGCAAGGTTAACGATGCCATCTTTACTTTTTGTTGAAATCCATCCGATCGGACGTGGCCCCACAATCGCATTGAAGGGGTCGTGTGGCAAGCCATGGCCGCTACGCGGCTCATAATAATGATAAGTTTTTGACATTACCTGATCCTAAAATATTCAAAATACAATAATGAACTAACTATACAAGGCAAAACCCTGGATTTCAGTATCCATAGAACTTTTGCGCTCCAGACTGGAAAACCCGATGAATCAGCACGATCCTGCCACACTGAGTGTTACATCACTTTCTTTTACCTATCCAGACCAGCCACTGTTCGACAATCTTACTTTTACTATTCCTTTGGGCGTCTCACTGATTCGCTGCGATGAAAGTCGTGGCAAATCAACATTGATTCGATTACTAGCAGCTGAAATCATTCCTGCGCATGGCACGATCTGCCTAAACGGAATCTGTTCTGACAAAGAAAAATCTCAATATCAGAACAACGTTTTTTATATGGATCCACGTACTGAAAAATTTGATCAAATTTCCGCTTTACAGTATTTAGCTCAAATTGAAAGTACACATCATGATTTTGACAGCGCACGCATTCCACATCTTATTAATGGGTTAGGTCTGACATCGCATCAGGACAAACAACTTTATATGCTTTCCGCAGGCTCTAAACGCAAAGTATGGATTGCTGCAGCGATTGCGAGCGGTGCGAAAATCACCTTGGTTGATGATCTGACTGCGGCACTGGATCTTGGATCGATCGATTTCATAACCGAACAGTTGATTCAAATTTCCCAACAATGCGACAGGCATTTCATATTCTCGCACTACGACACGCTGGAGCGCGTGCCGTTTGCTGCAGTCATTAACATTTAAACTAGCAATTTAAGCCACTACTTTAAGCTACCGCGTTACGAAGCGTACCAACCTTTTGGATTACAACTTCAACCACATCCCCATGCTGTAAAAAGCGAGGTGGCTTACGGCTGAAACCCACGCCCTCAGGTGTGCCGGTTGCAATCACATCGCCAATACGCAGCTCAGTAATACTCGACAGGTATTCAATCAGCTTAGGTACGGTGAAAATCAAATTATCAAATTTAGTATGTTGCATCGTCTCACCACTGACGATTGTTGTAAGCGTCAGTGGATCAAGATCCCCAACTTCATCGGCTGTGACAAGCGCCGGGCCAATAGAGCTTGACCGATAAAAATTCTTACCTTGATCCGTTGTTCGCTGGAACTGGTAATCACGCACAGACCCGTCCATAAAGCATGTGTAACCCGCCACGTGATTCATGGCGTGAGCGGCTGAAATATTCCTTCCGCCTTTGCCAATGACGACTGCGAGTTCGCCTTCAAAATCATATTCGGGCGAAAGTGTTGGTTTTTCGAACTCCTCTTTATGCGCAACCAGTGCAGCCGGCACTTTGACGAAAGTGCGAGGGAACTCAGGGGGCTTGTGACCCGCCTCTGCCGCATGCGCCGCATAATTCAGACCAATACAATGAATAGTGACTGGCTCGGCAAAAAGTGGCAGATACGTGAGCTCAGACTCTTTGTAATCACCGATATCAGCGGCGCCAGCGGCCTCGCGCGCAGTCTCGATCGCGCCGGACTGCAACAACACCAGCAGACTGGGATAGTCCTGTCCAATGCGAGCGCGTAAATCCACAACGCTGCCGTCATCGCGAATCACACCATACGAAGATTGACCATTGACTATGTAGCTAGCGAATTTCATATAAGAATCCTGTTCCTGACAAAAATATTTTAGTTTTTTGAGGCGATATGTTTTTTTAGAATATTAGGACAGAATGACACTGTATAGTCAGTACAGAGTCAATTTGTAGATTATTAAGACAGTAAGGATAGATAGATGGCCGCTAAGATTCCTGATGACAATGCCGAGACAGCCGCTCAATTTGTTGCTAAGACAGCCCATCCACGCTCGCTCCAAGAAGCGAGCGACTCGTATAAATTCGCTTTTGCTGATCAGGAATTTATCAACCGAGCAGAAGAAAGAGGGATCCGGTTTCAGCTCGAACTACAAAAAGCTGATCTTGTCCTGCGTGAAAACGATATTGACCATACCATCGTTGTTTTTGGCTCGGCACGCTTTGTCAGCAAAGAAACTGCCGAGACAATGCTCGCCAATGCGGGGGATGAATTTTCCCGGAATAAAGCGGAGCATGCCTTAAAGAATAGTACCTACTATGAGTCAGCAAGGGAATTCGGCCATATTGTCGCCACACACAATTTGATGCAATCCAGCCCTAAAAAACGGTTGCATATCTGCACAGGCGGCGGGCCCGGTATCATGGAAGCAGCTAACCGCGGAGCCTTTGAGGCGGGTGATTTTTCAATCGGTCTCAATATTAGTTTGCCTCGTGAGCAGACCCCAAACAAATACATCACTCCCGCCCTGTGTTTTCGGTTTCATTATTTT
>CAINDJ010000481.1 GCA_903847325.1 uncultured beta proteobacterium | reverse complement strand
GTGGAGGTTTGATTTAGTCCAGAATCTTCACTGGCTGAAGTAACAGAGGCAAAGGCGGATGCGAAAATGAGGGTTATTGCGGCAATAACTATTTTTTTCATATTACTTCTCAGGTAACAAAGTTGGTCTATTATATTTTTACAACAATGGATGCAGAATACTGCTTATTAGAGCGGCTCGCGTACAAAAAGTCTGTCGTCTGATAATCACACGAGACAACTCAGGAAAATAAAATGAAAATCAAAAAATTGACTGCTGTAAGCTTGATTATTTTTGCTCCTCTCCAGATAGCATTTTCACAGCCATCCGCTCCAAGAGAGGTGCCCGCTAAATCGATTCCTGTTCCCACGACAGTCAGTCCGGAAATTCAAAAGCAGATTGCTGCACCCCTCACCTCAACGTGGAATGTCATTCCCACTACGGCAGACGGTTGGCGCGAACAAGTAACGGCGGGAGCCTTAGCCACAGAAAAAATCATCCCCGCCTTGTTAACCAAGCTAGACGTAAAAGTTGAGCCTACGCTGATTGATGGTGTAAAGGCTTTTGTGATTACTCCTGCAACAATCTCCGCGCAAAACAAAAACAGATTACTCATACACGTTCATGGCGGCTGCTTTGTGAGTTCGCCTGGACTGTCTGGCACTGTAGAAGCAATCTACATGGCGGGGCTTGAACACGTCAAAGTGATCTCTGTTGATTATCGTATGCCACCGGATCATCCATATCCAGCAGCACTCGATGACGCGATGAAAGTATGGAGTGCCACCACTAAGACGCACGACCCTAAAAAGATGGCAATTTTCGGATCCTCCGCTGGCGGTAACTTAACGCTTGCGATGGTCCTTAGAGCAAAGCGGGAAAACCTGCCACTGCCAGCGGCCATTGCACCAGGTACACCGATGTCGGACTTAACAGGAGCGGGAGACTCGTTCCAGACAAACAGCATGGTCGATAATGTACTCGTCGCATTCGGGGCGAATTGCGATCAGCGTGCGGCGCTTTATACAAACGGACATGATCCAAAAGACCCACTACTGTCGCCCGTTTATGGGGACTTATCTGGATTCCCTCCGACTATCCTCACAACAGGAACAAGGGATTTGCTGTTGAGCAATACGGTTCGAGTCCATAGAAAACTGCGTAATGCAGGTGTGACTTCGACACTACAAGTATTCGAAGGTCAATCGCATGCT
Organism: uncultured beta proteobacterium; assembly: GCA_903847325.1. Taxonomy (GTDB): domain Bacteria; phylum Pseudomonadota; class Gammaproteobacteria; order Burkholderiales; family Burkholderiaceae_B; genus Zwartia. The sequence goes on along the minus strand of CAINDJ010000481.1, from coordinate 961 downwards.
CAGTACTACAGAGATATCAATGCTCCTGAGACGAAAGAGGCGTTTGACGAGATCGGATTATTTTTTGATCAACATCTTAAAAAATAAACAGTTTGCAAATTTATTAATAGATGCTTCAAAACTATAACGTTGATTGATTATGTTGAATATCAAATTACGCTTTCATTTAAAAAACATGCCGTTAGCTGCCCTGTTGCTATTCATGAGCATGCCAGGATTTACGCAAGAAATTCAGTTTGGAGTAAGGCCTTTTTATTTAATCGATGCCATGAAAAATGGACCGTTAAAAAGTAAGTTGGAAAGTTGTGTGGGGCATACGCCCCAACGCACATCATTTTCAATTGCACACCGAGGAGCCCCTTTAGAATTTCCCGAGCATACAGTCCAGTCTAATAAAGCTGCTGCTTTGATGGGAGCTGGAATTTTTGAATGTGACGTTACGTTCACTCAGGATAAACAATTGGTTTGTCGTCATTCACAAAATGATTTACAAGCAACAACTAATATATTGTTAACAAATTTACATGAGAAATGCACTAAACCATTTACTCCCGCGAATGTTACGGAGCCTGCCGTAGCGGAGTGTCGCGCAACGGATATCACACTAGAAGAATTTAAAACGCTGCGTGGCAAGATGGATGGGGTGAATAAAAATGCCAAGGACATCCAGTCTTACATTGCGGGCACTCCATCCTGGAGGACTGAGTTGTATTCTGAGGCTGGGGGGACTTTATTAACGCACAAGGAATCTATCGCCTTATTTAAACAATTCGGCGGCAAATTTACTCCGGAATTAAAAGAGGCCGTAGTGCCTATGCCCTATATGGGCTTTACCCAAGAGCAATACGCTCAAGCCCTGATTGATGACTATAAAGATGCTGGCGTATCTCCTAAAGACGTTTTTCCACAGTCATTCAATTTGAAGGATGTGATTTACTGGATCCAGAACGAGCCTGAATTT
>CAINDJ010000480.1 GCA_903847325.1 uncultured beta proteobacterium | reverse complement strand
TCACGTTCTACGTGGATCCGAGTCGTCGTGTATATGTCCGACGCATTCAGGTCTCCGGCAACCACCGTACCCGCGACGAAGTTGTGCGTCGAGAGTTGCGCCAGCAAGAATCAGCCTGGTATGACTCTGGCAAACTTAAACTCTCACGCGATCGTCTTGATCGACTTGGCTACTTCAAAGAAGTTAAACTAAATACCGAACCTGTACCTAACTCTCCAGACCAGGTTGATGTCGCGATTGATGTGACTGAAAAGCCAACAGGTATGGTCACTCTGGGTGTTGGTTACGGTCAGGTTGATGGTGTGATTCTGTCTGCAGGTATTACAGAAGAAAACGTCTTTGGTAGCGGCACAAACCTGACGCTTAACGTCAATACAAGCGCGTACAACAGAACTGCTGTATTGGCGCATACCGACCCATACTTCACCAACGACGGCATTAGCCGTACATCGTCCATTTACTATCGGACGATGACGCCTTACTCCAACAACCCTGGTATGTACCAGGTGACAACGATGGGTGCGGGTCTGAACTTTGGTGTACCGATTACTGAGTTTGACCGCGTTTTTGGTGGTGTGTCACTTGAAAGAAACACAATTTCTTTGTATGACAACTCGCCACTTGCTTATCGCGAATCTGTAAACCAGTATGGCGATACAACAACCGCCGCGATTCTTAACACAGGCTGGTCTAAAGACTTGCGTGACAGTGCGCTGGTTCCCACAAAGGGTTCATTTACACGTTTGAAAGCAGACGTAGGGACGGTCTCACTGAAGTATTACATGCTGACTGCTCAGCAACAGTTGTATGTTCCGCTTGGTCGTGACTATACGGTTGCGTTCAACGCAATGTTCGATTTTGGTCAGAGCTACAGTGACAACCAGTATCCAATTATCAAGAACGTGTATGCCGGTGGTATTGGTACCGTTCGTGGTTATTCAACCAACTCACTGGGTCCAAGGGATTTGCTGACAGGTACCTATCTTGGCGGTTCCAAACGAGTCGTGGGTAACGTTCAGTTCTACCTGCCATTCCCCGGAACCAATCAGGACCGCACCTTGCGCTGGTTTGTGTTTGCTGATGGTGGTCAGGTCTTTGGTACGGATGGCTACGGTAACGATACGGCGATTAACTTCAGCCAGATTCGATACTCTGCAGGTATTGGTTTGACATGGATTTCACCACTGGGTCCGTTACAGTTGTCTTATGCTAAGCCACTCAATGCTCAGGAAACTGACAATACCCAGGTTTTCCAGTTCCAGATCGGAACCGGTTTCTAAGTGTCATTTAATGGCACAATAGCAAGCTGAAATTTTGTTTTTACGAGAGATTTAAATAATGTCTGTATCTATCAAAGCAATCCGTACTACCTCGATTTCTAAACGTCTGGCCTGGATGCTTGCGTCAGCGACCATCGCCTGCACAGCAGTCGGCTTCGGTTCTGCCCAGGCACAAGGCACAAAACTAGGTTTTGTAAATACCGAGCGCATCTTGCGTGACTCTGCACCTGCTAAAGCAGCACAGTCAAAAATTGAAGGCGAATTTAAAAAGCGCAATGATGATCTGGAGCGTCTGGCTAACAACCTGCGTAGTTCAGCACAGAAATTTGAAAAAGACGCACCTGTCCTGTCAGAATCAGATCGCAACAAGCGTCAGCGTGAGTTAGCGAATATTGATGCGGACCTTCAGCGTAAACGCCGTGAGTTCCAGGAGGATTTCAACCGTCGCCGTAACGAAGAGTTTGCATCGATTGTTGAAAAAGCCAACGTTGCGATTAAGCGGATCGCTGAGCAGGATAACTATGACGTCATCATTCAAGATGCAGTCACCGTTAACCCCCGTATCGACATCACCGACAAGGTGATTCAGTCGCTCGGCAAGTAATCCATAAATAAGTATGCCCGTTCTGTTAAACCCCGACCGGGCACCTACGCTTTCTGAACTGTTGCGTGCCATTCCTGGCGGTCTCGTTCAAAAAATCGTTCCAGGCACAGACCAGTGGGAAAATCCTCGCATAGCGGGAATTGGCTCACTGGTAAATGCAGGACCGAACGAAATATCCTTTATTGTTCACCCCAAATATCTCGACCAGCTTGCGCTGACTCAAGCCTGCGCTGTGATTGTTTTGCCAGAGATTGATGCGCAGCTTGCGTCTTGCACAAGCACGCAGTCTTTTGCCCGGGTCGTTTGTAAACATCCTTATCTGCTCTATGCACGCATTGCCCAGTGGTTTGAATGGGCGCGGCAATCGGCGCGCGAAACAACCATTCATCCTACGGCAGTGGTTGATCCAACCGCAGTCCTTGCTAAGAGCGTGACCGTAGGACCTCACGTGGTGATAGGACCACGTTGCAAAATCGACGCAATGTCTGTGATCTCGGCAGGTTGTGTGATTGGTGCCGATGTCGAGATTGGCGCATCCAGTGTTTTACATCCGCGTGTTTCCATCTATGATGGTGTCAAGCTCGGTGCCCGTGCGATCATCCACAGTGGCGCGGTACTTGGGGCGGATGGATTTGGTTTCGCACCCGATCCTACCCTTGCACGAGGTGCCTGGGGAAAGATTCCTCAGCTTGGCAGCCTGATCATTGGTAACGATGTCGAAATCGGCGCCAACACGACTGTCGATCGTGGGGCCCTCGAAAACACCATCCTCGAGGATGGGGTCAAGCTCGATAATCAGATCATGATTGGCCATAATTGCCATATCGGAGCACACACTGCGATGGCGGCCTGCGTGGGCGTTGCAGGGTCGACTAAGATTGGCTCACGCTGCACCATCGGTGGCGCATCAATGATATCCGGCCATTTGACCATCGGTGACGATGTGCATGTATCGGGTGGTACGGCAATCACCTCTAACGTCACCAAACCAGGTCGTTATACAGGTGTGTTCCCGTTCGCAGAACATATCGAATGGCAAAAAAATGCAGCAGTACTGCAGCAACTCTCGACACTGCGTAAGCGTTTACGCAAACTCGAAAAAGAATAACGACGTAATTTGTTCCGCATCATCATGAGCGGGAAATCGAACTCACTTAAGCACGACAGGATTTAGCCATGGAATTAGACATTAAAGGTATTCTCGAAAGCTTGCCGCATCGTTACCCGATGCTGCTAATCGATCGTGTCATTGAAATGGTGCCTGGCAAGTCAATCAAGGCCCTAAAAAACGTCTCGATCAACGAACCCTTTTTCACCGGGCATTTTCCTCATCACCCTGTGATGCCTGGCGT
>CAINDJ010000479.1 GCA_903847325.1 uncultured beta proteobacterium | reverse complement strand
CCGGAGGCTGTTTTTTCTGCTGCGCCCTGTAATGCAGGCGTCGGCGCCTTCGCGGCCGCTTTTGCGTGCGCATTACCTGCCTTCATCGCCTCTAGAACTGGCGACCTGCGTTTTTTATCTTGCGCGATAGAAGGCTCTGCCACCTTGACACGTGAGGCAAGTTTGGCCGGAGCATTGACCAGGTGCGCAGGTGCTGTCTGGTCCACAGACTCGAGGATCTCGTCGGTGAAAATATTTTCACCTTCGTCGGATAGTTGCGCGCGGCTGGTTTGCGCGTGTATCTTGCTGACTTCGAGGCCTTTTAGATCAAGGATCGCGGCAGGGCGGGTGGGTAGCTTCGGTAGCGGCATAAGAAGTACTCTCCTGGTTGAGGAACTAAGTCAGACTAGTTGCGGATTGCAAAACTTCTTGCGCGTGACCGGGTACTTTCAGTCCACGCCACGCTTGGACAAGTTTTCCGCGCGCATCGATCAGAAACGTGCTGCGTTCGATGCCGCGTACATCCTTGCCATACATTTTTTTCTGTTTGATCACCCCGTACAGATTGCAGACGGTTTCGTCCGTGTCTGCGATCAGCGGGAAGGGCAGTTCAAGCTTTTTACTGAAATTTTCGTGTGATTTGAGTGAGTCGCGAGACACACCCACCACGACACAGCCAATAGCCAGAAATTCATCATGCAGTGTTTTGAAGTCCTGCGTCTCAGTCGTGCAGCCTGGGGTATTGTCCTTGGGATAAAAATACAGGATGACACCGCGGCCAGCGCACTGGGCCAGAGAAATCGTGCCAAACGTGCTGACAGCCGAAAAATCAGGAGCGGCTTTGCCGATCATTACTGTTGTCATGTCAATCAACCTCGGGTAAGAGTGCGGCAATGACCTGACGGCCTTCAGCCATTAAAATGTTGTATGTGCGCGCTGCAGCCTGCGTGCTCATGCACTCGACGCCAATGCCGATTTTGAGCAGTGGCTGCACAATACGGTGCGGTAACAGGACTTGTTTAGCGCCAGTCCCCACGAGTAGTACTTCGGGTTTTCGACCCGTGAATTGGGGCGGCGTTGATTCCTCCGCATCCAGAAAGGCCATCGGATCCATCGCAACCAGTGTGATTCCTGCTGCTGCGTACAGCAGGTCAGTGGAAATATCGGTTGGGGACGAAGCGGGCCAGCGGGTGATTTCACCCTCTGGACCAAAGGCAATCGCATAGTCAAAGCGATTATTGTTGATATCGACAAAGCCCGCGCCATAGGCGGTCACGGTATTCAGTGCCGAGTTGGTATCTGTATGAAGCTTCAATCAATACTCCGGCAAGTTCAGTCGATCATAGCGCAATCAGATGACGTAAATTGTTTGCATCTTGTGCGAAAGATGCTTTTAAATCGAAGAAAGATGTCATTTTTTCCTTGATTTGCGGTGAGACGATTGTTGCGCTAGATTATTGGGCTTTGCTGCATTGCAAATAATACGTTTTTTATGCTTTTTTCGTATTAAGCATAAAATAATTTAGTGGTGCGGTTATTTTGCCAGACAAATAAGGATTACCTATGAGAAAGTTCCCCCGGATCGAGCGTCTGCCCCCCTACGTTTTTAATATTACGGCTGAGCTCAAAATGGCTGCGCGCCGCCGCGGGGAAGACATCATCGATATGTCGATGGGTAATCCCGATGGTCCGACGCCTGCGCACATCGTAGAAAAAATGGTTGAGGCGACTATTCGCCCCGACACGCATGGTTACTCTGTCTCGAAAGGTATTCCGAGATTGCGTAAAGCGATTACGGACTGGTATGCACGTCGCTACGATGTGCAGTTTGATCCCGACCGCGAAGCCATCGTCACCATCGGCTCCAAAGAAGGCCTGGCGCATTTGATGCTCGCGACGCTGGATGCTGGCGATACGGTTCTTGTGCCAAATCCAAGCTATCCGATTCATATTTATGGCGCGGTGATTGCTGGTGCAAATATTCGTTCAGTACGGATGACGCCTGGGATCGATTTTTTCGAAGAACTCGAGCGCGCCGTGCGTGAGTCGATCCCGAAACCAAAGATGATGATTCTTGGTTTTCCAAGTAATCCGACCGCACAATGCGTAGATTTATCTTTCTTTGAACGCGTCATCAAACTCGCGAAAGAACACAACATCATTGTGGTGCACGACCTGGCTTACGCAGATATTTGTTTCGATGGTTATCAGGCGCCATCGATCATGCAGGTTCCCGGCGCACGCGATGTCGCAGTCGAATTTTTCACCATGAGCAAGAGCTACAACATGGCGGGCTGGCGGATTGGTTTCATGGTGGGCAATGCGGAGCTGGTCAACGCCCTGGCGCGTATCAAGAGCTATCACGACTACGGTACTTTTACGCCGATTCAGGTTGCGGCGATTGCGGCGCTCGATGGTCCACAGGATTGTGTCAAGGAAGTGGTCGAAAAATACCAGAGTCGTCGCGATGTGCTGGTCAAAGGTTTGCACGAAGCCGGCTGGATGGTCGAAAATCCCAAGGCATCGATGTACATCTGGGCGTTGATCCCTGAGGCCTATCGCGCCATGGGTTCGCTCGAATTCGCTAAGCGTATTCTCGAAGAAGCCAAGGTTGCGGTTTCACCCGGTATTGGTTTTGGTGATTATGGTGATGAGTATGTGCGCTTTGCACTGATCGAAAACGAGCAGCGTACGCGCCAGGCTGTGCGCGGTATAAAAGAAATGTTCCGTAAGGACGGGTTGCTGTAATGGAATCAATTAAAGTAGGTTTGCTGGGACTGGGCGTGGTCGGTGGTGGTACCTGGAAGGTGCTTGCGCGTAACGCACAGGAAATCGCACGCCGTGCGGGACGAACCATCGAGGTGACGCGGGTGGCTGTGCGTGATGTGGCCAAAGCCCGCATGCTACTGGGCGACACGGTAGCGGTGGGTGCGGATCCGTATGCTGTTGTGACAGATCCTTCGATTGAGATTGTGGTTGAACTGATCGGTGGCGAAACACTCGCCCGCGAATTAGTTCTTCAGGCCATTGCGAATGGTAAACATGTCGTGACAGCCAATAAGGCCTTGCTCGCCAAGCATGGCAGCGAAATTTTTGAAGCGGCCTCGGCGCGCGGCGTGATTGTGGCCTTTGAAGCCGCTGTCGCGGGCGGCATTCCGATTATCAAAGCGATGCGTGAAGGTCTGACGGCTAATCGCATCGAGTGGGTCGCCGGCATTATCAATGGTACGACTAACTTCATTCTTTCAGAGATGCGCGCGCGGGGTTTGCCTTTTGAAACCGTATTGGCTGAGGCGCAAAAGCTGGGCTATGCAGAAGCCGATCCTACTTTTGATATCGAAGGTGTTGACGCCGCGCACAAGCTGACCTTACTGGCATCGCTGGCCTTTGGAATACCCGTCCAGTTTGAGAAAGCCTATATTGAGGGCATTTCCAAACTCGCGGCCGAAGACATCAAGCTGGCTGAGCGACTAGGCTATCGCATCAAGTTGTTAGGCATCACCAAGCGTCGCCCGCAGGGGATCGAATTACGTGTCCACCCCGCGCTTGTGCCGATCAAATCCATGCTCGCCAACGTCGAGGGCGCAATGAATGCCGTCCTGGTCAAAGGTGATGCTGTGGGTCAGACGCTTTACTATGGCAAGGGTGCTGGCGAAGAGCCGACGGCCTCCGCCGTGGTAGCAGATCTGGTGGATGTGACCCGTCTGCTGACTTCAGATCCCGAACACCGTGTGCCACATCTGGCCTTTCAGCCTGACGCAATGGCTGATACACCGATCCTGTCTATCGATGATGTGATTACGTCTTATTACTTGCGTCTCACCGTGGCGGATCAGCCAGGTGTGCTTGCCGATCTGACCCGATTGCTCGCTGATTCAGGGATCTCGATTGGCTCCATGATCCAGCAGCCGACCGAAACAGCTAGCGAATCGGCAAGCACATCGGTAAGCACATCGGCAAACTCTAACGCAAGCGCCTCTGTGCACTCTGCGGATTTGATTTTCCTGACGCACGAAGCACTTGAGCGTAACGTGAATAAAGCGATCGCGGCGATCGAGGCACTGCCTTTTGTGCGCTCACGCGTCACCCGTTTGCGTATGGAAAGCCTGGCATGAAATACATCTCAACCCGTGGCGGCATGACGCCTCAAGGCTTTTCGGATATTTTGCTCGAAGGCTTAGCGCCTGATGGTGGTTTGGCTGTTCCGGAAATTATTCCTGTTGTCAGTCGCGAGCAACTTGAGTCCTGGCGCGCATTGCCCTATCACGCGCTCGCAGCTGAAGTTCTCTCGCTGTTTGTTTCTGACATTGATCGTCCCACGCTCGAACAACTGACGCGCAAGGCATATAGCACCGAGGTTTTTCAAAGCGAAGACATCGTCCCTTTGCGTCCTTTGTACGACGGAATGTCCTTGCTGGGTTTGTCAGAAGGGCCGACGCTGGCTTTTAAAGATATGGCCATGCAGTTCCTGGGACAAGTATTTCCGTATGTGTTGAATAAGCGAGGCGCAACGCTCAATATTTTGGGCGCGACCTCCGGCGATACGGGCTCGGCTGCCGAATATGCCATGCGTGGTAAAGATAATGTAGCTGTATTCATGCTGTCGCCGGACGGCCGGATGAGCGCCTTTCAACGCGCGCAAATGTATTCATTGCAAGACCGTAATATTCATAATATTGCGGTGAGAGGCAATTTCGACCAGGCGCAGGATATTGTCAAAGCGCTCGCCAGTGATCTGGCCTTCAAAGCTAAATGGCATCTGGGTGCTGTGAATTCGATCAACTGGGGGCGTATCGCCGCACAGGTCGTCTATTACTTTCATGGCTGGCTGCGTGCCACCACCACGGCGGATCAGCAGGTCTCCTTTGCCGTGCCTTCGGGGAATTTTGGAAATATTCTTGCCGGTCATATCGCCCGCAAAATGGGTCTGCCGATTCGCCGTCTGATCCTGGCGACCAACGAAAACAATGTGTTGGAGGAATTTTTCCGCACGGGGATTTATCGTCCGCGCGATGCTGACCACACCTTTGTGACATCCAGTCCATCCATGGATATTTCACGCGCCTCGAACTTTGAACGCTTTGTATTTGATTTGGTCGGTCGCGACGCTGAGCGCGTCTCTGCCTTGTGGCGTGAGCTGGGTGAAAAAGGCTCTTTTGATCTTTCTGCATACCAACCTGAATTCGAATCAAAATATGGATTCCTCGCTGGTGCAAGCTCGCATGAAAATCGGCTCGCAACGATTCGCTCTGTCATGGATCGCACCGGTATATTGCTTGATCCGCATACGGCAGACGGGATCAAAGTCGCTGCTCAATATGTTGAGCCTGGTATTCCCATGCTGGTGCTTGAAACCGCCTTACCTGCCAAGTTCTCTGAGGTCATTGAGCAGGCGCTTGGTTATCCAGCTCCCGTTCCCCTCGGTCTGGAAGATCTGGAGTCGTTACCTCAGCGTGTGACTGTTTTACCTTGCGAGATAGACGCAGTCAGGGCTTATATTACGGAACACGCTAGCGTCTGAGGTCACCCATCGCGTTGTGAGTAAAAATTGGAAATGAGGTTAGTCATGCCACAGATGCTCACGGTTAGTCACTTTATAGCGGTTGCCATGGGGGCGACAGCAGGCGCATGGTTACGCTGGATCCTAGGGCTCTGGTTGAATCGTCACGCGGGTGTGATCCCCTGGGGCACCTTTACTGCCAATATGCTTGGTGGCTACCTGGTGGGGCTGGTGCTTGCCATAGTTTCGTCCCATCCTGAATGGCCGCCATTTTGGCGCTTGCTGCTTGTGACCGGCTTCATGGGTGGCTTGACGACCTTTTCTACCTTTTCTGCAGAAACAATCGCGTTTCTCGAAGAAGGACGCTTTGGGATGGCGTTGGGGTATGCCGGGATGAGTCTTGCGGGTTCGCTAGTCCTGACTATGCTGGGCCTGATGACCGGTCATTTGTTTCGCGGTTGATAGCTGACCCAGTAACGCCGCGGCTGCGCGTTGGCCGCTGCGTACCGCACCTTCCAGCACAGCAGGATATCCTGTATCCGTCCAGTCGCCCGCAAGCGCGAGTCTGGGCCAGACGGTTTTGTTCGCCGGACGCGCAAGTCCTGGTATGGCGTTAAATGTCGCGCGTTTTTCAACAATCAGTCGATGTGAAGTGACGGCAGGCATTGGGATGCGCGCGCGTGCGTGTTGGCCGACTTGTTCGCGAATTTGTTCTGCGATGTTGCTTACAAAGCTGCTGCGCTCATGCTTTAAAAAGTCCTCGGCATCACTGATCACAACGGTAAGCTGATCATTTTCGCCGCGCTCAAACACCCACTGACCATAATGACCGCGTGCGATGTGTTCATCAAGCATCATGACCGGGTGCGGCAGACGCCATGCATGCTCGAGTTGCAGGGTCAGTGTGGCGATTGGCCTGTAGGTAAAGGCCTGCAATTGTGATTGCAATCGCAAGAGCTGATCCGGATGCGTTGTATTGCGTAATATGCGTGACACGGCATAGGGCGGGACCGCAATAATGCAGGCATCGAATTTCTCTGCATCGACAGCTACATGATCGCTCGCGATAGAGACTTCGCGCACAATGTGTCGATAGCGCATGTCCATCCCCTGCGCTGCGATCTCAGGCCATAGGGCAGTCAGGTCTACGCGGGGCACAATCAAATCAGAATGGCTGCCTGGCGCATCCAGGCTGTCTCGCAAGACATTTAAAAAAAGCTGTGCGCAGGCCACTCGCGGGGGCGTATTCAGTGTCGCGAGGCATAAGGGATGCCATAGATATTGCCGTAACACAGTACTTTGTCGATGCAAATCCAGTAATTGTTCAACTGTTTGCAATTCAGTACTGCGCCATTGTTTTAATTTGCACATTGCGATCATATGCAGAGCCCGCCACCGCTGCGATAGCGTCAATCCTGTTGCGCTGAGTAATGCATACAACGCATGCAGGGGCGCTGGCAGCCGTGGGGCGCGTAAACAAAATGCGCCATTCGCGCTTTCGAGCCTGAGCGGCATGCGCAGTAATAGGGCGTCCATATCGCAGCCAGGCTGGAGTATGTGAATCAGTTTGAGTGTTTCGGTATAGGCCCCAATCAGCAGATGCTGACCGTTATCAATAGCGCCCATTGTCGTATCGTCGACGCGTCTGGCCCGCCCGCCAGGCAGAGGAGCGGCCTCGAAAACGGTGGGGGTGAACCCCGCATTCTTCAGCGACTGCGCTGCTGCCAGGCCAGCCCAGCCCGCTCCGATTACGGCAAGTTTCACAGTGACTTGTTCAATCTATTAGGCTTTGCGGGCGAGGTTTTTAATGTGACGCACCACACTATTGCCACCACCGACCCAGTTTTTCCAGGCAAGCCAAAGTTTACGTACAGGCGTCAGTGATATCCGCTGGTGTAGCACTTGCCATTGTTCGTGCCTGATTTCTTGCAAGAGCGAAAAGTAAATGGCGGCCATCATCAGCCCAGGCCTTTGCGCGCGCTGATCAGCGCGAGGCAGTGCCTCGATAGCCTCTTGGTAGAGCTGATGGGCCCGTGCGGCTTCGAATTCCATCAGTCCAGTAAAGCCTTCTGTGTACTGGCTATTCAGAATATCCGCAGCACGGACGTTAAATGTTTGCAGATCGCTGATGGGCAGGTAAATACGGCCACGACGCGCGTCGTCCCCGACATCGCGAATGATATTGGTCAGCTGAAAAGCGATACCAAGCTTGCTCGCATACTCTAATGTTTTTGCATCCGAGTAGCCAAAAATTCCTGCCGAAAGCTCTCCCACTACACCGGCCACATGCCAGCAATATTTTTGCAGTGCGGGCCAGTCCAGATAGCGGGTCTGATCAAGATCCATTTCCATGCCATCAATAATGGCGATCAGGCGCGCTTGTGTAATATCAAAGGGAGCTAAGCAGGGTTGTAGCGCTTGCATCACAGGATGGCTCGCTTTGCCTTGAAACAACGCATCGACCTCTGTGCGCCACCAGGCCAGCTTAATGCGCGCAAGCGAGGGGTCGGTGCATTCGTCCACCACGTCGTCGACTTCGCGACAGAATGCGTAGAGAGCCGTGATCGCTTGCCGGCGTTCAGTAGGCAAAAACAGAAAGGCATAATAAAAGCTTGATCCGCTTTTGGCTGCTTTATCCTGGCAATATTCGATGGGAGTCATATTATTTTTGAATGCAAGCACGCCAGAACATGACACCCCAATCCGCGGCGCGCAGCGTGGGGCGGTGATTAAACACATCAAAGCGGACGTATTCGAGTTTGTCCAGTATCCGCAGCCCGCCCTGGATAATCAGTCTGAGTTCCAGACCAATGCGACCGTTCAGGCGGCGTCCAAGCGGTGAGCCTGATTTTAGCAAGCTCCGGCACCGATCAGTTTCGAATTGCATGAGCGCCCGCCAGGCCGTGCTGGTGGTGGCGTGTGCGGTGGCCTGTACGATGGCCTGTGCGATAAATAATTCGGATACGCCGAATTTCGCCAGATCCGATTGAGGCAGATAGACGCGCCCTTTTTTCCAGTCGATTGACACATCCTGCAGGAAATTAATGAGTTGCAGAGCAGTGCAGATCGCATCGGACTGCGCGAGCGAAACCTCGTCGACACAATCGTACAAGTGCAACATCAGCTTGCCGACTGGATTCGCTGAGCGTCGGCAATAGTCGCAGAGACTTGCGTAGTCGGCGTAGCGCACCTGGACAACGTCCTGCTCAAACGCAGACAGTAAGTCGTAAAACGGCATCACGGGTAATTGGTGCGCTGAAATTGTTTGCCCCAGAGGCAAAAAAATAGTTGAAAGTTCTGTAGGGATTGGTTGACCGCCAGCGACTTCAGGGCGCGACAGGCTATGCAATGCCTGGCGGTAGGCCTTGAGTTGTAACAATCGCTTAGCGGGTGTGGCGTGTCCTTCGTCAGCAATATCGTCCGCACTACGCGCAAAACGATAGATATCGATCACTGCTTTTTTCAGGTGTCGGGGCAAGAGCACCGAGGCCACCGGGAAATTTTCGTAGTGATCGACTGACATGCGGTTTAAGCCTGTTTTTGAATAGGTTTGGGTGCCCGACCAAGCCTTTGCAGGGTGGCCGAGGCTTCTTTAAACGCATGATTGCCGGCAGGTACGCCGCAGTAGGTCGATGCGTGCATGATGACCTCTTTAATATCGTCCTGAGTCAGGCCATTATTAAAGGCGGCTTCGATATGCAGATTAAATTCATCCCAGCTGCCCAGCGACATCATTAGCGCCAGGGTCATACAAGAGCGGGTACGGCGATCAAGGCCCGGGCGCGTCCAGATACCGCCCCAGACTGATTCCGTAATGTGGGATTGCCATTCGTCGGTGAAATCGGTGCGGGCATCGGTTGCTTTATTGACCCAGGTTTCGCCCAGCACCTCACGTCTGACTTTCATCCCAGCATCGTAGCGGTTACTCATATTTGTCTCCAGTTTGTTTTTGTGCAGAAAGCAGACAAGAATAACCTGATCAGATGATGCCTTTGTCCTTCAGTTCCTGAATTTTTTGCGCATCCATTCCGAGAATCTTTTCGAGGACCTCGGTATTGTGCTCACCCAGAACAGGTGACGAGTGCTTATGCTGGATGGGTGTGTCCGAAAAATTCATCGGACTCGCCACTGCAGGAGCCTGAACCCCGGCGGAGTGATCCAGTGAACGTTTGAGGTTGCGGTGGATGACTTGTTCGTTTTCAAATACTTGTTTCATGTTGTTGATCGGGCCGCAGGGGATGTTTGCGGCATCCATCAACTCCACCCAGTCAGCCATATTCTTTTTCAACAAGATTTCAGCAATCAAGGGCACTAGGATGTCGCGGTTACGCACGCGCTGACCAGGAACATTAAAACGTTCATCCGTGCCCAGTTCAGGCACGCCGAGCACTTTGGTGAGTGAAACAAACTGGCTGTCATTCCCAACCGCTACGATCATGTCCCCATCTGCAACCTTAAATACTTGATAGGGGACCATATTCGAATGGGCATTGCCCAGACGTTTTGGAACAATGCCTGACAGAAAGTAATTCATCGCCATATATGAGGTGAGGGCAACTGTGCAGTCGAGCAGCGCCAGATCAATATATTGCCCCTTGCCGCTAATGTGACGGTGCTCAATCGCAGCAAGAATGGCGCTGGTCGCATACATGCCGGTAATGAGATCGCTGACAGCGACACCTGCGCGCATAGGCTCGCCTCCTGGCATGCCCTCAGGAATCCCGGAGAGGCTCATGAGTCCACCCATACCCTGAAATACATAGTCGTAGCCTGGCAGCTCTGAAAAGGGACCAGACTGACCAAAGCCTGTAATCGAGCAATAGACAAGACGCGGATTGATTTTTTGGAGATCCTCCCAGGCCAGGCCATAGCGCGCCAGATCACCGACCTTGTAGTTTTCGACCACGATATCGGAGGATTTAGCCAACTCGCGAACGATGTCCTGACCTTCTTTGGTCGAAATATCGAGCGTGACGGACTTTTTAGCCCGATTCACTGCCATGAAATAGGCTGAATCCCGTGTTTCCTGGCCTTGCGCGTCTTTTAGGAACGGAGGGCCCCAGGCACGCGTGTCATCGCCTTTCTTGGGACGTTCAATTTTGATGACTTCCGCTCCCATATCGGCGAGGTTTTGAGTGGCCCACGGCCCAGCAAAAATTCTAGATAAATCCAGTACACGAAGATGGCCAAGCGCAGTTTTCATTTTTCAAGTCTTATTTAGCGGATATGGATCGTTCAATCATAGCGAATTCTTCGCTACTTCGTTGTGGATGAGCGATAAGGGGGGCGGGATTTACGTAACGGATTCAGGATGCTTTTGAGTCCGTTGTGATCGATTTCTTGCATGAGTTGCAGGAGCTGCCCGATTTCACCAGCGGGAAATCCTTCGCGGGCGAACCAGTTCAGATAATTGCCGGGGAGATCGGCAATCACGGTGCCCTTGTGTTTGCCAAAAGGCATAGGCCAGGTCACCAGCTTTTCGAGATCTTCGGGTTTCATGCGTCGTTGTATTTCTAAGCTTTCGTTGGCTTGGTTTTAAACACCTTGATATAGGCTTTCGTGACCAGCGATGCGATGACCTCTGACCGTGGCTCTTTATATTGTTCGGCGAGCGCTTCAAGCTGGCGCGCCACCTCGGGCGCCAGAATCATTTCGACACGTTTAGCGCCCTCAGCCAGACGTTTGCGGCGATGTTCGGCTGTGCGTTCGACCGCAGTAATTGGATTCTTGGATCTTGGGCGTCCGCGTCGGGATAGACCGGGCAGAAAAGCTTGTTGAGTATTTTTATCCGAAATCGTTGCAACCGTTTTCTTCACCGGTGCCTGATTGGATTGCGCATCCGATTTTAATTTTTTTGAAGTCTTTGTTTTTACTTTTTTTTCTTTAGGCTCTGGTAAT
>CAINDJ010000478.1 GCA_903847325.1 uncultured beta proteobacterium | reverse complement strand
CTGATTCCGAAGAAATCGAAGAAAAAGGCGTAGAGGTGCTCAAGCCCTTTGATGCCATTCTGGTGCCTGGTGGCTTTGGCAAACGCGGCACAGAAGGCAAAATCGCGGCGATTCGCTATGCACGCGAAAACAATGTCCCTTACCTGGGTATCTGTCTGGGTATGCAGCTGGCTGTGATCGAATTTGCCCGCCACGTCGCAGGCCTCACCGATGCGAGCAGTACAGAGTTTGCTCCGGACTCTCCTCATCCAGTGGTCGCGCTGATCACAGAGTGGATGGATCGCGAAGGCCGTGCCGAAAAACGTGACGAGACCTCCGATCTGGGCGGCACGATGCGTAAAGGCTCACAAGTTTGTCCGATTAAAGACGGCACGCTTGCCAGAAAGATATACGGTCCAGAGGTCAATGAGCGCCATCGTCACCGTTATGAAGTCAATAACGTGTATGTGCCACGCCTTGAAACGGCGGGTCTGGTGATCAGTGCCCGCACCCCTACTGAAAACCTTCCGGAGATCATGGAGTTACCCAATCACCCGTGGTTTGTTGGTGTCCAGTTCCATCCGGAATTCACCTCCACACCGCGTGACGGTCACCCCTTGTTCACCAGCTACATCAAAGCTGCGCTTGCCAACCAGATTAAACGCACGGGTGCATGATGAAGTTATGCGGCTTTGATGTTGGACTGACGCAACCGTTTTTCCTGATCGCGGGTCCTTGCGTGATTGAATCGCGCCAGATGGCTTTCGATACGGCAGGCCAGCTGCGCGAAATCACCCAATCGCTGGGTATTCCCTTTATCTATAAAAGCTCCTTTGACAAAGCCAATCGTAGCTCGGGGAAGTCTTTCCGCGGGCCGGGGATCGATGAAGGCCTGCAAATCCTGGCCGATGTCAGGGCCGAGTTGAATGTGCCGATCCTGACCGATGTGCATGACAAGGATCAGGTGCGCGCAGTGGCCGCGGTTGTTGATGTGTTGCAGACGCCCGCATTTTTGTGCCGTCAGACTGATTTTATTCAGGCGTGCGCAGCCAGCGGCAAACCCGTCAACATCAAGAAAGGCCAGTTTCTCGCCCCGCACGATATGGTGCAGGTTGTTAATAAAGCGCGTGAGGCTGCGATCGATGCAGGTGTCGCACCTGACATCATGGTATGCGAGCGTGGCGTGTCTTTTGGTTATAACAATCTGGTGTCTGATATGCGCTCGCTTGCCATCATGCGCGAGACGAATTGCCCGGTTGTGTTTGACGCGACGCATTCGGTACAGTTGCCGGGCGGTCAGGGGACGTCCTCGGGTGGTCAACGTGAATTTGTCCCTGTGCTCGCGCGCGCCGCTGTGGCTGCAGGCGTGTCAGGACTATTCATGGAAACACACCCTGATCCCTCCAAGGCAATGTCCGATGGACCAAACGCCGTGCCGCTTGGTCGCATGAAAGAATTGCTCACTACACTGTTGGATCTCGATCGCGTGGTCAAGCGCCATGGTTTTCTCGAATCCAGCTTTTAACGATCTCAACGAATCTTTTATCTTTCAGGAATTATAAAAATGAGTTCAATCGTAGACATCATTGGTCGTGAAATTCTCGACTCACGTGGCAACCCAACCGTCGAATGTGACGTATTGCTGGAGTCGGGTGCGATGGGCCGCGCTTCTGTGCCTTCGGGCGCCTCGACAGGCAGCCGTGAAGCAATCGAGTTGCGTGATGGTGATAAATCCCGTTACCTCGGCAAAGGCGTGCTGCGTGCGGTCGAAAACCTCAATACCGAAATTTCCGAAGGCCTGATGGGCCTGGATGCACAAGAGCAGACCTTTATCGATCGCACCATGATTGAGCTCGACGGTACCGAAGACAAGTCGCGTTTAGGCGCCAATGCCATTCTGGCTGCCAGCATGGCCGTTGCGCGTGCCGCGGCTGATGAGTCCGGACTGTCGCTCTATCGCTATTTCGGTGGTAGTGGCCCGATGAGCATGCCTGTACCGATGATGAACGTCATCAACGGTGGCGCACACGCCAACAACACGCTTGATTTGCAAGAACTGATGATTTTGCCAATCGGTGCGACCAGTTTTCGCGAAGCCATGCGTATGGGGGCCGAAACATTCCACGCACTGAAAAAACTGATTAATGATGCCGGCATGTCGACAGCCGTGGGTGACGAAGGTGGTTTTGCCCCTAACGTACCTAACCACGAAGCCGCGATCCAGTTGATCCTGCGCGCGATTGAAAACGCAGGTTATGAGCCGGGTACGCAGATTGCTTTGGGTCTGGATTGCGCAGCGTCTGAGTTTTACAAAGATGGCAAGTACAGACTCGACGGCGAGGGCGGTATTGCCTTGTCTTCACAGGAATTCACCAACTTGCTGGCAACCTGGTGTGACAAATACCCCATTATTTCGATCGAAGACGGCATGGCTGAAAACGATTGGGATGGCTGGAAAATGCTGACCGAACAGCTTGGTCGCAAAATCCAGCTGGTGGGTGATGATCTGTTTGTCACCAATACCAAAATCCTCAAGAAAGGTATTGATCTCGGTATCGCGAACTCGATCCTGATCAAAATCAATCAGATTGGTACGCTGACCGAGACTTTTGCAGCGATTGAAATGGCCAAGCGCGCTGGCTACACCTCCGTCGTGTCCCACCGCTCGGGCGAAACCGAAGACTCAACCATCGCTGATATCGCCGTGGCAACCAACGCCATGCAAATCAAGACGGGTTCTTTGTCGCGTTCGGATCGTATGGCCAAATACAATCAGCTGCTGCGTATCGAAGAAGAGCTCGCAGAAGTCGCGACCTACCCAGGTCGCGATGCATTCTTTAACTTGCGTTAAGTACTCTAGACGGTATGCGTTTACTGTTGCTGCTTTTGCTGGCACTGGTCGGCCTGATCCAATACCCCTTGTGGGTGGGACGGGGCGGTTGGCTGTCGGTTTGGGATATGCAGCAACAGGTCGCATCCCAACGCACGATCAACGAAGGCCTGCGCGCACGTAATCAGGCATTGACCGCTGAAGTCGAGGATTTACGTACCGGGACCGAAGCCGCCGAAGAACGTGCCCGCGCGGAGCTCAGCATGATGCGCCAGGGTGAATTGTTTGTGCAGATTCTGCCGCCTGACGTCAAAGCGCCTGAGGTCAAGGGCAATCCAAAGTCCTCCGCAGCGCCTAAGCCTGTACCGCCGGCTGTTGCGCCTGCCAAGCCCGTCTTGGCTACCAAACCTGCTGCCCAGCCAGCAACTGCCCCAACCTCAA
Source organism: uncultured beta proteobacterium (assembly GCA_903847325.1). Lineage (GTDB taxonomy): Bacteria > Pseudomonadota > Gammaproteobacteria > Burkholderiales > Burkholderiaceae_B > Zwartia. Next base: position 15,088 of record CAINDJ010000478.1, on the reverse strand, counting down.
GTAACGCGACAACGCAAAAACCAGTCCAGCAACGCTAGATTGAGATCGCTATGACGATCGATATTTACTGGCAGCAAAGCAAACCATCACAAAGTTTATTTTCTTCTGCTCTTTCATCATTGACAGCAGCTGGCTCATTTTTCGTTTCTAACGCGATCCCCTGTCCTGAGAGTGGGCTAGTAATCCGGTTAGGACTAAGCTTAAGACTAGGGCTAGGGCTAGGGCGCTGAATCCGGATCGGGACCTCAGCGGAATCTGGCTTGCTTTGCCTGGTCTCGCTCCAAAGTTGTGCATGGCTCTGCATCATCACCTCAGTGATCAGCTCCGCAACCAGATAACCCTTTTGCCAGGCAACACCTGTCTGGTCTGTCCTGTGCGTACTTAATTTTTTTAGAACGAATGCGATCCAAGGCGTTCTCGGCCTGTAACGCAGACTGAGCTTCAGGCGCAGGGTATTCGCCTCAAACACTGTCCTGCCTGAAGTCGGTCCGAGCCCGCCTGGCCAGCCTTGCCTGATATGGGTCTGATGTTGTTCTGCCAGATAGTCGTTGCGCAGAACGAGTCGGCCAAATTTTTTCGATAAATCGGGTTCGGCAAAATCTGTGAATACTGCGGGGTCAGGATTTAACATCTCAATTATCCAGAGCGATAAACCTGTTTCGCGAGCGATCGCCCGAGCACTGGCATCGCGTCTCATTGCAGCAGTGGCGTGCATGCCAGCAGGTACAAAGAGAGGCAAAATCGCAGCACTAAAGGCCTGATCTATTTTTGCAGGATGAGCGCCAGTCACGCTGCCCACACGTGCGGCCTCGTAGAGTGCAAGTTGTGCAATCTGTCTGACGTTCTGACTATGGGTGAGTTCCAGGATCAGGGCCGTGATAAGTAGCAGCGGGATCAATACCAGGCAGCTTTCAATGATTGCTGCACCGCTGTGGAGATGGTTGGAATATTTAATTCTCATTGCGGCAGTCTGGTCGCATGACCTGCTTCTGTCGATTCGCAGAGTTACGTGTAGGGGTTAGAATAAGAATCTGCTGTATTCATATTCATTATCCAAATCCTTACTGCCGGATCACAATGACTTCTGCTGCCGACTTTCCTTTTTTCCCTGGTGTTCGTTCGTTGCATTCCCCCGGGCCCTCGCATGTGCCTAAAGCCGTTCAGGATGCGATGACCAATCAGCCGATGGATATGGGTGATCCGCGTGTCGATGGTTTTATCGCGGCGTGTGAGCGTGGTTTGCGCGGTTTGTTGAATACACAATCTGCAGACATCTTTTTGTATGCCGCAAATGGACACGGTGCATGGGAAGCCATGACCATTAACCTGATTGCGCCAGGTCAAAAGGTCCTGATCGCTGGTACAGGACATTTTTCCGATTCATGGGCGGTGCTGTCCGAAGCAATCGGCGCGCACGTGGTCCGCACGCCTTATAACGAAGGCTATCCGATTGATGTGGATGCCATCGAAAGCATCTTGCGCGCGGATACTAAAAACGAAATTGTTGCCGTGTTCGCTGTCCATACGGATACGGCGAGCAGCACCACAACGGATATCCCGGCTTTGCGTCGTGCGATCGATGCGACGGGGCACCCCGCACTTTTCGTCGTCGACGTTGTTGCCTCGCTGGGTGCGACCAAATTTGAAATGGATGCCTGGGGTGTCAACGCTGTCATCGGTGCTTCACAAAAGGGTCTGATGACGCCTCCTGGCCTGGGTTTCTGTGCCGCGGACGAACGCGCCATGGAAGTTTGCAATAAAAATCCGGCTCCGCGTTTTTACTGGGACTGGAGATTGCGCAAGAGCGAGCTTTCCTATCGCAAGTTTTGCGGCACCCCGCCACAAAATCTCTTGATGGGCATGGAGGCCGCTTTTGGACTGATTGAAAAAGAAGGTGCAGAAAACGTATTTGCGCGTCACCGCCTGCTCGCAGGTGCTGTGCAGGCAGCTGTTGAAGCCTGGTCCGCTGAGGGCCAGTTGCAGTTCCTGTGCAAAGTCCCTGACGCGCGTTCGGTCTCCGTTACAACGATTCTGGTCGCGCCAGGTGTTGACCCGGAGAAAATCCGTAAAGTCGCGCGCGAGCAGTTTCAGGTACTCATTGCAGGTGGTCTGGGCCAGTTTGCCGGACGTGTGTTCCGCATTGGTCACCTGGGCAGCTTGAATTCAGCCATGATTCTTGGTGCGCTGGGTGGCGTCGAAGCAGCGATGGAATCCTTGGGTGTGGCGACTGGCGGCCAAGGCGTTCGCCGGGCGATTCAATATCTGGCTGAGCACACAAAATAAAGCTCAGTGGGCTATGCACTGAGCCTATGCACTGCGCATAGGCTCTAAGAAGCGTACACGCCATACAAAAAGCTCAATGCAGGGATTTGCTGCCTGTAGCAGTGATTCCCTGAAACAACCCATCGGTATCAATCGCATCAAATAAGTAGGGCTTGCCGCAAAACTCGCAAGCTACTTCGACCTTACCTTGCTCGAGCAGGATACCTTCAACCTCTACGCGACCAAGCATCTTAAGCATGTCAGCCACGCGATCTCTCGTGCACGAGCATTTCCAGGTGAGGGGCTGTGGATCAAAGGTCAGCAGTGTTTCTTCCCAGAACAAACGATGCAACATCAAATCCTGCCCGGTCGAGAGCATCTCCTCTTGCTTCAAGGTCTCTGCCAGATGAACGGCCCTTGTCCATGACTCCTCGGCCGCATCATTTTCTGCCTGGTGCGCGCCGCCTTGCAGGGGAAGTCGCTGAAGCAACAGACCCGCGCAGCATTCGGTATTCGCAGCCAGCCAGATGCGTGTGTGCAATTGTTCGGAGCGCAACATGTATTGTTCGAGCGCCTCGGAGATACTTTCACCCTCAAGCGGAACAATGCCCTGATAGGCCTGACGTCCAGGCGTGTTCTTGGGTGGATCCAGAACAACTATAAATTTTGCAAAACCACCAGGATTCAGGAGTGACTGCAGATCTCCATTGGGATCAATGGGACGATCACGCAGTTTGACCGTCGCACGCAGACTCATATCGGCACGGCACTCGGCAACCATTAAAGCAATCGCACCATCGCCTTGTAGTTGCAGCAGCAACGACCCATCGAATTTCAGGTTCGCGGCAAGCAAGGCCGATGCGGCCAGTAACTCACCGAGCAAAGCGGCGATCACGGGAGGATAGTCGTGATGCGCCTGCGCGGTTTGCCAGGCGTCTCGCACGGACACGGATTCGATACGAACGCTACGGTCTTCGAGTAAAAACTTTTTCAGGTAATCTTGCATGCGCGCTTATCGATCGATCCGTTTGAGTTTCTGACGGTACATCTGACCACGCTCGGCATAGTTGGCGATATTGGCATGCATGCCTTTAATTTCTTCGTCAGAGAGTGTGCGTACGATTTTGCCTATACCGATCACCAGGCTCCCATCGGGAATTTCACGGCCTTCCGGAACAATCGCACCCGCGCCGATCAGGCAGTTTTTACCGATTTTTGCGTTATTCAGAATGATGGCTTGCATGCCAATGAGCGAGCCTGTTTCGATCGTGCAACCATGCAGCATCGCCTGGTGGCCAATGGTGACGTGGTGATCAATTACGAGCGAGCCGCCTGCATCGGAATGCAGTACGCTGCCTTCCTGGATATTCGAGTGATGGCCAACGTGGATCAGCGTGTTGTCCCCACGGATACTGACGTTTGCCCAGATGCTCGCATGGGCTTGGACCAGTACATCCCCGATGATGTCAGCCGAATCAAAAATAAAAGCGGTGGGGTCGATCCTGGGGGTGAGGTCGCCGAGTTGATAAATCGCCATGGTGCTATGCGCTCAAATAAACTGTTGGTCAAGCCGATAGTTTACTCGGCTCGGCTATCGCTTGGTCGCTCGGCTCGCCAGTAATACCCATCCTCATCCATCCTGGCGTAAATTCCGCTCCGCAACCAGTCTGCGTCAAATGCATGCGCGGTGAGCTCGGGCTGGCGCCAGAATGTTTGGAATAGCGCTGGATCAGCGTGCCCGTGCTGATCGAAACGGTTTAGGGCGAGTTCCCCGGTTTCACCTGGTTTGACAGGCATCCCAGTCTCGCCGAGTAAGGCTAAGCGATGTCCGGGATAAGCTTTGCCCAGACTGCCCGCACGGATAGGCCATTTTGAGTAGCTGTTGCCCAGAATCTGGCCGGTTTCACGTGTGCCAAACATCTCGTTAGGCGTGACGTTGAGAGTCTGTTTGCACCAGTCTGCAACCGCCTCAGGCAGGTTGTTGCCCGTGGTGGCCAGGCTGCGTAAGCCGAGTGCCGAACTAACGCCATGCGTGAGCGAGAGATGACTAATGGCTATAAGCGTCTCGGCTGGCAAACAGGCACTGCTGATACGATAGCGCTGGAGTATTTCGAATATTTTTGCATTTGGATAGGTTTCGTTCGTCGCGATCATGGATTGCCCGAAATATAGTGTCGGCAATAGTGCTTGCAGCAGGCCTTCGGAGCGGAACCACTCATTAGGCGACCACATCACATCAGCGCCATGCGGGAACCAGTTTTGTGAGGCAACAAAGGCCGGTAGGCTCCCGATTAAAGCTGAGTGCGACAGCAGCATGCCAACTGTCCCCTCGTAGAGCAGGATGGCTGGATCGTATGCATGGGTCACAGCCGCTTTAAAGGAGTTGGGCTGGCGCAACAGCAAATGACGCCAGTGCAATACACGATCGTCCTGAACATCGATCCCGATCAGTTGTTTAAGCGATGGGTATCTTGAGAGCTTGCTGAGCATCAGGCTTGCGGCGGAGTTGTCAAAAATCGCAACGCGAGCCTCTGCATCTCGTATACGTTGTTCCAGCACTTGAGTCGTGTTGTTTGGAGAAAAGGGCACGACCACCGCACCTAAACTGTAGCAAGCAATATGAGCGACCAGGGCTTCTGGCCGCTGAGCTGTGATGAGTGCGACCCGGTCTCCCTGCCTGACGCCCATACGTGTCAGGCCATTGGCTAGCTGGTTCGCTGTGCTCGACAGGCGCTCGTACGTCCAGATCTCCCGCGTGCCTGTGTGGGTCTCGTAAAAGAGCGCAATCCGTCTCGCATCAACAGAGCTATTCGCCCAGCGATGACAGCATTCCTGAGCCATATTGAAATGGGTTGGGACAAGCCAGCGAAAAGAGTCGTACAGAGACTGATGTTGGTCAACCATACCTGTTTGGGGAGCATTTAGTTTTTTATAATCCCCTAGCATCGCTCAGCCCGAGGCTAAGTGCAACACACCTTTGTGTGTGTAAGCAACACTTAAGGGTTTTTACCGGTATTCACAAGGCGAGTCTTTGCAAGCAGATCGTGTAAAAACTGCTGCTCAGGCGTAAACCAGGTTGGAATAAATACAGTAAAAGGCGCAAGCACAATGAACATCAGGGTCGATGGCCAGTGTGTAAGGAGGGATAATCCCCAGACGAGCAGGGCACCACACAATGGCAGGATCCACATGAGCGCGTAGCGAATAAGGAGCTGCGACAGCTTTGCGCGTGAACCATCCTTGCTCAGCAGTCGGATATTCCAGGCTTTCATGGGGAGTGTTTGGCCGCTACGGGCCCAGCAGGCAATGAAGTACAAGCCAATCGCAATGAACAACCAGATTTGTCTGGTGTGGCGCAACATCAAGGCATGTTTGCTCTGAGTCAGTGTGTCAAACAGGTAGTCCGCCAGGAAAACAACTCCAAACAGCAGAACGCCCTCGTACATCATTGAAGCAAAGCGACGTGCCCGCGGGGCGGCGGGCACGTTTGTGAGAGAAAGGCTCGTGGGCACAGAGGATGATTTCATGCGGGTATTATCCCGCACTTTACGTAGCATGACCTACCTTTACCAACCACGTACCAGTCTCAAAGCTTTTCTTACAGTTAGATCATCTGACCTATTTTGGTCTTTGCGCGAGCAGTTGCTGTAAATGACACAAGGCCATTGAACAGCTTGCCGACTGCGCGGATAGGATGGGGACGAAACTGCTCTTCCATTGCATGGGCAAGAAGTTCGCGCTCAAGGGTGTCTGTCAAACGGCTGGTGTTGTTGATTTGCATGATAATTTCCTGTGCGGGTTAGGGATAACCCTATTATTAGGGAAAACCCGTAATCATGCAAATCAAACATAGGGATAACCCTATAAAAGGCAGAAAATATCCTTAAAACATCAAATTGTTGCGTTGCGGCAACAATATTAAGTGCGATAACTGTCCGATACCAGTTCAAAATTAAACAATCTGCAATCCAGTGCGCCATTAAAAATCGGTGTGCGACGATTCGCTTTGAGGCGCAAGTGCTTAGGTAAATCCAGCTCAGACGTAATAATGTTGACCTGCCAGCCCGCAAATTCTTTTTTAAGATTTGAGGACCACTCCCGCCAGAACTCAAGGTCTTCTTCGTCTAACCGTTCACCATAGGGTGGGTTAGTCACCATCCAGCCAGTTGGGGCAGGAGCCACCGCGTCGCGCGCATCTCCAAGCTCAAAATGAATCGTGTCCTCGGTCAGAAAGGCACGCTCGGCATTACGCTGGGCGGCTTCAATGGCCATGGGATCCGCATCAATACCGACTAGTGGCGCCTCAAGACCTGGCAGGATACGCGAGGTCGCTTCTTCTTTGAGGTCTGCCCAGCGTTGTGGCTGGTGATCACGCAGACGTTCAAAACCAAAAGGACGCGTAATGCCGGGTGGAACGCCCAATGCGATCCAGGCCGCTTCGATGAGAATTGTGCCGCTACCGCAGAAAGGATCGATCAATGCGCCAGCAGGATCCCACCCAGATAGTGCCAGGATGCCTGCTGCGAGGTTCTCGCGCAAAGGCGCATCGCCCTTGTCGAAACGCCAGCCGCGTTTAAAGAGTGATTCGCCAGACGTATCCAGATAAAGCGTTGCGGTGTCTGCTGACAGGAATAAATGTACGCGCGCATCCGGACGCACAGTATCAATCGATGGACGTGCGCCTTCGAGCTCACGCAATCTGTCACAGATACCGTCTTTCGCGCGCAGGTTGCAATACTGCAAGCTTTGCATCGGGCTGCGTACGGCAGAGGTGTCGACGCGCAACGTATGCTCGGGGCCAAACCAGCGCTCCCAGGCGATTGATTGCGCGAGCTCAAGGATGTCATCCTCTCGTTGCACCGGAGCCTGACCCAGACGGACCAGAATCCGCGTGGCAAGTCTTGAATAAAGATTGGCACGTTGTACGCCCCACCAGTCCGCCTCAAAATGGCAGCCCGCGCGGGTAGGTTGAACATTATCGTAACCAAGCGCGGTGAGTTCGGCAGCGAGCGCTTCTTCGAGACCCATCGGGCAGGGGGCGAAAATCGCAAAGATTTCCGCATCATGAATGATCCGCGGCGCCCCCGAGAAGCTCGTCTGCGCAATCCGTGGTGAATCGTATTGGCCTGACTCCTCGTAATGATGCGGTTGCTCGTACTGATTGGTGTCGGTCTCTGCGGACGTGCTCTGGGCACCGTCGTCTTCTTCGAACATCTCGTCCCAGCTTGCTGCGGGGATTTCGTCGTCGTAAGAGGTCATCTTAGGCGCGGGAGGCAGCGAGGGACGCTCATAACCTGATTCTTGACGCGCATCGTGGCGCGTCCGTGGCTCATTGTAGGTGTCACGGTCCTGACGTGGTGCCCGGTCGTCGCGTCGATCGTAATTGGATGGCCGAGCGCTCCTGGACTGGATGCCTTTAGAAGAGGGCACGCGGGCACTGGGCTGACGCGTGGTGCGACGCGGATCATCACTCCCTGTTCGAGGGGTGGCGGGGCGCCCCTCGCGTCTTGGACGATCATCGTAATTAGGTGCACCCTGGGCAGGGCTCAGCTCAGGATGTGCGATTTCTGTTTGACGCGCGACTTTTACTTTTTCGTGCGTGATCTGCGCAACCTTGCGGGCACGCGCACCGATGCGCGTGCGTGGTTTTTCTTGCGTCGATGGGCGCTCAGCGGTTTTGGCGCGTGGTTTGATCGACAAGGTCTTGCGACCGGAATCCTGCTCAGACATATAAACCTATCAGAAAGGCTTGACGACAACCAGCACCGTCACAGCGACCAGCATCAACACGGGTATTTCGTTGAACCAGCGATAAAAAACATGAGAGCGCCGGTTGGCGCCTTGTTCGAATTTGCGCAGCAACACACCACAGCCATGGTGATAACCGATGATGAGCAGCACAAAAAATAATTTCGCATGCATCCAGCCGTTACCGGGTCCGCGACCGATACCGTATTGGATATACAGCCAAAGTCCTAACAGCACGGCCGGTACGGCAAGTATTGTCATGAATCTGTAGAGGCGTCTGGCCATCCCCGCAAGTGTTTTCAACACGGCCGGATCAGACTCTTGCGCCATGTTCACAAAAATGCGCGGCAGGTAAAACAGCCCGGCAAACCAGGATGCAATAAAAACGATATGGAAAGCTTTAATCCAGAGCATGATTCATTTAGCCTCTGATCTGACCATTACCCTGCAAGACCCACTTTAAGGTAGTGAGTCCTTCGAGGCCAACAGGGCCGCGGGCATGCAGACGGTTAGTGGAGATGCCGATCTCTGCACCCAGACCATATTCAAAGCCATCCGCAAAGCAGGTGGGCAGATTGACATAGACTGAGCTCGAGTCGACCTCGCGTTGAAACTGCTGCGCGCTGGCGATATCTTTCGTCACGATGGAATCGGTGTGACCCGAACCCCAGCGCTCAATGTGCGCAATCGCTTCGTTCATCGACGCGATCACTTTGATTGCAAGTACGGGGCCGAGATATTCAGTGCCCCAGTCTTCGTCAGTTGCAGGTAGTGCAGCAGGCACCATTGACTGAACCACAGGGCAGCCACGCAACTCAACACCGTGATCGATAAATCTTTTAGCCAATGCGGGTAATAGGGATTGAGCGACAGAGGTATGGACGAGCAAGGTTTCCATGGCACCGCAGACGCCATAACGGTAGGTCTTTGCGTTGAAGGCAATGTCCGAGGCTTTAACCAGATCCGCGTTTGCGTCAATGTATACGTGGCAGTTACCGTCCAGGTGCTTGATCATCGGGACGCGTGCTTCTTCGGCCAGACGCTTGATCAGGCTTTTGCCCCCGCGTGGAATGATCACATCGATATGTTCAGTCATCGTGATCAGCATGCCAACCGCAGCACGGTCTGGCGTGTCAATCACCTGCACTGCATTGGCGGGTAGACCTGCTGCGGCCAGTCCTTGTTGCACGACCCGACCGAGCGCGAGATTAGAGTGCAGGGCTTCGCTGCCACCACGCAGGATAGCCGCGTTGCCTGATTTCAGGCACAGTGCTGCGGCATCAATTGTCACGTTAGGGCGCGATTCATAAATGATTCCGATTACACCAAGTGGTACGCGCATTTGCGCAACTTGCATTCCATTGGGGCGTACCGTCGATGCGGTCAACCCACCCACCGGATCAGGCATGGCTGCAATCTGACGCAAACCCTCGATCATCACATCAATGCTTCGATCAGACAGCGTCAGCCTGTCCAGAAGCGCTGGTTCAATATTACGCGCCCGCGCGGCTTCGAGGTCGAGTTTATTTGCTGCCTGAAGCGCCGCCCGCTGCTCACCGAGTGCATGAGCCATGGCGATGAGTGCCTGCGCCTTTTGCGCACCGGTCGCGCGCAGCATGGCACGCGACGCCTGCCTGGCACGCTGTCCTATTGTCAGCATTGAATCTTGTAATGTAGTCATGGCAATACCGATTTAAGCAATTCTGAAACGAATAAAGTGAAGATTATCGTGCGACCGCTACGCGCATTGCCAGGCGGGTCATTTCTTCCCAGGGATCCTGCAGCCGTCCGCTGACATGTAAACCCTTGATCAGACGGTCGACTTCGTGCGCGTGCTGGACTGCTGCGACCCAGTTGCGAGCCGGCACGCGACTCAGTGCCTGCCTGGCAAGACGCTCGTGCTGACCAAACACACGCTGTGAGCGTAGCATGGCAGACATATCTTGTCCCGCTGCAGTGCCTTGAGCAATACGAGCGAGGATGCGGATTTCTTCGCCAATCGCCCATAAAACGAGAGGCAGAGCTTCGCCTTCTGCTTTCAGGCCTGCCATGACCCTGACCATACGTGGCACGTCCCCCACCAGCATGGCATCACGTACCCCAAAAACGTCATAGCGCGCCACATTCATAACCGCTTGCTCAACCTCTTCGTAGGCAAGCATGCCCGGCTCAAAGAGCAATCCAAGCTTGAGGATCTCTTGATGGGCAGCGAGCAGATTGCCTTCGACCTTATCGGCAAGCCACTGCAATGTGGCCTGGTCGGCCTGCTGAGACTGTCGGGCGAGACGTTGCGCAATCCACTCTGGCAACTGATGTCGTTCGATATTGGCCATTTCAAGCGTTGTGCCGGCATGAAATAGCGCACTGGCCCATTTGCCTTCGCGCGCCGCTTTGTCGAGACGGGGTAATGAGACGATCGTCAGGACCTCGCCGGCCTGTCCCTGGCAACGTGATGCCAGTGCAATCAACGCGTCCGCACCTTGTTTACCTGGCTTGCCAGTCGGGATGGAGATTTCCATGAGCTGTTTGTCACCAAACAGTGATCCGCTACCTGAGGCGACGCCCAGCGCGCTCCAGTCACTGCGCGCATCCATGACAAACGAAGTGCGATCCAGAAATCCTGCTGCACGTGCAATCGCGCGCAGCGCATCGGCTGCCTCAATCGTCAGCAGAGGATCATCCCCCGTCACAACAAACAGAGCCGCTAAGCTGGCACCTGGTTTGGCGAGCGATTGAATCAGTCTGTCGGTATCCATTCAGATACCCATCAGTCAGGATTGATCGGTATTGGGTTTGGCGTGAGCGATGGATTTTGCCATGGGCTGGGGATTACGCCAGGCAGACGCGCTGGTTTGGCAGTTTCGTGCTCAACATCATCCTCGCCAGGTTCAGCCTCAACAACATCCCAGCGCTCTTTCACATCAGGGGCTGTAATCCGGCGCATGATGCGTGTCACGAGACTTTTTTGCATGTCTTTGAACAGCGTAGCGGCTTCGCCTTCTTTGGCCTGCACGACGCGATCATCAAAAGGCATGTTGCGCACGGAATACAGCGTGGTGTCCGGAATAATGATCCGGTCTTTCGCATCGACCAGTCGATAGGTATAGCGCAAGGACAGTTCAAGTTCCTCGACTTTTCCTTGAGAGTTCAGAGATACCTGACGGGTATTTCTGACCTCAGAGACTTGTTCGAGCTTGGCTTGTGCAAGTTTTTGAGCCTTTTTGAGCTTCAGTGCATTGAGAGCACCAGGGCTATCGGCATCGTCATTCTCATCAAAATCCGTTGCTCTGACGACCATGTCGGAGGTTTCGATGATTTTGGTGTTGGGTGAGGCCGCGCGGATCGCACGACGTATATCCGCGCCAAACTGGGAGTTTTGAGGAATCGTGATGTAGAGAGAATCAAACGGCATGGGCGTGACACCCTGCAATCTGAAACCGCAAGCTGTCAGCATCAATACAGAGAGACCAAGCAAAAGTCGGCCACACACCCGTGCAGAACGGTGTGCAAAATTGTTGTCTAGTGCTGTCAGACGATTCATCAAACCCTGTTCCTGTTTAACCGACTACGTTGACGAGTTTACCGGGTACAACGATCACACGTTTAGGAGGACGGCCCTCGAGATTACGGACCACTGCCTCGTGTTCGCATGCCATTTGCTCAATTTGCTCTTTTGTAGCTGCTCGCGCAACTGTCAGGTTACCGCGAAGTTTGCCGTTTACCTGTAAAACCAGCTCAAGCTGGTCTGTAACCAGAGCAGATTCGTCGACCAGAGGCCATGGCGCATCGAGTAAGTCGCCATAAATAGCCGCGTAACCGAGTTCTTCCCAGAGTTTCCATGTGATGTGGGGGACGACCGGGTAGAGCACACGCAACAGTACACCCATCAACTCTGCCGATGCTGCATCAGCTTGCGCAGACTCGCCAAGTTTTGCATCATCAATTGCGTTAAGCATTTTCATGCAGGCGGAGACCACCGTGTTGTATTGAATACGCTGGTAATCGTAATCTGCTTGTTTGAGCAGGGAGTAGATCTCAAACCGCAGTTTTTTGATGTCCTGCGTAGCACTTGACCAATCGGTGGCGCCTCCGGCTGCTTTCAGGCCGCGTGCAATCAAAGTCTGCTTGCTATGGCCGAGAGACCAGAGACGGCGCAGAAAACGGTTAGAACCCTCGACACCAGAGTCTGACCATTCCAGCGTTTGCTCGGGCGGTGCAGTAAACATGACGAACAGGCGTGCCGTATCCGCACCTTGCGTATCGATCAGTGATTGCGGATCAACACCATTGTTTTTGGACTTCGACATGGTGCCCACGCCGCCATACGTAATGGCACGGCCATCGCTTTTGAGCTGGGCGCCCGTGATGGAGCCTTTGGCGTCAAATACATTCTCGACCTCTTCGGGCCAGAAATACTCAACCCCACCTTTTTCGTTTTTAGTCGAATAGATGTGGTTGAGCACCATGCCCTGACAGAGCAGTTTGGTGAAAGGCTCATCGAATTTAACCAGTCCCAGATCACGCATGACCTTGGTCCAAAATCTGGCATACAGCAAATGCAGCACGGCGTGCTCAATGCCGCCAATGTACTGATCCATCGGCATCCAGTAATCATTGCGGGCATCGACCATCGCCTGATCATTACCTGGCGAGGTGTAGCGCATGAAATACCAGGATGAATCGATAAATGTATCCATCGTGTCGGTTTCGCGACGAGCAGGCTTGCCGCAGGAGGGGCACTTGCAGGACAGGAAAGATTCGTGTTTGGCGAGCGGGTTGCCGCTGCCGTCCGGGATCAGGTCGGCGGGTAACACGACTGGCAGATCTTTTTCTGGGACAGGCACCGCACCGCAATCCGTACAATGAATAATCGGGATCGGTGTGCCCCAGTAGCGCTGACGCGAGATACCCCAGTCGCGCAGTCGCCAGGTGGTCTGGCGCGTACCTAATCCAAGGGATTCAAGTTTGGTTGCAATCGCGTCGATCGCCTGTACAAAATTCAGGCCGTTATATTCTGCAGAGTTGATCAGCACGCCAGTCTGTTTGTCACCGTAGGACTCACTCCAGACTTTGTCATCAAAGGGCTTGTCGCCCATCTGGACAACTTGTTTGATCGTCAGGCCGTATTTATTGGCAAAAGCAAAATCACGCTCGTCATGTGCGGGTACGCCCATCACCGCGCCATCGCCGTAGCTCATTAGCACATAGTTACCCACCCAGAGCGGGACTTGTGTTCCGGTAATGGGATGCGTGACAGTCAGCCCCGTGTCGAGACCTTCTTTTTCGCGCGTGGCGAGTTCCGCCTCAGTCGTGCCGCCTTGTTTGCATTGCTCAATAAATGCGGCCAAGGCTGTGTTGGTCTGTGCTGCATGCGTAGCCAGTGGGTGCTCGGGGGCGACTGCGCAAAAGGTCACACCCATGACGGTGTCCGCGCGTGTCGTGAAGACAAACATTTTGCCGTCCTGGATCAGCTGACCCGAGGCATCCTTGATGGTGTGCGGGAAAGCAAAACGCACACCTTCGCTCTTGCCAATCCAGTTTTCCTGCATGGCGCGCACGCGGTCAGGCCATCCATCCAGGCCGTGCTGGACTTGCTCAAGCAGTTCAGGCGCATATTCTGTAATACGCAAGTAGTAGCCCGGGATTTCACGTTTTTCGACCAGCGCACCTGAGCGCCAGCCACGACCGTCGATCACCTGTTCGTTAGCGAGCACGGTGTTGTCGACCGGGTCCCAGTTCACGACCTGAGTCTTACGGTAGGCAATACCTTTCTCAAGCATTTTGAGAAAGAGCCACTGATTCCATTTGTAATAACTCGGATCACACGCACACATTTCGCGCGACCAGTCGATCGCCAGACCCATCGCTTTCATCTGCTTTTTCATGTAGGCGATGTTGTCGTAGGTCCATTGCGCGGGAGGAACTTTTGATTTGATGGCCGCGTTTTCAGCAGGCATACCAAAAGCATCCCAGCCCATTGGCATGAGCACGTTAAAGCCACGCATGCGTAACTGGCGACTCATCATGTCATTGATCGTGTAATTACGCACATGGCCCATATGCAATTTACCGCTTGGGTAAGGCAGCATTGAGCATGCATAGAATTTAGGCTTGGGATTGCCTTTCGCATCGAGCGCGTATTCGGTCACACGATAAGCATCGCGCGCATCCCAGTTGGAATGGGCGGCGGCCTCAACGGCGGTGGGCTGATAACGTTCTTGCATAGGGTGCGGCATAAATACGGCCAAATAAAAAAGGTGAGGGCTGAGTCAGCTGAGGCTAGCTTGTCATTATAGGCTAGCGCTCCATGCAAACAGCCCCGCGAGGGCGGGGCTGTTTGTAGCTGTCTGACTAAAGAGACAATGCTGAATTACTTCAGTTTTGTTTCTTTGTAGTCAACATGCTTGCGAGCAACTGGATCAAATTTCTTGATCAGCATTTTCTCAGGCATGTTGCGCTTGTTTTTAGTCGTTGTGTAGAAATGACCCGTTCCAGCGCTGGACTCGAGTTTGATCTTTTCGCGAACACCTTTTGCCATGATGGGCTCCTAATTAAGCGACTACGCCGCGTGCGCGCAGGTCAGCCAAAATGACGTCGATGCCGAGTTTGTCGATTGTGCGGATAGCATTTGTGGATACGCGCAGGCGCACCCAACGGTTTTCGCTCTCAACCCAGAAACGACGTGACTGCAGGTTAGGCAGAAAACGACGCTTGGTTTTGTTGTTAGCGTGTGAAACGTTGTTGCCCACCATGGGGCCTTTTCCAGTAACTTGGCATACGCGTGCCATAGCTGCACCTTTAAATATTCAGAATCGGGTATCGAGCGTGTGGTGTAGCTACTAGGTGTAATTACAACTGGTAATCCCACCTAGGGTAGACACACCCTGTAGCCACAGACTCGGGTAAGCCTGCAATTCTAATACGAAAACCCCTATTTAATCAAGTCGCCTGCGTAAATCTGTTGGTGCAACGTGAGAATGTCCGGTATCTGCTAAGTAGGAATGTCCGGTTCAATGGAGTTTTGCAGACCATGTGAACGGACGGGGACGATGATCACGATGAGCACACGGGAAGAAGG
>CAINDJ010000477.1 GCA_903847325.1 uncultured beta proteobacterium | reverse complement strand
CCCGATTATTGTCGCTTTTGCGACCGCGGTTCTCGTCAGTATCGCCAGTCAAAACGGTTGGCTGGAAAAGTGGCCAAAGGCTGGCGTCCTCACCTGGCTTGGGCATCGATCGTATTCAATTTTTTTGATTCACTATGGGGTTTGCATCGCTTTCAACGCGATCTGGTATCGGCTTTTCCCAACGGGTATCGCCATTAATGCACTTGGGATGCTGGCTGCAGTGCTCACATCAGTAGTCGCAGGCGCATTGCTGTATCGCTATGTTGAAAGTCAGCAGGGCGTGATTGGCCGGAACAAAAAAACCACCTTGCTGATTGTCGCGGTTATCGCTGCAATCAGCATAGAAAGTATCACCTGGTAAGTGCCCCTCTCAGATCAGCACGCAGCCTGATCGGAGCACTTAACTCAAACCACGCCCTTAACCGAGTTAACCGAGATTAGGGGCCAGCGAACGCTTGACGTCCTCGATACTGCGGCCAGTACGCTCCACATAGTCTTGCACCTGATCTTCACCAATCGTGCCAACGTTGAAATAATGCGACTGTGGATGACTGAAGTAAAAACCGGACACGCTGGCGGCCGGATGCATCGCATAGCTCTCGGTCAGTAGCATGCCGATATCAGCGCCATCGAGGACTTCGAACATTTCTTTTTTAACCACATGCTCGGGGCACGCAGGGTAGCCAGGTGCGGGACGAATACCCTGGTAGCCTTCCTTGATCATTTCCTCGTTGGTCAGTGACTCGTCCGGGACATAGCCCCACAAGTCGGTCCGCACACGGGCGTGCAGTGCTTCGGCAAAGGCTTCTGCCAAGCGGTCAGCGAGAGATTTGAACATGATGGACGAGTAGTCGTCATGCGCCGCCATGAACTCCTGCTCTTTTTTCTCGACACCCAGACCTGCGGTGACGGCAAACAGCCCGATATAGTCCACAACACCCGAGGATTTCGGTGCGATGTAATCGGCCAGGCACTTATTCTCCACGCCTTCGCGCTTGACACCCTGCTGGCGCAAACCACGCCAGGTGAACAAGACCTTTTGACGCGTCTCATCCTGATAAATTTCAATATCATCATCGTTGACCGTGTTGGCCGGATAGAAGGCCAAGACGCCATTAGCGGTCAACCAGCGGCCATCAACGATGCGTTTCATCATTGCCTGACCATCGGCGAATACTTTTTTGGCCTGCTCGCCCACCACCTTGTCTTCGAGAATCGCCGGATACTGTCCAAACAAACTCCAGGTCTGGAAAAATGGTGTCCAGTCAACAAAACGCGAGAGCTCGGCCAGATCAAAATTCTTAAAGGTGCGACGCCCGATAAATTTTGGGCGAGGTGGTGTGTATGCGGACCAATCAATCGCTGGTTTGGCCGCGCGCGCATCCGCAAGCGCTATCAGTGGTGTCGCTTTACGACCTGCGTGACGACGACGGACTTCTTCGTATTCAACCATGAGCTCTTCGAGATAGGTGTTAGCTGTCTCGGAGACCAGGTTCTGCGCGACGCCTACCGAACGGCTTGCGTCCGGAACATAAATCACAGGGCCTTCGTAGTGTGGGGCGATCTTGACCGCGGTATGGACGCGACTGGTGGTCGCACCTCCAATCATCAGGGGGATTTTACGGCTGCGGAAATACTCGTCACGCTGCATCTCGCTGGCCACATAGGCCATTTCTTCGAGACTCGGTGTAATCAATCCAGACAAGCCGACGATATCAACGTTTTCAGCTTTGGCCCGCGCGAGAATCTCAGCGCACGGCACCATCACACCCATGTTGATGACTTCGAAGTTATTGCACTGAAGCACCACGGTCACAATATTTTTACCAATGTCGTGAACGTCGCCTTTGACGGTCGCGATCAGGATTTTGCCCTTCGCACGCACATCGCCGCCCGCTGCGGCAATGAGCTTCTTTTCTTCTTCAATAAATGGAACAAGATGCCCAACGGCTTGTTTCATCACGCGGGCCGATTTCACAACCTGCGGCAAGAACATTTTGCCCTCACCGAACAAGTCGCCAACGATATTCATGCCGTCCATCAGCGGACCTTCAATGACCTCAATCGGGCGTCCACCACGACCTGCGATCTGCTGGCGAATTTCTTCGGTGTCCTCGACAATGAAGTTTGTCAGGCCATGCACCATCGCATGGGAAAGTCGTTTTTCAACCGACTGGGCGCGCCAGGCGAGATCTTCTTCGCGCTTGATGCCACTGCCTTTGACACTATCGGCGAATGCCACCAGACGCTCAGTCGGCGTGCGCGAATCGTCAGCTTCTTTTTGTCCGACAGGCTCGGCACGATCGAGGACAACATCCTCAACCAGATCACGCAGCACGGGATCAATCTCGGCATACACGCCAAGCTGTCCGGCATTGACAATGCCCATCGACATGCCTTCGCGGATAGCGTAATACAGGAACACCGTGTGGATCGCCTCGCGCATCGGCTCATTGCCACGGAACGAAAAGCTCACATTCGAGACACCACCTGAAATACGCGCGTGCGGCAGGTGCTCCCGAATCCATTTGGTGGATTCGATAAAATCAACCGCATAGTGATTGTGCTCATCAATACCCGTTGCGATGGCAAAAACATTGGGATCAAAAATAATGTCTTCGGGAGGAAATCCAACCACCTCTATGAGGAGCTTGTAGGCGCGCGAGCAAATAATCTGGCGGCGTTCATACGAGTCAGCCTGGCCTTTCTCATCAAAGGCCATTACCACTGCAGCAGCGCCATAGCGGCGGCACAGACGGGCCTGTTTGAGGAAAGGTTCTTCACCTTCTTTGAGCGAGATCGAGTTGACGATCGGCTTACCCTGAACGCATTTCAGCCCGGCCTCGATCACCGACCATTTTGAGCTGTCAATCATGACGGGCACGCGTGCGATATCAGGCTCGGATGCGATCAAGTTCAGGAAGCGATGCATACAGGCCAATGAATCAAGCATGGCCTCATCCATGTTGATGTCAATAATCTGCGCGCCGCTTTCTACTTGCTGCCGTGCAACTGCGATCGCCTCATCGTACTTTTCCTCGCGTATCAGGCGGGCAAACATTTTGCTGCCGGTTACGTTAGTGCGCTCACCGACGTTGATAAACAAGGAACTGCCGTCAAAATTCAAGGCCTCGAGTCCGGACAAACGAGTCTTGACCTCGATCTCAGGCACGACGCGGATCGGCAGCGCGCAGACTTTTTCTGCAATGGCGCGCACATGGTCTGGCGTTGTTCCACAGCAGCCACCGGCCATATTAACCAGACGGGACTTGGCGAATTCTTCGAGCAGTGCGGACGTATCGGCGGGTGTTTCGTCAAACCCGGTGTCACTCATCGGGTTAGGTAAACCGGCGTTGGGATACACGCACACGTAGGTGTCACAGATTTTGGACAATTCGGCTATGTAGGGACGCATCAACGCGGCACCTAACGCGCAATTCAGGCCAATCGTGATCGGACGGGCATGACGAACGGAATTCCAGAATGCCTCGACCGTCTGACCGGAAAGGATCCTGCCAGACGCGTCAGTGACGGTGCCGGAGATCATCACAGGCAAACGCTCACCGCGGGCATCGAACACCTCTTCGACCGCGAAAATTGCAGCCTTGGCGTTCAAGGTATCGAAAATGGTTTCGATGAGCACCAGATCAATGCCGCCGTCAAGCAGCCCATTTAACTGCTCCGCATAGGCGATACGCAACGCATCAAAGGTAACATTACGCGCACCCGGGTCATTCACGTCAGGAGAGATTGATGCAGTCTTGGGCTGCGGGCCGAGCGCACCTGCTACAAAACGCGGGCGCTCAGGCGTACTGAATTTGTCGCAGGCGGCACGTGCAATTCTGGCCGACTCGAGATTGAGTTCATACGCGAGCTCGGGCAGATCGTAGTCACCCTGAGCGATGGTTGTCGCACCGAACGTGTTGGTCTCGATCACATCGGAGCCCGCCTCGAGGTACTGCTCGTGGATTTCACGAATCACATCGGGGCGCGTCAGGGACAACAACTCGTTATTGCCTTTGACGTCTTTGCCATGCTCAACAAACCGTGTACCGCGAAAATCGGACTCTGAAAGTTTGTAGCGCTGAATCATCGTACCCATCGCGCCATCCAGAATCATGATGCGTTTGCCCAGCAGGCGCGCAAATTCCGCACCGCGGGTGTAACTTTCAAGGGGATAAGGCAGTTTGGGATAAGACATAGTGAGGACCGGCCAGAAATAAGGTGCGAGAGACCCCCGAAATGGGGCCTTCAACCAACCCGTCATGGTAACAAAAACAGACCTACTGTAGAGACAAATGCTGATATGTTGGACAGGGCCTACAATTTGCATTCAACCCATCACGATGCATCATCGATTATGTTTGTCATCGGTGCGTGTCGGATGTAGCATCAGAGACCCAAGATTCGGGTGACTTTTAAGCGATCTCATGCTTTTTTTGCGTCGGTGCATTCTTTTTCTACCCGTCTGGGCATTCCTCCTGTTGGCATGGTGCGGACAAGTGCGCGCCGGAGAAATAGAGCTGATCGATGATAACGGCCGTGCTGTCCTGCTCAAAGAGCCGGCACGCCGGGTGATCACCTTATCCTCACAAATTACAGAAATCGTCTTTGCTGCTGGCGGCGGCAATAAAATCGTTGCAACAGTGAACTCAAGCGACTACCCGGCTGACGCCCAAAAACTGCCACGTGTCGGAGATGGTCTCCAACCCGATCCACAGAAAATTACCCCTTACAAGCCTGATCTGATTATCGGCTGGCTTTCAGAGCAGCTTGAGCTTCTTGAGGCACTCAACATCCCGCTATTTGTCAGCGCACCCGAGTCCCTCGCCGAGATCGCGGACTCGGTCGAGAACTTTGGCACGCTGCTGGGCACCTCTCATATCGCCCGCCCGCGGGCTGACCTGTTGCGCCAGACACTGGACATGCTGGCTCATACCAATACCAGCCGTGGTGCTCAGCGCCCCCCTGTCCGGGTATTTATACAGTCGGGGGCCGAGCCTCAATACTCACTGGGTGGCGATCATTTGCTGTCCGATGTCATTGAAATTTGTGGCGGAGTAAATGTTTTTGCCGAATCAGCCTCTATCACCCCTCAAGTGAGCGCAGCCACTGTGCTGGCAGCCAAGCCAGATTTCGTTTTGGTTGGACGTGCGGGGGCAGCCGCCGCACCTGCGGTCGATCCGGCGGCTCTGGCATACTGGCGCTCTGCGGGGCTTGCCGCCGCGCGGGACGGGCAGGTATTCATGATGGATGCCGATGTACTGTACCGACCAGGGCCCCGACTGATTGATGCAGCGGGACTACTTTGCGACGCCATTGAGCGTTCCAGAAAATAACCAAACAGCTCACTGATTGTCCCCTTGCATGAGCGGCTCCATGGATTTTTCAAGGTTTAATGAACATGACACAGCTTGACCCTTTGATCATCGCGGGTAAAACCTACCAATCCAGACTTCTGGTAGGCACCGGCAAGTATGCAGATTTCAAACAGACCCGCGAGGCAATCGACCAAAGCGGCGCGGAAATCGTGACTGTGGCAATTCGACGCACCAATATTGGCCAGAATGCTAGCGAGCCCAGCTTGCTGGAGTTCTTACCGCCCGCGCAATTCACCTACCTGCCAAATACCGCGGGCTGCTACACCGCTGATGATGCCGTGCGTACGTTGCGACTCGCGCGCGAATTGCTGGATGGGCATCAACTGGTCAAGCTTGAGGTGCTGGGTGATCCGCATACGCTGTTCCCCAATATGCCCGAAACACTTGCAGCTGCTAAAACGCTCGTAGCGGATGGCTTTGAGGTCATGGTGTATTGCACGGACGATCCCATACAGTGCCGCATGCTTGAAGATATTGGTTGCGTGGCGGTCATGCCGCTGGCTTCGCTGATTGGCTCGGGCATGGGCATCCTTAACCCATGGAACCTCAAACTTATCATCGATCAGTCTCATGTCCCGGTACTGGTTGATGCAGGCGTAGGCACAGCCTCGGATGCAGCAATCGCCATGGAACTCGGTTGTGACGGTGTACTGATGAATACGGCAATCGCCGGAGCACAAAATCCGGTACTGATGGCGAGCGCAATGAAAAAAGGCGTTCAAGCCGGTCGCGAAGCATTTCTGGCGGGGCGCGTCCCACGCAAGACCTATCAGGCAGCCCCCAGCTCACCGACCAGCGGTCTGATCACACCAAGCAGTTCGAAATGAGCGACTTGTCGCAGGCTGTGCCAAACACCCTCACAATCGCGGGCATGGACCCCTCCGGAGGAGCCGGTATCCTGGCGGACGTCAAAACCATGAGCGCATTGGGCAGCTATGCCTGCGCGGTGGTGGCTGCGCTGACGGCACAAAATACACTGACCGTCTCCGACATTTCACCCGTCAATCCTCAGTTCGTCAGACAACAAATCGATACTTTATTTGCTGATGTTGAGATTCATGCCGTCAAAATCGGCATGCTCGGCCAGACAGGCGTGATTGAAATGGTCGCCGACCGACTGGCGCATTTTTTACCTAAGCACGTTGTACTGGATCCGGTTATGGTCTCCAAAAGCGGTAATTTACTGCTTGAGCAAAAGGCAGTTGGCGTGCTGCGCGAACAACTCCTGCCGCAAGCAACCATCCTGACACCGAATCTTCCAGAGGCTGGCGTGCTGCTTGAACAACGCCCGGTTGAGCGCGTGAGGGAAATGCGAAGCGTGGCGGAACGATTACGTAACCTGATGTCATATTCAGGGCATCGCTGGGTTTTTCTTAAGGGCGGGCACTTGCCTGGCAATGAGACTATCGACTTCCTGCACGATGGTGACAAAATGATCGAGCTGCCTGGTCACCGGATTCCCACAAAAAACACGCATGGGACCGGTTGCACGCTTTCAGCCGCGCTGGCGGCACTGTTGCCACAAACCGAAACAGTCCCTGAGGCGGCAAAGCTTGCAAAAGAATACTTAATTCAGGCGATTTTGCACGCAGATGCGCTGAAAGTTGGGCAAGGACATGGGCCCGTTCATCACTTCTACAAATGGTGGGCACAAACCCCCGTACAATAAGGGTTTACGTCTATATTTTTTGATCGAGCCATGAACGCGTCTAACTTGCCCAATATCGAGATCGCCCGCTTCAATATGGTGGAACAACAAATCCGCCCCTGGGATGTCTCAGATGAAAACGTACTGAAAGCACTTTTCAAAATCCGTCGTGAATGTTTTGTGCCTGCAGCGTATCGCGCGCTGGCATTCTCGGATATCGAAGTTCCCCTGATCCTTCAGACAACCGACACACACCAGGTCATGCTAGCGCCCAGGATGGAAGCCCGCCTTGCGCAGCTTCTGGCGCTCAAAGCAGATGACTGCGTACTCGAAGTCGGTACGGGTTCAGGCTATCAGGCGGCCTTGCTTAGTGCGCTCGCACGCGACATCACTTCGATCGAAATTGATCCTCGCCTGGTTGCTTTTGCCCAGAATAATCTTCAGCAAGCGCAGATCAAAAACGTCAAGGTTGAGACAGGTGATGGCAGCAACGGCTGGGGTACGACTGAATATGATGCGATTCTGGTGACAGGCTCACTGCCCAGCATTCCAGATGCGCTCAAATATCAATTGTGTGTGGGTGGTCGAATGGTGGTGGTAGTAGGTCAAGCCCCGGCAATGACTGTTTACCGCATTACACGCACGACTGCTGCAAGCTTTGAGACAACGTCGTTGTTTGAAACAGTGATCAAACCGCTCACAGGCCCCACCGTCTCACACTTCAAGTTTTAAACTCAGTTCTGAGGTTGTCGGATTTTAGTCACTAGCGCAGTGGTAGACCGGGCAAATTCAAACGGTATCGCCACTGCCCGACCGCCCCACGACTCGACCAGTTTTGTTTCAGGCAAGGTCTGCATATCGTAGTCACCGCCTTTAACGATGAGATCCGGGCGCAACTGCCCTATGACCTCAACCGGCGTGTCTTGTTCAAAAATGATGACCGCCGTAACGCAACCAAGCGCAGCCAGCAGAGCCGCGCGGTCATGGGCGGTATTCAAGGGGCGATCCGGCCCCTTGCCCAGACGCCGCGCAGAGGCGTCTGAATTCACCGCAACGATCAGCGAACCACCCAACTGCGCCGCCTCGTCCAGATAAGTCACGTGTCCGCGATGCAGGATATCGAACACACCGTTAGTGAATACAACAGGACCTGGCCAGACGCGCGAGGCAATACGCTCTGCGCAGGCCTCAGGCGACAGGATTTTGCTCTCAAAACGCGCGCTCATATATTTACTGACGATCCGCAGTCGTTAAACAGGTGCCACGACAGCAGTCGCTGCTCGCATCAATTCTTTACGGTAACGATTCAGGTCCTGAACCGTTTTGAAAGTTTGATCAAACAACAACGACATATTGTGGAGGATGCGGGTGGAGACTTTTCCTTCCCACTCTTTGTCAAACACGATCTGCGTATCCAGCCAGCGCTCAAGCCAGCCTGGCTCAGGCAGTTTTGACTGAACCGTGTCTTCAGGGAACATGCCTTTGTTGACGTGCAGATTAGTCGGGTGCAGGGCCTGAGGGGTGCGATGTGCAGAGGCCATCAAGACACCGATTTTGGCAAAAGCGATACGCGCCTGCTCGCCGATTTCCTGGCCGCGCTGACTCAGCGCGCGTTTCATGTAGCGCAGATAGGCGCCCGCATGACGCGCCTCATCCTGAGAAATAATTTTGTAAATAGCCTTGATCACTGGCTCCGTATGCCAGTCGGCTGCGCAGCGATACCAGTGATTCAAACGCACTTCGCCGCAAAAGTGCAGCATCAGTGTTTCAAGCGGAGGGGCTGGATCAAATTCAAAACGAACTTTATGCAGCTCCTCTTCGGTTGGAACCAGATCTGGCGCAAATCTGCGCAAGTATTCAATCAATACCAGGGAGTGCTTTTGCTCTTCAAAAAACCAGACTGACATAAACGCCGAAAAGTCGCTGTCATCACGGTTATCGCGCAAAAACATTTCTGTCGCAGGCAGTGCTGCCCACTCAGTAATGGCATTCATCTTGATCGTTTGCGCCTGCTCGTCTGTGAGCTTGCTACGATCAAAATCCTGCCAGGGGATATCCGTCTCCATATTCCAGCGAACGGATTCCATTGATTTAAAAAGTTCTGTGTAGAGCATATTCATTGCCTTAAATATTGGAGCTGATTTTCAACGCATCAGCGTCCAGAGTGCCACGGCCAGGGCCACTGCGGCCACACCGGTTAATGCCATTAATACACGATTGCCTTGCTCACGCGCCTGGCGCATGCGCTTTAATTCGGACAAAACAGAAGCGGAAACATCAGGGCGGTTGAGCTGTGCATGCAGCAACCGCGGAAACTCAGGTAACCACTGCGCCCACTGCCCTGCTTCCTGAGCCAGTTTTTTACGTATTCCACGCAGACCGACTCTCTCGTGCATCCAGTTTTCAAGATAAGGTTTGGCTGTTTTCCATAAGTCTAACTGTGGATCGAGCTGACGACCTAATCCTTCAACGTTGAGTAGGGTTTTTTGCAATAAAACCAGCTGAGGTTGAATTTCAACATTAAATCGGCGCGATGTCTGGAATAACCGCAATAAAACCTGGCCAAGGGAAATTTCAGCCAGAGGGCGATCGAAGTAAGGCTCGCAGACGGCACGCACCGCCCCCTCAAGCTCTTCTTCGCGCGTTGTCGGGGGCACCCACCCCGATTCGATATGCAGCCGTGCCACACGCCTGTAGTCACGTTGAAAGAACGCCAGAAAATTTTGCGCCAGGTAGTTTTTATCAAACTCAGACAACGAGCCGACAATACCGAAATCCAGCGCGATATAGCGGCCTAAGGTCTGCGGGCGATCAGACACATAGATGTTGCCGGGATGCATATCTGCATGAAAAAACCCATCTGTAAAAACCTGAGTAAAGAAGATTTCTACTCCGGTACGCGCAAGCGTCGGGATATCAACCCCGAGCGTGCGTAAACGCTCAATCTGGCTGACAGGCACACCATACATACGCTCCATTGTGAAAACCGTGCTCGCACAATAGTCCCACATCACCTCTGGCACCCAGAGTAATTCTCCGCGTGCAGTGCCGGCAGCAAAATTTCGGCGCAACTGGCTGCAATTGGCGGCTTCGCGCAGCAAATCAAGTTCATCGTGCAAATGCTTGTCAAATTCGCCTACAACCTCACGCGGCTTGAGCCGCTTGCCATCGGGCGCCAAGCGCTCAATCAGTTTGGCCAGGACGCGCATCAAAGACAAATCTTTATCGATGACGTCCAGAATAGCCGGGCGCAGTACCTTGACCGCAACATGGCGGCCATCATGGAGCACGGCAAAATGCACCTGCGCAACCGAGGCCGATGCAACGGGATCGGTTTCGAACTGAGCAAATAAAACCTGAGGCGATTGACCGAGCGCCTGTTCGATACATGCGGCCGCTACGTCCGAAGGAAAAGGTGCTACCCGATCCTGTAATAAAGTCAGCTCATCAGCGATATCGGGAGGAATCAAATCTCTGCGCGTCGACAAAACCTGACCAAATTTGACAAAAATCGGACCTAGCGACTCAAGTGCGAGGCGTAATCTTTGGCCGCGCGGCATTTTAGGGGTCGAACCCAGTCTGACCAACCAAAGCAAGCGCACAGCCGTTGGATGATTAATCCCCGACAGCACAAGCTCGTCTAGCCTATATCGCCAAACGATCATCGCAATACGAGCTAAGCGCGGTAAAGACATCATGTGACGTGCCTCTTGCTCGCGAGTCGATCCAGTCTTGCTGCAAGGCTTGCGTAGCGAACCGACAAGGCGGCTAGGCGGCCATCAAGCGGGTCTTGTCGCTGGTGATGCATGGCAAGTACCGGGCGTCCCGTCAGTGTGTCCGTCTCTTCGGCCAAATACTCTGCTGCATTGTGTGCCAGACCGTGTGTAAAGTTGCGCAGAGTTTGGACCAGATCGCGCGCTCCGCGCATGATCTTTTGGGCGGGAATGTCGCCCAGAACATTTGCTAGCGCATCCTCTGGGTCAGGACGTAAGTCTCGCGCCAGATCCGACACGACCTGCGCTAATGCGGCCTGACCCGAAATATGGATCAGCTCCGCAATATCGCCAGAGGACTGGGGGGAGAACAAGCGGGCGGCCGTGAGCTTTTCGGCAATGATTTCGAGCACCACATCAGGCACCACAGCCGCGTCTGACTGGGTTAAGTGACCTTCGGCATCAATCGTCAGCGTCACGGCAAATCCACCCAAAGCAATCCGTATGGTCTTGCCCGCGTAGCGAGCCAACCGCTCGGCCGCCCAAGGTTGCTGGATAGTCAGCAGATTGAAGGCGGCAGCGATCACCCGCACCGGGTGCAATGCAGCAATACCAGAAAGGGAAGGCGTGAACTGTTTCACGTATAGGGAGCGCCAGGCTTTTATCAAAGATAGCAGTTTAACGGGTAATCCGTGTACATCGCATCGTCAGTCACGATACGCTGCGGTCCCGCCCAACAAAAAACCCGCACTTAGTGCGGGTTTTTGTAAGAAAGTATCTCAACGCACCCCGATTAGCTTGCTTGCTCTACGGGGATTTGCTGAATACCCGCCAGCAACCAGCCACCCTGCTCAGGTTTAAACAGATTCCAGACCTCTTCGAAACGGAAGGCCTCTGCACCAGCTTGTTCGCGCAGCATTCCTGAAAAACGCACGCTGGCCAGATGACCGTCTGTGACCTGCTCGATTCCGAGCATTTCAGCATTGAGCAGCACGACCTCAGTATGATTTGTGCCCGAACGACCGCTGAGCTGCACCTGAAGTTCTTTCATGAGATCGTCGGTCAGGAAATTACGCAATTGCGACACATCACCGCTATCCCAGACTTTCTGGATAGCGACAAACTGCTGCTTGGCTTCCTGGAGGAAACGCTGACTGTCAAAATCGGCGGGAATGAACCAGTTTTGCTCTGGCTGCGCGGCATCCGAGCCGAAACCGGCAGATGAAAGTGCGCCATTGCCCTGAGTGTTGGCTTGAACCCCAGCGGATGTCGAAGCAGGTGCTGCGGTCTCACGCATCATGGCTGGTGCAGGTTGCTGAGTCGAACCAGTATTCGCTCCTGCACCTTGCATGGATGGCTGAGCCGAACCACCGCGCAACAAACGCACAACAAACATGATTGCAAAAATCGCCACTGCAGCCAATAAGGCCACCATCAGGAAATCACCCATCGCGCCGCCCAGACCGAAATGCGACAGCATCGCAGCGATACCCAGGCCTGCTGCAATACCTGCTAATGGGCCTAACCATTTAGAGGCACCCGACTTGGCGGCCGCGCCCGCAGCAGCACCGGCAGCGGCTGGCGCTGCTGCACTTTTTTGCATGGTGGAAGGCGCTGCAGAGGAAGCAGGTGCCCTGGAGGTGACATTGGATGATTGGCTGCCCATGCTTTTGCCGCCACCGACTCGTGCGGCGGCTGCGTCAAAAGAAACGGCAGTCAGCCCGGCAGCGCTGACTGTCAGAAAAACTGCAA
Source organism: uncultured beta proteobacterium (assembly GCA_903847325.1). GTDB lineage: Bacteria > Pseudomonadota > Gammaproteobacteria > Burkholderiales > Burkholderiaceae_B > Zwartia. The sequence goes on along the minus strand of CAINDJ010000477.1, from coordinate 44,763 downwards.
CCAGAAAACGTGAAAACAATCGAACCATGAAGTGCTCCTGAGCGAAACCTTCGCTTATAAAAATGTTGTTCCAGAAATCTTACTGGAAGCTGAATCTTACTGAAAGCTGAACAAGAATGAAAGGGGTAGACCAGAAAATTTTCAGTAAGTTCATAAATTCAATGAAATCAGCCTAATTTGACGCCTTCGTGCAACGCGGTCAGACCGGCGCTCAGATTGAAATATTGCACGCGGGACAAGCCCGCCTCGCCTAGCATCGTCTTAAGCGTCTCCTGATCCGGATGCATCCGGATTGACTCAGCCAGATAACGATAACTATCCGCATCACCTGCGACTTTTTGTCCGAGCCAGGGAAGTACTTTGAAGGAGTACCAGTCATAAATGGGCGCAAGAGGTTTGGCCACTCGGGAAAACTCAAGTACCAGCAGTTTGCCGCCCGGTTTGAGTACGCGCGTCATTTCGGCTAGCGCACGATCCTTGTGGGTCATATTGCGCAAACCAAATGCCACACTGACACGGTCAAAATAATTATCCGGAAAAGGCAGGCGCTCCGCATCGCATACGGTGGTCGGCAAAATCAAACCATCATCCATCAGGCGATCGCGGCCCACGCGCAGCATGGAGTCGTTGATATCGGTCAGCCACACCTCGCCTTGCGCGCCGGCCTGTCTGGCAAAAGCACGCGCCAGATCGCCCGTACCGCCGGCAATATCAAGCACCCGCATACCCGGGCGGACCGCCGCACGCGATATCGTAAATGCCTTCCAAATCCGGTGAAGTCCGCCTGACATGAGGTCATTCATCACGTCATAACGCGAGGCAACAGAATGAAAGACTTCAGCTACTTTGCTGGCTTTTTCAGATTCAGCTACGGTTTGGTAACCGAAGTGTGTTTTTTCATCAGACATTCAATTACCTGCTAATTATCTGTGCGGGAAAGTGGGCGGGAAAGTCACATTATCGCAGTTGGCATCCTAATATACGACCCGTCAAACTCGGTCATTGTCATAAACATGACATATTGACGCCATACTATCGCAACATAGTCATTGTGCAGGCTAACACTCAACCGGCTCAAAAAATATGTCAAGCACCATTTTAGTTGTCGAAGACGAACCCGCAATCCAGGAACTGATTGCGGTCAACTTATCCTTCGCAGGCCATAAGGTACTGCGCGCGTTCGATGTGGAGCAAGCTGAAACGCTGATCCGCGCCGAGCTGCCGGATTTAATCCTGCTGGACTGGATGCTGCCCGGTGCATCGGGCGTTACGCTGGCGCGTAAACTGCGCAGCGACGAACGCACCCGGATGGTACCCGTCATCATGCTCACGGCAAAAGGTTCTGAACAGGACAAGGTCGACGGACTGGAAGCGGGTGCTGATGACTACATCACCAAGCCATTTTCGCCAAAAGAGCTGATGGCAAGAATCAAAGCGGTACTCCGTCGCCGGGCACCACAACTCACCGACGACATGATCGACGTAGACGGTTTGAAACTGGATCCGATTTCACACAGACTGACTGGACGTGGCCAGTCCTTAGCGATTGGCCCGACCGAGTTCCGACTCCTGCACTTTTTCATGACCCACCTTGAGCGCGTATTTTCGCGGACACAGTTACTGGATCAAGTCTGGGGAGATCATGTGTTTGTGGAGGAGCGCACGGTTGACGTCCACATCCGCAGGCTGCGCAAAGCACTTGAGCCGACCGGGCACGACCTGCATGTCGAAACGGTACGCGGGAGTGGTTATCGTTTTACTTCGCAGATACCCAAAGCATAAAAAGGTCTGCATCAGATCATTACTAACGTGGATCTGATGCGAAAATAACAAGCATGAGTTGGTCACGCACCCTGTTGTGGTTTGTTTTCTGGTCCGCACTCGCCGCCGGCGTCCAGTATCGCTGGGACACGGCTGCGGGCTGGGTTGTGCTCGCGCTTGTCTGTGGAATCATTCTCACCATCCGCCGCCGTCAGGCCAACCGGGTCGCGGTCTGGGCCGCTCATCCCGAGACAGATCCACCTGCAGATGTTGGTCAGTGGGAAGACATGGTTGCCAGCCTGTATCGCCACACGCTTGGCCAGACGATCGCCGTGCGCACACTCCAGGCAACTAACGATGCGGTGATGTCTGCGGCGCAAGCTCTGCCTATCGGGGCGGTCACCCTGAATAAAGACTTCCAGATCCGCTGGTTTAACGTCGCCGCTGAAAAAATCCTGCACTTACAGCCCGTCCAGGATATTGGCCAGAATCTACTGAATCTTTTACGCTCGCCACCCTTTGTCGCGTATGCGAAGCAAACGACTTGGGAGGAGCCCCTGATTCTTAAGATCGCTTTGGGTGGCAGTAATCAAAGCATTACGATGAGGCTGGTGCCCTACGCCAACGATCAATTACTACTCATCGCGCGCGACCTGACACAGATCGAAAAACTGGAAACAACACGACGTGATTTTGTGGCGAACGTCTCGCACGAAATGCGTACGCCCCTCACCGTGCTGTCGGGCTTTCTCGAAACCATGCGCGAGGCGCCCAAGGGCGCACTGACTGAGGAGCAGTCCCAGCATTATCTCAAGCTGATGCACGAGCAGGCGCTGCGCATGGAGGCTCTGGTTGCTGACTTACTCACACTCTCCGCGCTTGAGACATCACTAAGTGCCGACAAAAACACGATTCACATGTCCACCCTCATTGACAGCGCACGCCAGCAAGCAGAAAGTCTCTCTGGTGGTCGGCACACCCTGATATGGGACATTGAGCCAGACCTGAATATCCTGGGCAACCAGACCGAACTCAGCTCTGCAATCACCAATCTGCTGACCAACGCGGTTCGCTACACCCCGGAACGTCAAACCATCACCATTCAGTGGCACAGGCAGGCAGATGGATCCGCACGCTACAGCGTGACGGATACAGGCATCGGGATTGCCTCTGAGCATTTACCTCGCTTGAGCGAGCGTTTTTACACGGTGGACCGAGGTCGCTCACGCGCCATGGGCGGCACAGGCTTAGGGCTGGCCATCACAAAACACGTGGCCATGCGACATGACGCGCAATTAGAAATCCAAAGTAAATTGGGGCTGGGCAGCACTTTTAGTCTCGTTTTTGCACCAGATCGGGTCATTGCTGCCCATTGAGCCGTGCTGTCTCAAAATCAACTTTCACTCTGCAGATTAAAGACATAAACTCAAGGCACAGGCTTTATTGTCCCCCACTGCGCAATCATGAAATGATTGCATTCATTTGATTCATGCCGGAGTTTTTTTACATGTCTGCCCAAGCTACTTCCATGCCTCCCTTCCATTTGGCCTTCCCAGTCCGCGATATCGAAGAAGCCCGCCAGTTTTACGTCGGCGTGCTCGGTTGCGGCGAAGGTCGCAGCGCACCTGACTGGGTAGATTTCGATTTTTACGGTCATCAGGTCGTCGCCCATCTTGCTCCAGAAGAATGTGGCCACAAACAAACCAGCGCTGTCGATGATCACCAGGTACCCGTAAGACATTTCGGTGCGGTGCTTTCGATCCCCCAATGGGAAGACATGGCTGCAAAACTCAAAGCCATCGGCACAACATTCGTCATCGAGCCTTACACACGCTTCAAGGGCGAAGTCGGCGAGCAGTCCACCATGTTTTTTATGGACCCGTCGGGCAATGCGATTGAATTTAAAGCTTTTGCAAACATGGACTCCTTGTTCGCCAAGTAAGCCGTGTCCACTGTCAGCAAGCAGGCTCCAGCCAATGTGCCGGATTTTAAAATCCGTGCGCAGGGAGACCGCTGCCTGAGCATCGATTTTGGCTCTGAAATCGACGTTCAGACGGGCCTGCTTTGTCTCTGCGCTACCGAGGCGTTGCGACAAGCAAACCTTCCCGGCGTGACGGATATTGTTCCTTCTTATACCTCTGTCGCTTTGCATTATCAGCCTGACGCGCACAGTGATGAGACAAACTTTCACTCCCTGTCCAGAGCAATCACCACACTGATTCAATCAGGAATACCGTCCATCAGCACCGATGTCCGCGAGGTGGAGATTCCTGTTTGTTATGGTGGTGAACACGGCCCGGATCTCGCCTTTGTTGCTCAAACCACAGGCCTGACCGAAGAACAGGTGATTGCGATACACACGAAACCTGGCAGCATGGTGTTCATGCTAGGCTTTGCGCCTGGTGCGCCTTACATCGGCGTGCACGATCCAATATTTGCCCTGCCCAGACGCGACGTCCCCAGAACCGCCGTACCTGCAGGTTCGGTTGCGATCGCCAACAGACAATCAACCATCTATCCCAATAGACTACCTGGGGGTTGGCATGTGCTAGGCGCCACGCCCCTGAAATTATTCGGGTTGGATCGCACGCCACCTACTCTTCTGATGCCGGGCGACCGCGTCAAGTTCGTGCCTATTTCAGTTGCAGAATTCGACCGGATCGCAGCCATGCAGCCCCAGGAAACACCAGCATGAGCATGATCGTGCTCAAACCCGGGATGCAATCAAGCTTTCAGGATCTTGGTCGCGTGGGCTATCAGCAGCTTGGCGTGCCGGTTACGGGCGTGATGGATACCCGTGCGCATCAGCTCGCTAATCTCCTGGTTGGTAACGACACCGACCAGGCAAGTCTGGAAATCACACTGACCGGACCCTCGCTCGAATTCACTGAACCGTGTTGCATCGCGCTGACCGGCGCCGACCTGAGCCCGACTCTCAATGGCCAGCCGTTAGCGCTGAACAGACCCATCGTGATTCGTGCGCACGACACGCTTGTTTTTGGTCAGCGTCGCATGGGCACGCGTGCTTATATGGCTATTCATGGTGGCTTTAAGCTTACGCAGGCGCTTGGCTCAAATAGTACGCATATGCGTTGCGCAATTGGCGGATGGCAAGGGCGCGCGCTCAAGCGTGGTGACAGGATAGGATTCAATCACCCCTTAGCCTCCCAGGATCTTCAAGGGCTTGCACAAGAACTGTGGTCGATAAAAATCTATCTGCCTGCAGCGCTCGGACCCAGCCTGCGTGCGCGCGCACGGATGGTGACCAGTGAGCAATTCATTGATTTCACACCGGCAAGCCAGCATGCGCTGACAAGCGAAACATTCCGGATCAGCCCCGACTCCGAGCGCATGGGTTATCGCTTGCAGGGCCCGGAAATCAAACTCAGCAAGCCCCGCCAGATGCTGTCAGAAGCAGCGACCTTCGGTACGATCCAGGTGCCGGCTGGCGGGCAGCCCATCGTGTTGATGGCCGACCGGCAGACGACCGGAGGCTATCCAAAAATTGGCTATGTTGCGAGCGTGGATTTACCAACGCTCGCACAAATGGGCCCGGGCGACACGTTTAATTTTGAAATTATCACGCTCGAACAAGCGCAAGCGCTCGACGCCCAGCGCACAAAAGCATTCGCGGCACTGGCAACCAAGCTTGCCCCCGTGCGTGCGCACATACTTCATCACTACGCTTAATATCTCTACTGAATTTCCACTGAACCTCAGAGGTCATCATGACACTACGTATCGATTTGAATTCCGACATGGGCGAAAGTTTTGGTGTCTGGAAAATGGGTAATGACGAGTCCATACTGCCCTTCGTATCCTCAGCTAATATCGCCTGCGGCTTTCACGGGGGAGACCCTGCAACTATGCGAAAAACAGTTGCGGCGGCGATTAAACATGGCGTCGCGCTTGGCGCACATCCAGGCCTGCCAGACCTGCAAGGTTTTGGTCGTCGCAATATGGCCATCACCGATCAGGAAGCCTACGACATGATGGTCGTGCAGATTGGTGCGCTGGCTGGCGTCGCTGCGTCGCAAGGGACTCGATTGCGTCATGTAAAAGCCCACGGCCAGCTCTACAACATGGCCGTGAATAACGAAGGGCTGACGCGTGCTTTAGCGCAAGCAACCTACGACGTTGATAGTGACCTGGTATTTTTTTGCCTCGCAGGCACCAAAATGCTGGATATCGCTGAATCCATGGGCCTGAAAGTAGCCAGCGAAGTCTTTGGCGATCGCACGTATTCACCAGACGGCACGCTCAGTCCACGCAACAAACCTGGCGCGATGATCGAAGACGTCAACGTTTCGATCAAACAGGTCTTGCAAATGGTCCAGAAGGGCACCATCACAGCGGTAGATGGCTCGACTGTCCACGTACGTGCCGATACATTGTGTATTCATGGCGATCAGCCGGGTGCGGCAGCTTTTGCAAAAGCGATCCGCGAGGCACTCATTGCTGAGGGTATTGAGGTTGGCGTCTAAGCCAACCATTAACCTTTAGTGACCGCAGGCCTGCAAAATTCGCTGTGCGATATGCAGGTCTTGCAACGAAATACCAGAACTATCAAACACCGTAATCGCCTGCTCACTGGAGCGTCCTTGCGCCTGGCCCATCAACACACGGCCAATCGCAGTCAATGCCACAGCGCCTGAAGCGATTTGAGGCGCCACATGTTGAAACTCACCGATCGCGACTGATTGCGCGGGCAAGTCACAGAAAAGCTCGGCACGCTCAAGCAGTGCGGGATCCAGTTCCTGCTTACCCGCACCATCGGCGCCCATACAAGAGATATGCGTTCCGGGGCGAACCCATGCCGCATCAAACAATGCAGACCTGGAAGGCGTTGCGGTCACAATGATGTCTGCACGTGCGCAACCTTCGCAGGCCTCGACCATCTCGACAGGCACACCCAGCGACGCAAGACGAGATTTAAATTTTTCAACCCGGCCAGGATCCCGGTTAACCACCAGCACGCGTTCAATCGGACGGATCTTTGCTAGTGCCAGACACTCGTAGCCCGCCTGATTACCCGCACCAAAAACTGTCAGTACTCTTGCATCCTTGCGTGCGAGTGCATCGGTCGCTACAGCATCGGCAGCGGCCGTGCGGTAGGCATTGACGACCCCCGACTCGATCACAGCATGCACACCACCAGACTCCTGATTAAACAGAACGGTCACAGAGTTGTGGGTGGGCTTGCCCTTTAGTGCATTGCCCGGCCAGATGAATCCCATCTTAAGCCCGGCCAGCGTATCGGTTGCACCGGATTTAACCGAAAACCGATTGTTCACATCAGAGCCATGCGCAATCAGCGCAGGGAAAATCTTGCTTGATTCGGCGCATGCTGCGATCAGCGCTTCGCGAATCGCCTCAAACGCCATTTCATGCGTGACCACCGAGGACGATTGCGATTCAGGAATGTATTGCATCGAAAAACCACTCTTTAGATGACTGAATTAAACACGTGTTTAATTCAGTCGCTTTAAACAAGCACGCGCTCAATTCCACCACTATTGGCTTTAGCCACGTATTCTTCAAGCCAGTTTTCACCAAGAATGTGACGTGCCATCTCAACCACGATGTAATCTGCTTTCGCGCCAATGTCGCCCTCGAAACGGGACAAGCCCTGTAAACAGGACGGGCAAGATGTCAGCATTTTGACTTCACCAGTATATCCATCGGACCTGAGTGCGGCATTGTTTTTGTCGAGCTCTTCTTCTTTGCGGAAACGAATCTGCGTCGAAATATCAGGTCGCGTCACGGCCAGGGTGCCGGACTCGCCGCAACAACGATCGGTCTTGATCGTCGCATCACCCACCAGCGCACGCACTGTTTTCATCGGGTCCTGCAGCTTCATGGGGGTATGACAGGGATCGTGATACATGTAGCGCACGCCTCCCACACCCTCCAGCGCAATGCCTTTTTCGAGTAGATACTCGTGAATATCGATCAGACGGCATCCAGGGAATATCTTTTCAAACTCATATCCGGCTAGCTGGTCATAACAGGTGCCGCAACTGACCACCACCGTCTTAATGTCAAGATAGTTAAGGGTATTAGCCACGCGGTGGAACAACACCCGGTTGTCCGTAATAGTTTGTTCGGCTTTCTCGGTCATGCCGTTGGCGCGCTGCGGATAACCACAGCACAAGGCACCAGGAGGCAAGACAGTCTGCACACCGGCATGCCAGAGCATCGCCTGCGTAGCCAGACCCACCTGCGAGAATAAGCGCTCAGAACCACAGCCTGGGAAATAAAACACGGCTTCGGTCTCGGCCGATGTTTGCGGATTACGAATGATCGGAACGTAGTCCGCGTCCTCGATATCTAGCAACTTGCGCGCGGTCTGCTTGGGCAATCCCCCAGGCATTTTTTTATTGATGAAGTGGATGACCTGCTCACGCAAAGGTGGCTTACCCACGGTTGCGGGTGGCGCTTCGGTTTGCTTGCGCGCGAACTTGGACAAAAAGTCATGGGCCACGCGCTGCAATTTATACCCGACACCAATCATGGCCTTGCGGGTTGCGTTAATCGTCGCAGGGTCTTTGGCATTCAAGAAAAACATTGCCGCGGCTGTGCCTGGATTGAAAGACTTATGTCCCATACGACGCAGCAAAGCACGCATATTCATCGAGACATCGCCAAAATCGATATCAACCGGACAGGGGTTATAGCATTTGTGACAAACCGTGCAATGGTCGGCCACGTCTTCGAATTCTTCCCAGTGCTTGAGACTGATGCCGCGACGCGTCTGTTCCTCATAGAGAAAGGCCTCGATCAGCAACGAAGTCGCGAGAATTTTGTTGCGCGGGGAATAAAGCAGATTGGCGCGCGGCACATGCGTCGCGCACACAGGCTTGCATTTACCGCAGCGCAGGCAATCTTTGATTGAATTACTGATCGCGCCAATATCGCTTTGCTGCATGATGATGGACTCGTGCCCCATCAAGCCAAAGCTCGGTGTCCAGGCATGACGCAAGTCGGCGCCAGGCATGAGCTTGCCAGCATTGAAATGATCATTCGGATCGATTTCACGTTTGTACTGTTGAAACGGTGCCAGCTCGGCCTCGGTCATAAATTCGTATTTGGTCAACCCGATTCCGTGCTCACCAGAAATCACGCCATCCAGATCACGCGCGATTTGCATGATGCGCTCAACGGCCTGATTGGCCTCCTGCAGCATTTCGTAATCGTCTGAATTAACCGGGATATTGGTGTGTACGTTGCCATCGCCCGCATGCATATGCAGCGCGACGAACACCCGGCTTTTCAGCACGCGGTCATGGATCGCCTGCAACTCCGTCAATACTGGAGCAAAATCCGTGCCGCCAAACAGTCCGATCAATTCGGCTTTGACTTCCGCTCTCCACGAAATACGCAATGTGCGATCCTGCACAACGTCAAACAACCTCGCCTCGGGTTGCGCAAGCAGGCGTGCAGTCAGGTCCGGGGTGAGCGCGTCAAGTCCCAAGCCAGCCAAAGCGGGCATGGCTTGCGCTAAAGGTAAATCGAGTTGGTCGAGCACCCACTGCCAGCGCACACGCACCTGCTCGATGACGGCAATTGCCTGACGGCGTTTTTCGTCGAGGGCTTCTTCGATGGAGACGCCCTCTTCGGTGGAGCGATCAAGCTTGGCGATCGTGAGCGTCCCCGATCCAGCCAGCATCGCCTGCAATGCATCGAGCAGCTTGAGTTTGTTGCGTGTAGACAGCTCGATATTGATCCGTTCGATCTCATCGGTGTACTCACCCATACGACCGAGCGGGATCACAACGTCTTCGTTAATTTTGAAGGCATTGGTGTGACGCGCGATGGCCGCAGTGCGTGAGCGGTCAAGCCAGAATTTTTTACGTGCCTCAGCACTGACTGCAATAAACCCCTCGCCATGACGGGTATTAGACAGTCGCACGACCTCGCTGGTCGCCGCAGCCACTGCAGCGTCATCATCCCCAACAATATCGCCAATCAAAACCATCTTAGGCAACACGCCACGCTTGCTTTTGGTGGAGTACCCCACGGCCCGCAAATAGCGCTCATCGAGGTGTTCAAGCCCGGCCAGCAAAGCACCACGGGCGCGGCCCGCTGTATCCAGATAGTTGATGATCTCAACAATCGAAGGAATTGCCTCGCGCGCCTGCCCAAAGAACTCCAGACAAACGGTGCGCGTATGCGTGGGCATGCGGTGCAGGACCCAACGCGCCGCGGTGATCAGGCCATCACAGCCTTCTTTCTGTACGCCTGGCAAACCCGCCAGGAACTTGTCCGTTACATCCTTGCCCAGACCGACCTTACGGAAATGTGACCCGGCGATTTCGATCATTTTGCTACGCAATGGCCGCTCGCCTGCCGGGAACGCCCCATCAGACCACTGCAACTCAAAGCGCACCATGGCCGCGTCGTGGATTTTGCCCATGTTGTGATCCAAACGCGTGACATCGAGCCAATTGCCATCGGGATCCACCATACGCCACCAGGCGAGGTTATCCAGCGCAGTCCCCCAGAGCACAGCCTTTTTACCACCGGCATTCATGGCGACGTTACCGCCCACACAGGAGGCCTCGGCAGAAGTCGGGTCCACCGCGAACACCAGTCCCGCATGCTCGGCTGCCTCTGATACACGTTTGGTTACCACGCCGGCGCCAGCGCGAACAGTCGAAACCGGGCTGGCAACACCTGGCAGCAGCCCTGTCTCAACAGGGCTCAGGGTATCTAGTTTTTCGGTATTAATGACGACCGACTTCCAGGTCAGAGGAATCGCACCGCCCGTATAGCCCGTACCACCACCACGAGGAACGATCGTCAAACCGAGCTCAATACAGCCACGCACCAGCATAGCGATTTCTTGCTCGGTGTCAGGTGTCAGGACTACAAACGGATATTCGACACGCCAATCGGTGGCATCGGTTACGTGCGAGACGCGCGACAGCCCGTCAAATTTGATGTTGTCATGCGCGGTTAGCTTGCCGAGTACTTTATTGACCTGGCGGCGCAGGCGAGCGGTCTGCTCAAAGCCTTGCTCAAAACTACGAATCGCAGCGTAGGCGCGCTCAAGCAGGCTCGCTACTTTTTCGTCGCGTTCCACGTCATCGGATACACGGCGCTTGTGCACCTCACCCAGGCGGTGCTGCAGCGCCTCAATCAACAACTTGCGTCGCTTGGGGTTGTCCAGCAAATCGTCTTGCAGATAGGGATTGCGACGCACGACCCAAATATCGCCAAGGACCTCGTAGAGCATGCGCGCGGAACGACCGGTCCGGCGCTCGCCACGCAACTCAGACAACAACGTCCAGGCATCATCACCCAGCAAACGACAGACGACCTCACGATCGGAAAACGACGTGTAGTTGTAAGGGATCTCACGCAGCCGGGACTGCGGGTCGGCAGGGGGCATGGAGTTTAAAAGATGGCTGGCAAACGGGGCGTTCATAGGCGTAATCTGAGAGGGGTTGCCCTGGACTCATCATTTTAAGCCATCAGCAGATTCACCTAGTAATAACCCTATCGCTTTCAGGAAACGAACAGGGGCGGCAGTCGTTTCAGACAAAAAAATGTATGAACACCCCGCAAATCAGGACATACCGGGCAAATTTCCCTGCGGCGATGTAAATCAGGCAGGGGCCGAAAGGCAGTCGCAGCCAGCCCGCCACACCGCAAAGCGGATCACCGACCAAGGGAAGCCAGGAAAACAGCAACACTGGCGCGCCAAAGCGCTGTGCAAGCGCCTGCGCACGCAAATGCCAGCGCTCAGTCTGCTGGACAATTCCCACACAGGGCGGTGATTGCCCACCCGAATCTCGCAGGGCTCGGCCGGCGAGCGCACGATGCGCCCCGACCCCCATCCAGTAAGTCAGCACACCGCCCAGCGTGTTACCAAGCGTCGCGACACCAATCGCCGGCCATACGGCAGCAGGGGTGAGCGCTACATAGGCGAGCAAAGCCGGCTCTGAGCCAAGCGGCAACAAGGTGGAGGCCAGCAGGCTGATCAAAAAGATGGCACCCAGCCCGACCTCCGGCAACGCGAGCCAACCGAGCAAGGAATGCATAAAGTGTTCCAGAAAACGCCCTCCTTTCTATAAAAATTGTCAGCAAAATATGAAGTTGAATCTGCTTAAACCAGGCTTTCCATCAGAGCGATGGCTGCATGGGATAATGTCACATCAGGCCATAAGCCGATGCCCCGCCCCTCAGGAAGATCATGTCCACAGATTATCTCAAGCGTATTCTGACCTCGAAAGTGTATGACGTTGCGGTCGAAACCCCTCTTGAACTCGCCCCCCAGCTTTCAGCGCGCACGGGCAACCGGATGCTGCTTAAGCGCGAGGACACACAGCCGGTATTTAGTTTCAAGCTGCGTGGCGCCTACAACAAAATGGCGCACTTACCCCCTGCGGCCCTGGCGCGCGGCGTGATTGCCGCCTCCGCAGGCAACCACGCCCAAGGTGTCGCCCTCTCGGCCAAACGACTCGGCTGCAAAGCCGTCATCGTCATGCCAACCACCACACCCGGCGTCAAAATCGATGCTGTGCGCGCGCTGGGTGGCCAAGTCGTCCTGCATGGCGAAAGCTACAACGACGCCTACGAACACGCGCTGACGCTCGAGAAAAAAACCCACATGACCTTTGTCCACCCCTTTGACGATCCCGACGTGATTGCGGGACAGGGGACAATCGGCATGGAAATTTTGCGGCAGCATCCTGGTCCGATTGATGCGATTTTTGTAGCAATTGGTGGTGGCGGCCTCATCAGCGGTATCGCGGCGTATGTCAAACAGCTGCGTCCCGAAATCAAAATCATCGGCGTTCAAACCGTCGACTCTGATGCGATGGTTCGCAGCATCAAAGCGGGGCGCCGCGTACATCTTGCCGACGTTGGCTTGTTTTCAGACGGTACGGCCGTCAAGCAGGTCGGGGTCGAAACGTTCAGGCTGGCGCGCGAGTATGTTGACGATTACGTGCTGGTCGATACCGACGCGATTTGTGCCGCTCTCAAGGATGTTTTTCAGGACACCCGCAGCGTACTGGAGCCCGCAGGCGCGCTGGCACTGGCCGGTGCCAAACAATACGCGCTCGATCACAAACTTAAAAACAAAACGCTGGTGTCGATTGCCTGCGGTGCGAACATGAATTTTGACCGTTTGCGCTTTGTTGCTGAGCGCGCCGAGGTCGGGGAGTCCCGCGAGGCCGTTTTTGCCGTGACGCTGCCCGAACAACGCGGCAGCTTTCGTGCGTTTTGTGAACTCGTCGGCAACCGCAATGTGACGGAGTTCAACTACCGGATTTCAGACTCCAGCCTTGCGCATGTTTTCGTCGGCGTGCAAGTCCAAAGTCCAACCGAGGCAGACAAAATCGCCGCGACCTTCCGTAAAAATGGTTTTGCCACGCTGGACCTCAGTCACGATGAAATGGCCAAAACACACTTGCGTCATATGGTGGGAGGCCGTTCAAGCATGGCGGACAATGAGTTGCTGTATCGCTTTGAGTTCCCAGAGCGACCCGGCGCACTGATGCGATTTTTGAATTCCATGAAGCCAGACTGGAATATCAGCCTCTTTCACTATCGGAATCAAGGCGCGGATTATGGGCAAATCCTGATTGGCATTCAGGTCCCAGCGGGCAATAAAAAAGCATTTAAAGCGTTTTTAGACGAAGTCGGTTATCCACACTGGAACGAGAGTGAGAATCCGGCTTACAAGCTTTTCCTCTAAACCTGTCGCCCGGCTCGAAGACTGACCCCTGGGTCAGTCGCCTTCAAACTGGCACAGGCTGAAAAAAGGCGTCTCTGTCTGCGCGATCAGTTTTGAGCCTCCAAGATCTGGCAAGTCGACAATTGACAGCGCCTCGACAACATTGCCTCCAAGTTGCTGCAACAATTTAATCGCAGCGATCATCGTGCCCCCGGTGGCCACAAGATCATCGACCAACAATACGCGCTGCCCAGGCTTGACCGCGTCAATATGTAATTCAACCTCGTCGTGCCCATACTCAAGCGAGTAAGACTGTCCGACAGTCTTAAAGGGAAGCTTGCCTTTCTTGCGGACAGGTACAAAACCAACATTCAATGCGTAAGCAAGCGCACTACCCAAAATAAAACCGCGGGCATCGATCCCCACCACCGCATCTATACGCCTGCGCATATGGCGGTAAACCATCAAATCGATTAACGACCTGAATGCAACCGGATCCTGCAGCAGAGGCGTAATGTCGCGGAACATCACGCCTGGCTTTGGCCAGTCAGGTACCGTGCGAATCAGGCGGCGAACGGACTCAAGCGCGTACTGGTGTGGGGCGGACACATCTGGCAGATTGCTCATTTGACACGCACCGCAGACGATACGCGCTTGGCTTTTGCACGTGCAGCCTCAACCGACTCAGCTGTCGCGAGACCAACCCCCATACGGCGTTTTTTAAACGACTCGGGCTTGCCAAACAAGCGGATATCGGTGCCGGGTTCGGATAGCGCCTGAGCGACGCCTTCAAACACAACACCACGCGCGTCCACGCCACCATAAATCACACTGCTTGCCGCGGGAGCACGCAGCGTGGTGTCAACCGGCAATCCAAGCAAGGCACGAGCATGCAACTCAAATTCATTCTGAACCTGTGAGATAAGCGTCACCAGTCCTGTGTCATGTGGACGCGGACTCACCTCGGAGAACCAGACCTCGTCGCCCGCTACAAACAACTCGACACCAAAAATCCCTTGCCCGCCCAGGCTGGTCGTCACCTCAAGCGCAATCTGTCGCGCGCGCGCCAAGGCATTAACGGTCATCGGCTGGGGCTGCCAGCTCTCGACATAGTCTCCATCTACCTGCAAATGACCGATCGGCTCACAGAACTTGGTTTCAATCGTGCCATCCGCCGCGCGCGCGCGCACCGTCAATAAGGTAATTTCGTACTCAAAGTTAATGAAGCCCTCAACAATCACGCGATCAGCACCGACGCGTCCGCCCTGCCTGGCAATCGCCCAGGCGTTCGTTACATCGGCCTCACTGCGCAATACGGACTGCCCTTTTCCCGAGGAAGACATGACGGGCTTGACCAAACAGGGAAAACCGATTTCTCGGGTGGCCTGCTCTAGTGACTCGACTGAGTCAGCAAAACGATAGGGAGAAGTCGACAGGCCGAGCGTCTCAGCGGCCAGCCGCCGTATTCCCTCACGATTCATGGTGAGCTGCGCGGCACGGGCGGTTGGGGTGACCCGCACGGAACCCGCCGCTTCAAGCTCGACCAGCACATCGGTCGCAATGGCTTCAATTTCAGGCACGATGACATGAGGACGTTCTTGTTCAATCAAAGCGCGCAAAGCCTCGCGATCGGTCATGGCAATCACGTGGCTACGGTGGGCAACCTGATGGCCCGGCGCATCCGCGTAACGGTCTACTGCGATGACCTCCACCCCCAGGCGTTGCAAAGAAATAATGACCTCTTTACCAAGCTCACCTGAGCCAAGCAGCATGACACGCAGTGCCGTGCCGGACAGAGGCGTTCCAAGGGTTGGCGCGTAGGCCGGGGTTGCAGCAGTGTTCATCGCAGAGTCCTAGTTTGATCAGTTCAGGCATACAGCACCAAATTACCAGCGAAGAGTGCCACATGACGCCCTGACTGGCAACTCTCGCCCACCGAAGCCCTGATGCGATTAAAATCGCCAAATGTCATTAAATCACTCTGACCTTGTCGCTGCCGCACTGACTTCTGCCCGGCAGACACTTACGCTCGAAGCACAAGCTATCCTTGAACTCAAGGAGCGGCTTGGGGAAGAGTTCGGTCGCGCCGTTAAACTCACGCTCGGTTGTCAGGGGCGGGTCGTGGTGTGCGGCCTGGGCAAAACCGGTCACGTGGCCCGAAAAATTGCAGCCACACTCGCCTCGACCGGTACGCCTGCTTTTTTCCTGCATGCTGCCGAAGCCGTTCACGGCGACATCGGCATGATCGGTGCACAGGATGTACTGATCGCGCTGTCTTATTCCGGAGCAGGTCAGGAACTCTTAAGCATTCTGCCTGCAGCACACCGACTCGGAGTCAAAGTCATTGCAATGACAGGCAACCCGCAGTCAGAGCTGGCACGCCTGAGCGATGTGCATCTCGACGCCAGCGTATCCCAAGAGGCTTGCCCACTGAACCTTGCGCCGACGTCCAGCACCACCGTCGCGCTGGCGCTGGGCGACGCCCTGGCCGTTGCATGCCTGCAAGCCCGGGGCTTTGGCGCGGAGGATTTCGCGCGCTCCCATCCTGGCGGTGCGCTGGGACGCAAGCTCCTGACGCGCGTATCGGATGTCATGAAAAAAGGCGCTGCGCTGCCGACCGTACACGAGGACGCCACTATTTTTGAGGCACTTGAAGAAATCTCCCGCAAAGGCATGGGAATGACCGCCGTGCTGGACCAGGCAGGCTATGCGACAGGTATTTTTACCGACGGTGATCTGCGTCGCCTGATCGAGCGTGTGGGCGATGTGCGTGGCGTAAAGATCGCCGATGCCATGACTAAACATCCACGCCACATCTCTTCTGATGTCATGGCGGTCGATGCCGCGCTAATTATGGACAAACACAGGTTAAATCAAATACTGGTTTCAGATGCGCAAGGCAAGCTGGTGGGGGCCACCCACATGCATGACCTGATGGCCGCAAAGGTCGTCTGAATAACATATGAAAAAAATCGACACACTCAGTCACCCAGCCGAAGCCCTCGTGCTCTCACGTATACCCGCCGCCACCCGCGAACGCCTCGCAAAGCTGCGCCTGATGGTGTTTGACGTGGATGGCGTATTAACCGATGGCAGCCTCTGGTATGGCGAAAATGGTGAGGTATTCAAACGTTTCAATGTACAAGACGGGCACGGCCTGAAAATGCTCAGCACAAGCGGGATCAAAGTCGCACTCGTCACCGGACGCGAAGGTCCGATTGTTGACCGGCGAGCCGCCGAGCTAGGCCTGGGTGATGTCATGCAAAATGTACGTGACAAAGGCGCCGCGCTTGCGGCACTTGCGGCGCGCCACCATCTGCAGCTTGACCAGATCGGCTTTATGGGCGACGACTTGATCGACTTACCCGCCATGCAACGCGCCGGCTTTGCCGCCTCGGTACCCGAAGCACCCGCCTATATTGCCCAGGCGGCGCACTGGGTATCCACGCGCGCGGGCGGTCATGGCGCCGCACGCGAATGCTGCGATCTGATTCTGGCCGCGCAACAGCGCCTTGGACAGTTTTTCCAGCCTGGCCTGCTCGGGCCTGGTGTGGTGCAATAAGGCCAGCATGAAAGAAAGATTCGCCCTGATCGTTTCTATTGGTATCCTGTGCATTCTGGTCATGAGCACCTGGTGGGCGGCCGACTACGCGCAGCGCGCAGTGGATATTGACCCGCCATCGCGCTTGACACATGAACCAGACAACTGGGCCAAACAACTCGTATTACTCCGTACCAACCTGAAAGGCGAGGTTATCCAAAGGCTCGAGGGCGACCTGATGGAGCACTTCCCGGACGACAATTCCTACGAGTTACTCAAGCCGCGCGCCTTCGTTTTGCGTCCGGAAAACCCTCTGGTGATTGCCACCTCGCGGACCGCCACTATTTATGATGATGGTGATCGTATTGTGATGCAAGGTGATGCCGTGGTGTTAAGGCTCGGGGACAGCGAGCGCCAGCCACTGAATTTCCGCAGCGACGCGCTCACCATGCTGGTCAAGCAAGACATCACGTACACTGACCTACCTGCAACAGCGATTAGCGGACGATCCAGAATGAACGGAGTGGGCATGCGATATAACAACGTTTCTCAAACGCTGGATGTTCTGAAATCAACCGATGTAGATATCGCAGCAAAAGATAGCCGCAACAACTCTGAACCCGCTCCAAAAGCAAAACCATGATCAGAATATCCAAAAATGATGCGCCCCGCCACACGCTGCTGGCAATCTTAATCAGCGCGATAGTTTGCCTTGGAGCCCTACCATCCGTCCTGGCTCAAAACAAGACGGCGCCTGCGGCAACGCCCGCGGAACAACCCAGCACGCAAATTCTCTCAGACACCCTGCACTACGATGACATCAAACGTGAAAGCACGTTCACCGGCAATGTTGTGATGACGCGCGGGCTAATGACCATGAACGCCGATACACTCATTCTGAAAGAAGAAAGCGACGGATCACAATTTGGCACAGGAACGGTCAAGCCAGGAAAACGTGTATTTATCCGTCAGGAACGCCCAGAAAGTTTTGAAGTGCTCGAAGGCGTTGGCGAGCGCGTCGAATACGACGGCCGCAACGAAATTTTTGACCTGATTGGTCAAGCCATTGTGACGCGATTTATTTGTGGCCAGCAATTCGATACCGTCAGCGGCGAGAAAGTACGGTACAGCCAGAAAACCGATACTTACGAAGCATTTTCTGGTCCAAACTCAGCCAATACCGGTGGGCGCGTGCGTTCAGTCGCGCAGCCTCGCGCACGTACGGATGCTGCAGTCGCTGCATGCAGAGCCAAACAGGGTACGTCCACAGGAAATAACCCCCTGCCACCCTTGGCGATCCCCAGCACAAACCCCGGCAAAAACTAATTCCATCACAGCATCTCCCCGAAAACTACGCATGCAATCATCACCCACGCTCAATACCGCCCCCCAGCCCTCTGCGCCGATCGGGAGCTTAAGTGCGACCGGTTTGCGTAAATCTTACGGCGGTCGCATGGTGGTGCAAGACGTATCACTTTCGGTCAATAGCGGAGAGGTCGTCGGACTGCTTGGTCCGAACGGGGCGGGCAAGACCACCAGCTTTTATATGATTGTCGGACTGGTCGCGGCCGATGCCGGCCGCATCGAAATCGATGGCAACTCCATCAGCAGCATGCCAATTCATCAACGGGCACGCAAGGGCTTATCCTATCTGCCTCAGGATGCGTCGGTGTTTCGTCGTCTGACTGTAGAAGAAAATATCCGTGCGGTGCTAGAACTCCAGTTTGACGAAAACGGCCAGCGGTTTTCAAAAGCAGTCATTGAGGAACAACTCAACGATTTGCTCGACGAGTTGCAAATCGGCCATATCCGCAGCAATAATGCCTTGTCATTGTCCGGAGGCGAGCGGCGGCGTGTGGAAATTTCACGCGCCCTTGCGACGCGGCCCAGATTCATTCTGCTCGACGAGCCCTTTGCCGGCGTCGATCCGATTGCTGTCATCGAGATTCAGCGGATTGTGCGTTTTCTAAAAAGTCGTGGCATTGGTGTGCTGATTACCGACCATAACGTGCGTGAAACCCTCGGCATCTGTGACCGCGCCTACATCATCAGTGATGGCAAAGTCCTGACGAGCGGCCAACCCGATAAAATCGTCGATGATCCCTCCGTACGACGCGTTTATCTGGGCGAACACTTCAAAATGTAAAGTCAGTCGTTGGGCGCAACGCACTCGCCACGACGCATCCCTGATGATTCGCAGACAAATTGCTGCGGCGCACACCAAAAACATTCATAAAACTTGAAATAAATCAGCTATCTGGTATTGATTTTCTGCGCCAAGTCACTACACTAAAGTCATGACATTTTTATTTAAGGAGTTTGCCTAGACGTTCTTCTCGCGCAATTCGCGCAACTTTTTTTCCTTTCAAGGAGATTACACATGAACCTGAGCATCACTGGTCACCATCTCGACGTTACTCCCGCCATCCGGGAATATATTCATACGAAAATGGCACGCGTACTGCGACATTTCGATCACGTCATCGACACACAGGTCATGCTTTCCGTAGAGCCGCACAGGCACCGCGCAGAAATCACTCTTCATGTTCGCGGCAAAGATATTCACTGCGAAGCCATCGAAGAAAACCTTTATGCTGCAATCGATCTGCTAATCGACAAGATTGACCGCAAAGTCATTCAGCACAAAGACCGTACCCAAAATCACAGTCATCTGGCTGTTAAACGACAAATTTTCGAAACCGCCTGACAATAATCAGTGCGCATTTCCTTCAGGACGTATCGTCCGCTAGATAAGCCCGCCACCTGGCGGGTTTTTTAATAGATGAATCTGGTTGTCATGGCACCTATAATCAGAGCATGAAACTTTTGTCACGCATTCTGCCACTCACCAACATCCTGTTAGATCTGCCCGCCACCAGTAAAAAGCGCGCATTCGAACAGGCCGGACTTTTATTTGAAAACAACAACGGCCTTGAACGCGCAGCGGTATTTGAAAGCCTTTTCGCGCGCGAACGCCTGGGGTCTACGGGTCTGGGCGATGGTGTGGCGGTTCCTCATGGCCGGGTCAAAGGGATCAAGCACGCAACCGCCGCATTTTTACGCCTCAGCAACCCAATTCCCTTTGAGGCGCCTGATGGGAAACCTGTCAGCCAAATGCTTTGCCTGATGGCGCCAGAGTCCGCCGCACAAGAACATCTGGATATACTTGCCGAAGTGGCAGAAAGATTATCGGACGAAAATTTGCGTCAACGTCTGGCCGTTGAAACTGACCCGGTCATCGTGCACCGCCTGCTCACGACAGGCTCAGCCTGAACATCTCTTTGTCAATGCGCTGACCCACCCCAATACCCGGAGCCGATATGCTGACAGTCAAGGACCTCGTAGACGACAATACCGAAGATATCGACTTCACATGGATCGCGGGCCAATCCGCAGCAGACCGGCTGATTCCCGACAATGGCATGGAGGCGGCAGATCTGATTGGCCACCTGAACCTGATTCACCCCTCAAGAATTCAGGTGTTTGGTCGCGAGGAAATGGATTACTACACGCGGTTTGATGTGCGCCGTCGCGTGCACCACGTAGACGAGCTGCTTGCTGGCGGTGTGCCGGCGATGCTGATTGCCGACGGACTTGAAGCAACACAGGATCTGATTGAACACTGCGAGCTCAATCACGTCCCTCTTCTGGGCACAACGATCCCGACGGCTAAGCTGATTGATCTACTACGTATCTATCTCAGCCGTCGCCTGGCACCCACCACAACCGTGCACGGTGTATTTATGGATGTGCTCGGTGTCGGCGTGCTGATTACCGGCGAGTCGGGCTTAGGCAAAAGCGAACTCGCGCTCGAACTGATCTCGCGTGGACACGGCCTTGTCGCGGATGACGCCGTTGATCTCGCCCGAACCTCGCCGAATGTGATCGACGGTCATTGTCCGGCGTTGCTGCAAAATATGCTCGAAGTCCGCGGACTGGGCCTGCTCAATATCCGTACTATTTTTGGCGAAACCTCGGTGCGCCGAAAAATGAAACTCAAACTCATTGTCCATCTGGTGCGTGCCACGGCTCAGGATAAATTCGAGCGACTGCCACTGCAAGATATGACGCAGGAGATCCTCGGCTGTCCGATTCGCAAAGTTATGCTGCAAGTAGCTGCAGGGCGTAACCTGGCCGTGCTGGTCGAGGCGGCCGTTCGCAACACAATCCTCAAACTTCGCGGGATTGATACGCTTTCTGAATTCATGGAAAAGCAGGCACAAGCTATTTCACAGGGCAACCCCTGATGGCTGCGCTCAACGTCGTTCTGATCACAGGGATCTCAGGCTCCGGAAAGTCTGTCGCGTTGCGCATGCTTGAAGACGCGGGTTACACCTGCGTTGATAACCTTCCCGTCAGATTTCTGCATGAATTCATCGCCTCGATGCGAGACGATCCAGCACGGCGTGTCGCAGTGGCGATTGATGTGCGCTCCCCCGGTGATCTGGACGAGCTGCCTGACGTGGTAACGGCTTTACGCGCAATGGGCACCCAACTGCGTGTTGTATTCCTGGACTCCGATAACGTCACGCTCACGCAGCGTTATTCCGAGTCCCGCAGACGGCACCCCCTGTCAGACAGGCTGAGCCTGACGGGAGCGGTACCTAGCTTGCTTGAATGCATCACGCACGAACGCGATTTGCTAGACCCGCTACGCAATCAGGCTCACGTTGTCGACACCTCGGGGCTGATACCTGGGCAGCTGCGCGCCTGGATCAGGGATCTTGTTCAGGCTGACCGTAGCCCGCTGATACTGACCTTTGAGTCGTTTGCGTTCAAGCACGGGGTACCTAAAGACGCTGATCTCGTTTTTGATGTCCGATGCCTCCCCAATCCTCACTACGATCCCCAGCTGCGCCCACTAACCGGACGTGACAAGGCTGTCGCCGAATGGCTGGCAAGCTTTGATGATGTCGGAGCGATGATTGACGACATTGAGACGTTCATACGCAAATGGCTGCCTCGCTATACCGAAGATACACGCAGCTACTTAACTGTCGCGATCGGCTGCACCGGTGGAAAACACCGTTCTGTGTACATGGTTGAAACACTCGGCCAGCGTTTTGCTGATCATCAACCCTTGCTGCTGCGACATCGCAGTCGGCCTGAGTTCGTGTAATGCGCATCCAGCCAAGGCCACGATGGCGCATGCTTGCCGCATGCCTGTTACTGGCCCTGCTTGCAGCGTGCTCAGGTACAAAAAAGGGGGGCTACTACAAAGATGATGGCCCTGAAGCCAATCCTCCCTCCAATCTGGACAAGGTGCCTGACGCGATTCCAAAACTTGAACCCCTCGCGAGCGGCGCGAACAAGCCCTACAACGTATTTGGCCAGTCCTACACACCGGATATCAGCGGTGGCACGTACAAAGTACAGGGGCGCGCGTCCTGGTATGGAAAAAAATTCCACGGCAACAGCACCTCGAATGGCGAGCGCTATGATATGTATGCCATGACGGCCGCCCACACCACGCTCCCCATTCCTAGTTATGTACGGGTGACGCGCGTCTCGAATGGCAAATCCGTAGTGTTGCGTGTCAACGATCGGGGACCGTTTCACAGTGACCGGATTATTGATCTGTCTTACGTCGCAGCCTATAAACTTGGCATGTTAGGACCAGGGAGCAGCGAGGTCGTAGTTGAGCGCATCATGCCCGATCAAATTCGCAACTGGCAGGCGCAACCCAGTACGACGATGATGGCGGATCAGACGCCTGTCGCACCGGTTGCACTCCCCGTTGCGACACTCGCCATGGCTAATAGCGTTGGCGTGCCCAATGCAAATAGTGCGCCTTCCAGCAAGGCTGGTCCGGTATCGTCGCGAGAGCCTGTACCGCTCGATCCGCCGGCACCGGCCCTGCCAGAGTCCACCCAGGCAAAACAAGCCCCGATGCCAGCTGAAAACATCTCCTTGGAACAAGCAACCCCCGTGCCTGCCGGCAGCATGTTCCTCCAGCTCGGAGCGTTTAGCGATCCGGCTAAAGCGCGATCACTTGCGGCACAGGTGACGCAAAAAATGCCACCAGGACTAGAGGCTCCGGTGCTTGTCGACCGTAACGCCAACAACCTGTACCGTGTAAGGATTGGGCCTTTTGCTAGCCGCGATGCCGCGGTGCAAGCACTCACCCCGATTCAAAATTCGACAGGTTTAGCGCCTAGCCTGTCATTGCCCTGAGTTGTTTTTATTCTTTAGCGCAAGTACGCGTGTGTAAAGTGCATCGCGCGACTGGCCGGTTGCCCTGGCAGCAACGCGTGCTATATCACGCACCGACATAGTTTCAAGTAGCGCCTCGAGCCAGGCATCCACGCCTGCGGCCTGTTCGATTTCAGCTTGCTCATCGTGTATAGCTTCTGGGGGGTACAGAATCACCACATACTCCCCCTGCTCGCGATGCGCTCCCTGCTCAAGCCACGTTTGTGCCTCGGCAAGTGGCATCGTGGCGACCTCTTCGAACCGTTTTGTCAGCTCTCTTGCAAACGCGACACGCCTCGCGGGGCCAGCCACTATTTGCAGGTCCTGAATGCTGGCGGCAATACGATGCGGTGCCTCATAAAAAACGAGCGCGGCAGGCAAAGTACTCCACTGTCGTAGCCAGCGCTGTCGCGCCATGGACTTAGTCGGTGCAAAACCGGCAAATACAAAACCAGGGCTCGCGTCGGTCGTGACCCCAGTGGCCATGAGGGCAGTAATGACTGCGCTCGGTCCGGGTAGAGGAATAACCCTTAACCCGGCGGCAATCACGGCTTGCACCACGACACCACCTGGATCACTGACGGCCGGCGCACCCGCATCGGACACCAGCGCCACTCTCTGGCCTGCGTGCAGTCGCTCGACAATCGCCTGCGCAGCGGTCTGCTCGTTGTGACGATGCGAAGCCATCAAGGGGGTAGAAATGCCCCACGCATCGAGAAGAATACGTGTGGCTCGCGTATCCTCAGCCGCAATAATGTCTGCGCGACTAAGTGCCTGCCAGGCATGCAAGGTCAGATCACCCAGATTACCAATCGGCGTGGCCACGACATATAAAGCCTGCGCGGGCCAGGACTGCGTATCAACCCGCTCGCCGACACGATTCCAGGCATCCGGCACCTCTTGAAGCGAGACATTTTCAGTCATGGATCAGCCACAATTTTCAAAAACATCTGTCAGTGTAGAGCAATCTTCACCCTGGTCCCACGCCATGTCCCTGAGCAGAATGAACCCAACTGACCCCAACGACTTTCAGATTTTTATGCTCGCACAAGCGGCACAACGGCGCGCAGTCCAAAACCGCAGGCGTCGACTCAGTAAAAAACGCCTCGCCCCCGTCTCCAAAGTCACGCAATCGGTCCGGTCCGCTACACAAACCACTGGCGATGTCTTCGAAACCCTGGCTTGCCAATATCTGAAAGCAAAGGGCCTGAAGCTATTGGCTCGGCAGCTCTCTTGCCCCTGCGGAGAGATCGATCTGGTGCTCAGGCACCACAGCATCCTGGTTTTCGTTGAAGTGCGTGCGCGCAATGGCACCTCACACGCAGGCGCGGCAGCCAGCATCACCCCATCCAAACAAATAAAGCTTATCCGCACAGCGAAATGGCACTTATCTGCGCTTTCTGAGCGATTTTTTGCCGGCATCACACCGGCCTGCCGCATCGACGTCATTACCTTTGACCAAGGTCGCCTGCAATGGCTGCAGGATGCGATACGCCTGGGGCAAGATAAGTGAGATAATCATCACATTGGAACCATCGGACTAAACCCGCCATAGCTATGGATCTCGCCGCAAAACTGACCGCCCATTTCGAAGACAACATCGCTGCGACACAACGCAGCATGCAAACGCTTAATGACCCCATGCTGGGGGCAATCGATCTTTGTTTTGGCACCGTCACCAACAACGCCAAAATCCTGGCCTGCGGTAACGGTGGATCAGCCGCCGATGCCCAGCACTTTATTGCCGAGCTGGTTGGACGTTTTGAACGCGATCGCCTGCCGCTTGCGGGCGTGGCGCTAAATACCGACACATCCATTCTGACCGCAGTCGGTAACGACTACGGCTTTGATCAGATATTCTCACGACAGATCATGGCACTTGGCCAGCCGGGAGACATTCTGGTCGCGATTTCGACCAGCGGCAACTCGACCAATGTCCAATTAGCGATACAGGCCGCACACGAGCGCGACATGCATGTGATCGCCCTGACCGGCAAGGGCGGCGGCACGATGGGTGACATGCTGCTTCCAGATGACATCCACCTTTGCGTTCCACATGATCGCACCATGCGTATCCAGGAAGTACATATTCTTCTGCTTCATATTCTTTGCGATGGCATTGACGCACTTCTACTCGGAGACCCCGCATGACAAACCCAATCAAACTGATCCGTCCCGTGATGCTCGTGGTCCTGCTCGCAACCATGACTTCAATGTTGCAGGGATGCATTGGCGTCGCGATCACGGGTGTTGCGGCTGCAACCGGTATGGTGGTGGTTGATCGACGCACCACCGCTCAGCAGGCCGACGACAAACTGATCGAACTGAAAGTCAATAACCACATGCGCACCCGATTTGGAGACACCGCGCGCATCAACGCCACGGTCTACCAGAGCGTTGTGTTACTGACCGGCGAGGCCTTGATTGAGGAAATCAAAGTCCAGGCAGGAGACATCGCTCGCAAAGTCGAAAAAGTAAAATCCGTATCGAATCAAGTCGTCGTCGTTCAGGAGATATCGCCTTTTTCAGTCATCACCAACGACACATGGATTACCTCTAAAGTCATGACCACGCTGGCCACGACCAAAGAAATTCCATCACGTACCATTGTTGTCACAACGGATCGCAGCGTGGTCTATTTGATGGGTATGGTCACGCAACACGAAGGCGATCTGGCGGCGGCCGCAACCGCACAAGTCAGTGGAGTCAAACGCGTTGAGAAATTTTTCCAGATTATTTCTCCAGCCGAAGCCAATAAGCTAGACAGCATGACAGGCGTCTCAAAAGGCACGGGCACGCCTTTGGGTGAGTCGGCTCCGATAAGCGAGGGCACAGTGCCCGCGGCGGCAGCGCCTGGTTCAGGTGCCGTTGAAGTCATGCCGATTCAATGAAAAAACTCTTTGCCCTCATCCTCATTCTGGCCTGCGGCGCGGGGGGCTACTGGTTTGTCTCCCGCCCTATGACGCAAGCACCGGCAGTCACATTCTCCACGCTGACGGGCCAGCAACTCGCTTTATCGGATTTACGTGGCAAAGTCGTACTAGTTAAATTCTGGGCGACCAGCTGCGTCACCTGCGTGGCACAAATGCCAGGAAATATTGAAAATTTCAGCAAATACCACGATAAAGGCTTTGAAATAGTGGCTGTGGCGATGCAATACGACCCTGCGAATTATGTCGTCAATTTTGTCGAAACCCGCAAAATCCCCTTTACCGTCGCACTCGATACGATGGGCCAGGCAGCCCGTGCCTTTGGTGACGTCAAACTCACCCCCACAGCGTTTCTCATCGACAAACAAGGCAAAATCCTCAAGCGCTATGTAGGTGAATACGATAAGAACGAATTTCAGGCCACACTCGAAAAAGCACTTGCAGGCTGAGCCTTTCACGCCGTACTCTTTGCGTGCGCGCATGTCCAGGCAAGCGCTAAACCATTTTCATCAACACTTTTACGACTATTGACTGCGCACATGACTAGCCAGCCCCTATCCGCATCCACGTCACCCGACATCGTTGCACGAGTATTGTCTGAGAGCCTGCCTTATATCAAGAGCTTCCACGGCAAAACCATTGTCATTAAATACGGCGGCAACGCCATGACCGAAGAGGCGCTTCAGCGCAGCTTTGCGCATGATGTGGTGCTATTGAAACTCATCGGGCTGAACCCGATCGTGGTGCATGGCGGCGGTCCGCAAATCGACGAGGCGCTGCGCCGGATCGGCAAGCAAGGTACCTTTATTCAAGGCATGCGCGTCACAGATGCCGAAACCATGGAAGTGGTTGAATGGGTACTCGGCGGACAAGTCCAGCAAGACATCGTCATGATGATCAACGAGGCCGGTGGCAAGGCAGTCGGCCTGACCGGAAAGGACGGCTGCCTGATTCAGGCGGTCAAAAAAATGCTGCCCAACAAAGAGGACCCCTCAAAACCTCTCGACATTGGTTTTGTAGGTGATATCGCCCGCGTAGAACCCGCCGTCGTCAAAGCATTGCAAGACGATCAGTTCATTCCGGTTATCTCGCCGATCGGCTATGGCGAAGACGGCTTAGCCTACAACATCAATGCCGATATTGTTGCAGGCAAAATGGCTGAAGTCCTGGGCGCCGAAAAGCTGCTCATGATGACCAACACCCCTGGTGTGCTTGACAAAAACGGCCAGCTTTTGCGGGCCCTCTCCGCGACGACGATTGATGCCCTGTTTGCCGACGGCACCATTTCGGGTGGAATGTTGCCTAAGATATCTTCGGCGCTGGATGCCGCACGCAATGGCGTGAAATCAGTCCACGTCGTTGATGGCCGTGTACCGCATTGCCTGCTGCTTGAAATCCTCACGGATCGCGGCGTGGGCACGATGATCACTTCGGAATAATCGACAGTTGAGCCCGACGCGCACGCCGCATTTCCCTCCTGTGCGCGCGCGTCGTGCTCGGGTGCATGCAACGCCCCCCGGGTCAACTGAATGGAACACTCGAACGAGCGAACAGGCACAAGCACCGGTCTGGCTGTTTGATCTGGATAACACGTTGCACGACGCGTCTTATAAGATCTTTCCCGAGATCAATCTCAGCATGACGGCTGCCGTCATGGAAAGCCTGGATGTGGACGAGCCCACTGCGAACATTCTGCGCACAAAATACTGGAAACGTTACGGTGCCACGATGATTGGGATGGTGCGCCACCACAACATACGCGCGCATGATTTTTTGCACCGCAGCCATCGCTTTGATGTGCGTCCACTCATACGCGCTGAAAAAGGCCTTGCTTTCAAATTAAATCAGCTGCCCGGACGAAAAGTCCTGGTGACCAACGCACCGCTGCACTATGCACGCGCCGTGCTCAAGCATCTCGGGATTTTGCGCTGCTTTGACAGCCTCTGGGGTGTGGAACAAATGAAGTTGCACGGACGCTTTCGCCCCAAACCCTCTGTCACGATGATGCGCCACATCCTGGCACATGAGGGCGTTCATCCCAAACGCGCGATCCTGGTCGAGGATACGCTTGAAAACCTGCGCGGCGCGCGCGCCGCAGGCTTAAGAACAGTGCATGTGTTTCACCCTGGCACGCCGTTTTCCCACGGTAAAAATGGCCGGCCGGATTTTGTAGATTTACGCGTGAAGAATGTTGGTCATCTCCTGCTGCGCAAGCATCCGGTACGCGGCGCTTTTTAAAAGCGATGTCTAACACCCACCCCGACGGTGGAGTTGGTTAGTCCCTCAACCAGAGAGTAGTTGCTGGCGTAACCCGCGAAGATATACATGTTGGTCAAGGCTGTGAACTTATACGAATATCCCAGACTGAACACGCTCTGCGCCGCAATCGTCAATGCCGAATTCTGCTGCATTTCAGAAGAGGGTTTACCCATTTGCCAGGAAACATACAAATCACTCGCTTCGTTGGTTGGCAGCGTTAGTCCGATCAAATAAGAGTTAATCGAGACCTGGTTATCAAAAACGATACTGCTGTTGGTGTTGTCAAACGAGCTGTTTTGCACCAGGCCATCGACCGTCTGCAAAGCATTCATCCAGCCATTTTTGGTCAGACCGTACGCAGCGGAGACTTTCAGCAGATTGAAATCATACATACCGCCCAGGATTGTGGAGGTAGCGGGCTTGAAATTTCCTTGCGCTGTTTCAGCGTTCGGATAAAACGCATCGTAGGTTGCAGTTAAATACAACGGGCCGTTGTAATACTGAACGCCCGTGGTCACAACCCGCATGTTGTTTTTTGTCTGGTAATTATAATTTTCCGTATCGCCGGGTGTCATCGGCAACGCGCCGCCTTGCGCATAAGCAGAAGGCATTTGGGCAGAGAACGAGTAGCCTAAGCCCACGCGAAAACCGTCCATCATGACGGTTTCGATCTTAATCGTATTGGAAAGTCTTTCGGCATGCGCCGAACCAAACGAGACACCCATGGATGCCTGTGAAAAATCTCCCGGACCAAATGGTGTGAGCTCACTCAAATAAATGTCTGAAAAATTACGCTGACGGCCAAAACGCAAATAGCCGAGTGATTTATTTTCAATGCCTAGCCATGCCTGACGACCGAACATCCTCTCGCCTTGGTCGAGCGTGCCATTACCCAGATTAATTGCATTTTCGAGGGTAAAGTTCACCCACGTCCCACCGCCCAAATCCTCACCGCCCCGAAAGCCCACCCGGTTATCGGACTGCCCACCGCTGATCAGACCAAAATTGGATCCCCCGCTGTAATTAATCGCCGAGGAAGCAGAAGTCTGGCCCAGCGAAATACCCATATCAAGCGTGCCGTAAATAGACATATATGACTGCGCTTGCGCAAACCCTGCGAAACAGAGCAATAAAAGCAACGCTATTCTGAACAAGGGCACACTATGCATGAGGTTTTTGTGGGAATTTAAATCGAGGTGGGAATTTGTAGCATGCGCAACACACACTTACCTGTAAACTTTATCTGACAAACTGAAAAAACGGTCTTTTTTTAGCATATCGATACAAATAGACTCGGTCATTACCTCCACGCAGCGATCCCTACCAGGTCAGGACTCATCATGTCAGGCAAAACTGGCGAACGCAAGCATCAGATTCTACAAACTTTGGCGGAAATGCTTGAGCAACCTCAGTCCGCCCGCATCACTACGGCCGCACTCGCTGCAAAGATGCAACTTTCCGAAGCAGCCTTATATCGGCACTTTGCCAGCAAGGCACAGATGTTCGAGGGGCTATTCGAATTCATCGAAGCCACGATCTTTACCCTAGCGAACCAAATCATCGCCTCGCAACCCAATGGGGTAGAGCAAGCCAGAAACATAAGCTTGATGATGCTGTCTTTTGCTGAGCGCAACCGTGGCATGACGCGCGTTCTTTGTGGCGATGCGCTCGTTAACGAAGACCTCCGCCTACAAACCCGGGCAAGTCAGATCACAGACCGTATTGATGCAACGTTCAGACAATGCTTGCGTCAAGCCGTCACGACAGGCGATATGCAAGCTACGGCGCAAACCAGCGCGATAGCAGCCTTGCTCACGCAGTTAGTCGTTGGTAGCTGGTTACGTTTTGCGCAAAGTGGTTGGCAGGCCTTGCCTGGCAAGTACGCCAACGCACAGTTACAGGTCATCCTCGGCTAGCCAGCTATGCAACGGGCTTGTTAGCACTTGGACTTTGTCACAGCACTCGCGCAAACCAGGCAGCCAGGGTCGCGCTTGACGCGCACGCTATGCCACTGCATGTCCATGGCGTCCAGAATCAGTAGCCTACCTTTCAAACTAGTGCCAATCCCGGCAATCAACTTGATCGCCTCTGCGGCTTGCATACTGCCAATAATGCCGACAAGCGGGGCGAACACGCCGGTGGTCGCGCAGCTCAGCGCCTCCACGTCGTCCGCCTCGGGAAACAAGCAGTGATAGCAAGGCGCTTCGGGGTCTCGCGTATCAAACACCCCAACCTGTCCCTCAAAACGAATCGCTGCGCCTGAGACCAGCGGCTTTTTATGGGCAACACACGCCCTGTTGACGGCATGGCGGGTTGCAAAGTTATCTGTACAGTCCAGCACCAGGTCAACCCGAGCTATTTCTGACATCAGTGAGTCAGGATCCATTCGCACAGTGCGAATTTGCACGTCAATATCAGGATTTAACGCAAGCAGTGTCTGGCGGCCAGACTCTGCCTTGAGTTGTCCCAGCCGGTCATTTCCGTGCAGGATCTGGCGTTGCAGGTTGCTGATCTCGACCGTGTCGTGATCAGCAAGAATGATGTGGCCCACGCCCGCAGAGGCCAGGTACATTGCGCCGGGTGAACCCAGCCCGCCCGCACCCACGATCAATACCGTAGCCGCGAGCAGTTTTTCCTGGCCTTCGATGCCCAGCTCATCGAGCAGAATATGCCGGGCATAACGCAGCAACTGGGCATCGTTCATTTTTTAACCGCATTGCCTCCGGCAGCTGGCTTATCCGATACATTGTCAGCGCTAGCTGTTTTAGGACGTAACACCGCTTTTTCAACTGTTTTACCGTCCAGGAAATTCACAGCCTGCTGGAGCTGGAAGTCCTCCGGGGTACCAAACTGGAAGATCTTGTTCGTGTCAGCCAACTCCGCCTCTTTGGCTTCTTCTTTGGCAATCTCTGCCTGCGCCTGACTATTGGTCAAATGGCGCTGGAGATCAGCTTCGCGCGGTACGCGGAATAAATCGCCCTCGGCGGTGTCAGCCACCACAACATCAGGAACAATGCCCGTAGCCTGGATTGAACGGCCATTTGGCGTGTAATAACGCGAAGTGGTGAGTTTGATGGCGGTATTTTCGGAAATTGGCAGGACGACTTGTACCGAGCCCTTACCAAAGGTGCGATTACCCATCACCGTTGCGCGCTTGTAATCCTGCAATGCGCCCGCCACAATCTCAGAGGCGGAGGCTGATCCGACATTGACCAGAACAACCATAGGCACAGTCTTTGCCCAGGCAGGTACGCCTGACAAATAATCAGATTCGCCACGAGCATAATCTGCGGCATTGGCCATGTATTTGTGTTTTGAATCAGGTGCGCGGCCATCTGTCGAGACAACCAGTACATCTGGCTTGAGGAACGCGCCCGACACGCCAATCGCGCTATTGAGCAAGCCACCCGGGTCGTTACGCAAATCCAGAATCAAGGCGCGGGGCGCACCCTTTGCGCCAAGCTCGTTAAGATGGCGTACGAGATCAGAACCGGTTTTTTCCTGAAACTGCGCAATCCGCACATAGCCGATATTGTTATCCAGCATTTTGCTGCGCACGCTGCGCACGCGAATGGTGTCGCGCACAATTTTGATCACGATCGGCTGCGCAACACCCTGACGGGCAATCGTCAGCGTAATCGGAGTCTTAACCGGCCCCCGCATCATCTTGACTGCATCGGTCAGCGTCAAGCCCTTGGTCGAGGTGTTGTCAATCTTAATGATCAAATCACCTGCCCGTATGCCTGCACGCGCCGCTGGGGTATCCTCGATCGGGGAGATCACTTTGACCACGCCGTCTTCAGTCCCCACCTCGATTCCCAGTCCACCAAACTCACCTTGCGTGGCTGTCTGCATTTCTTTAAACGCATCCGCATCAAGATACGCAGAGTGAGGGTCCAAGTCGGAAAGCATCCCGGCAATCGCGCCATCAATCAGTTTTTTATCGCCGACCGATTCCACATAGTTATTTTTAATCGCGGAAAACACACTCGAGAACTGTCTGAGCTCATCAAGAGGCAGAGGAGAGCCGCGCTGCGCGATCGCCGTTATGCCCAGACTGAGCAAAATGCCAGCGACAACGCCTACTGAAATCAGGCCAAGATTGCGAAATTTAAGACTGCTCATGCACATTCCCGAGTTGGATACTAATCAAGCACTTGCGCGCAAAAACTGACCTTAGCGTGCCAATAAAGAGACGGGGTCAACCGCTGCGCCACGATGCCGTATTTCGAAGTATAGGGCGGAATCAAGCTGTCCACCGGTATTACCCACCAAACTGATGGTTTCTCCGACCTTAACGCTATCTCCAACCTGTTTGAGCAAGCTCTGGTTATAGGCGTACACACTCAAATATTCTTGGCCATGATCGACAATCAACAGATTGCCAAATCCCCTGAGCCAGCTGGAATACACCACGGTACCGGCTCCGACAGCGGCAACGGGCGTCCCCTCATCCGCACGCACCAGGATGCCACGCCAGACGCCACCCTCGGGTCGATCCGTACCAAATCTGGCCATTACCTGACCCCGCACTGGCCAACGCAAACCTGGCTTGAGCCCAGAGCCAGGAGCAGCCACAGAGTCGCTATGGGACTCTTGCGCTTTACGGTCAGAGGCCTCTGCCTCACGTGCCTGCCGTGCGGCTTCGCTAGCTGCCTGGCGCGCTTGTGCCGCGTCTTGTTCCGCTTGTCTGGACTGTGCCTGCGCTTGTTCTTTTTGGTCTGCTTGCGCCTGACGGGCAGCCGTCGCAGCCTCGCGTGCAGCTCTGGACGCTGCGGCAGCCTCTTGCTGGCGTGCCAGCTCCTGCTGCTGCCTGAGCTCAGCAGCGCGCCTGGCTTGATCTAAGCGCCGCTGCTCCTCAGCACGACGGGCGGCTTGCGCTGCAAGGCGAGCGGATTCGATTTGCGCGGTCAGATCATCGATGAGATGCGTCAAACGCTTTTCATCGCGTTCCAGGCGGGCAGCCTCTGATCTTTGCGCCTGCAACTGG
This sequence comes from uncultured beta proteobacterium, assembly GCA_903847325.1. GTDB lineage: Bacteria > Pseudomonadota > Gammaproteobacteria > Burkholderiales > Burkholderiaceae_B > Zwartia. The sequence continues at coordinate 11,404 of CAINDJ010000477.1, read as the reverse complement.
CCTTCGATCCTGGCAAGGATCGTGGCGCGTTCTTTTTTCTGGGTTTCCAGCGTATTTTTCTGCTCGGTGGCCGCACGCACAAGCTGGGTAATCTCCTGGCGATGGGCATCAGCGCGCACTTGCAGTTCGGCGAGTCGTTGAATTTCATTTTTTAACGCTTCAACGGCCTGCGCACGGGCTCGGGCAATAAAATCCAGATACGCCAGATTTCGACCTAATTTTTGTGGATCGTCGCCCGAGAGCAATGCCGTCCACGGGGACAAACCACTGGCATATTGTTTACGCAATTGCTCCGCCAACTCATCGCGACGCGTGCGCATCACGGCCTCCTGGCGTTTGATCTGCACCTGAAGACCATCAAATTCCGTCTGGGCCAACTTGAGCTGAGCCGAGAGCTCACGTAGTTTGCGATTAGAGACGGAAATCTCGCTTTCCGAGACCTTCAGCGCATCGGCAGCCTCCTTGCGGGAGGACTCCCGGACTTCGATGTCTTGTTGCAAGACTTTGATGCGCTCGCGCAACTCGGACTGCTCGCGCTCGGCTTGCGACTGCCGTTCGGACACATCAGCATCCTTTGCATACACCCCGGGGGTGAGCAAAAAGATACCGAGTGCCACGCACCAGCGTGACGCAAGCTTACGCATCAGGCTCAGTCCTTTTTAGCTTTGCCCTGAGCAGCCACAGCAGCCATTGCAGCCTCGATTTCGGCAGCATCGCCCAGATAATAATGACGAATCGGACGCAGGTTTGCATCGAGCTCGTACACCAGTGGCTGCCCAGTCGGAATATTCAAATGAACGATATCGTCATCTGAAACGTTGTCCAGGTGCTTGATCAGGGCGCGCAGGCTATTGCCATGCGCCGCCACAAGGATCTGTTTACCGGACTTGATCGCCGGGGCAATGCTCTCGTTCCAGTAGGGCAGCACGCGCGCCACCGTGTCTTTGAGACACTCCGTCGCGGGCAACTGCTCAGGCGTCAGATCAGCATAGCGCGGATCGAACTTGGGGTGACGCGGGTCATCTATTGCAATCGGGTTCGGTGCGATCGCATACGCACGCCGCCAGATCAACACCTGCTCATCGCCGAATTCTGCTGCGGTTTCGGCCTTGTTGAGCCCCTGCAACGCGCCGTAATGCCGTTCATTCAGACGCCAGTGGTTTTGCACAGGCACGTACATGGTGTCCATGGCGTCGAGTGCGATCCAGAGGGTGCGGATGGCACGGGTCAGTACCGAGGTGTAGGCCAGATCAAAACTAAAGCCCTTTTCTTTGAGCAATTCGCCGGCGCGGCGTGCTTGATCACGGCCCAGCTCGGTCAGATCGACATCTGTCCAACCGGTAAAACGGTTTTCGAGATTCCATTGGCTTTCGCCGTGACGCATCAGAACAATTTTATACATGGCAGACACAGGTTAAAGTGTGGATAAAACACCATTTTATAATTGTCTGAGCAATATCACCCAATTGCCCCCAAAAAAAGGGGCATAAACGCCTTTCAGGACACACCGTGGATTTCTTCTTGAGTCAAAACAATCTCCTTCTGATCGCAGTTGCAGTGGGCTCTGGCCTGATGCTGGCCTGGCCCATGATTCAGAAAAGCCGTTCAGGCGCAGCCCTGAGCCCCTCGCAAACCGTCCAGATGATGAATCATCAGCATGCCGTGCTGGTCGATATTCGTGATGCAGCCGCATTCCAGTCGGGTCATATCCCACAGGCACGCAACTTACCTGTAGCCGAATTCGAAAAGAAAATTGCGTCCTTACCTAAAAACAAGCCTGTCATCCTGGTGTGTGACCTGGGTCGCTCGGCGGTGTCCGCCGCCGCACAGTTACGTAAACTTGGCGTGGCAGAGGTCACCATCCTCGAAGGCGGACTGCGCGCATGGTCGGCAGCAGGCCTGCCTGTCACCGCAAACAAATCAGGAGCCTGAACATGTCTAACAAAGTCGTGATGTACACAACCGGTTACTGCCCATACTGCTCTCGTGCAGAGATGCTGCTGACGCAGCGAGGCGTAACAGAAATAGAAAAAATCCGTATCGATGTTGATACGGATCAGCGCGCCATCATGATGGAGCGGACCGGTCGACGCACCGTGCCGCAAATCTACATCGGTGAAACCCATGTCGGCGGCTTTGACGACCTCGCCGCACTTGATCGCGAGGGCAAACTTACACCACTGCTCAACGGTTAACGCACCCATCCCATTTTATTGCCCTACTGAATATACGGAACAACACATGTCAGACCAGAACACTCAAGCCGACAACGCCCCCGCATTCAATATGCAGCGCGTATACCTGAAAGACCTTTCCCTCGAAGTCCCAAACGCACCGAATATTTTCCTCGAACAAGAAGGCCCGAAAGTCGAAGTCGCGATCAACGTCGGCGGCCAGGCCCTGGCGGATACGGTATTCGAATCAACCATCACCATCACTGTCACCACGCGTATCAACGACAAAGTGTTGTACCTGGTCGAAGCCACGCAGGCAGGCATCTTTGAAATCGCAAATATCCCTGCTGAACAATTCGATCCACTCATGGGAATCGTCTGCCCCACAATGCTTTATCCATATTTGCGCGCCAACGTTGCTGATGCCATTACGCGCACCTCACTGCCAGCGCTGCATCTGGCTGAAGTCAATTTTCAGGCGCTGTATGAACAGCGCCTGACAGAAGCCGCACAACAATCGCCACAAGTCGCCTCGCATAACGAGGAGTCCGGTCTGATTCTGCCGCCAGGCATGACGCGTCAATAATTTCACCGCCCTCTCGCAGCTTAAAACCCATGAACGCCTACCCGCATGATGCACAACCTGTCGCAGTCCTAGGTGCGGGAGCATGGGGAACTTCGCTTGCGATAGCGGCCAGCGCACGGGCGCCAACATTGCTGTGGGCGCGCGATCCGGAATTAATCTCGCAGTGTCAGGCCACGCACCAGAATGCGCGCTATTTGCCGGGTATTACGCTGCCAGCGCGACTTAACTTTACGTCAGCATTCGATGCAGCCATTGCGCACGTCACCCGTCGCGACAGACCTGGTTTGCTGATCCTCGGCGTGCCCCTGGCCGGTCTGCGACAAACCTGCCTGAACATCGCCGAACAACTCCGCCCGGGCAACCATCACCTAGCAGGTATTGTCTGGACATGCAAAGGACTTGAAGCCGACTCAGGTCTGCTTCCAAGCGAAATCGTCCGCGAGACACTCGCCCTCGCTTGCCCGGATATCGCTACGGGCGTGCTCTCCGGACCGTCCTTTGCGCAAGAAGTGGCACAAGGCCTGCCTGTCGCACTCACAATTGCCAGTCCAAGCGACACGCTGCGCAAAGCGACGATCACCGCCTTGCATGGTGGCAATATTCGCGTCTATGCCAGTCAGGATGTCACTGGTGTCGAAGTTGGCGGAGCACTCAAAAATGTCATGGCAATCGCTTGCGGCATTGGCGATGGACTCGGCCTCGGCACCAATGCACGCGCAGCGCTCATCACTCGTGGGCTGGCCGAAATGAGCCGGTTTGGCGAGGCACTAGGCGCACATCCGGCGACCTTTTCAGGCTTAACCGGGCTCGGCGATTTAGTGCTGAGTGCAACCGGCGACCTATCGCGCAATCGTCAGGTTGGTCTGGCAATCGGCCAGGGTAAAACACTCACGCAAATCCTGTCCCTGGGACTGACTGCAGAGGGTGCGCGCTGCGCGCGTGCCGTGCAAACACGCGCAACTGCGCTCGGTATAGAGTTACCCATCACACGCGCTGTATGCGAAGTATTATTTGATCATGTCCCTCCCAAACAAGCTGTCTCCCAATTACTTTCGCGCGATGCGACAACGGAGTAGCGTGTTGAAATTCCAAATAAACTTCTGCGTGATCGAGCGCGCACGCGAATTCATGTGTGCATTGTTGTTCGCCCTTTTTTCCTTTGCCGCACAGGCGCAATGGCCCACTGAGCGCCCGATTCATCTGGTCGTCCCTTTCCCTGCAGGCTCCTCGCCCGATCTGCTTGCCCGCCACATTGCGATCCCCTTGAGCAAAGAGCTCAAACAGACCGTCGTGATTGAAAACAAACCCGGTGCGGGCGGCAACATTGGCACCCGCCAGGTTGCCCGCGCCACCCCGGATGGCTATACCTTGCTCTACACCATTAACGGGCCACTGGTGACCGCTCCCGCCCTCTATCAAAAGACACTAGGCTATTCCCCACTGAAAGACTTGGCACCTATCACACTGGTTGCAACAAGCCCGAATATTTTGGTGGTGAGCAATACATTCAAAGAAATATCGCTCGCGGAGTTCATCAGCCGGGCACGCACACAGCCAGGAAAATTGAATTACGGGTCGGTTGGCATCGGCAGTGCCTCGCAACTCGCAATGGAGCTATTCACCAAACAGGCGGGCATTGAACTGAATCACGTGCCTTATGCTGGATTTCCACAAATCATGACAGCGCTGATTGCAGGCGACATTCAGGCCGCGTTCATCGTGCCCGCGATTGCCATGCCCCAGGTTAAAGAAGGCAAGGTCCACGCACTGGGCATCAGCAGTCTCGAGACGGCGGCAACCCTGCCCGGCATCACCCCTCTGGCCAAGCAAGGTTTTCCTGGCTTTGAAGCCATCTCCTGGAATGCAATCCTTGCGCCAGCGGGCACGCCCGAAGCCATCTTAGAACGACTCAATCAGGCACTGACAACAATTATTCAAAGTCAGGACATGACGAACACTGCCGCGACCAATCATTTCAATGCGGTCGGCTCAAGCGCGGAAACACTTCGCACCATGATCACGACAGAAACAAACCGATGGGTACCTGTTATCAAACAACTGCAGATTTCACTCGATTAGTGATTAAACAACCGATTCTCTGCAATCGGTTGTATTACACGCCACCCGCATAGCCCTGTTGCCGCCAGGCTTCAAAGACAACGACAGCGACTGCGTTAGATAGATTCAAACTACGCTGCTCAGGCAGCATCGGCAAGCGGATACGCTGATCAGATCCGATGAGTGAAAGCTGCTCAGAGGATAGTCCAGCCGTTTCGCGGCCGAACACAAACACATCCCCCTGGCGTAATGGCATGTCACCGACAAGAGTGCTGCCCTTGGTTGTCATGGCAAAAATACGTTCGCTTGCGGCGCCGGTCGCTGCGAGCGCCACGGCCAAACTATCATGCACCTGAACAGGTTGCCACTCGTGATAGTCAAGGCCTGCACGACGCAGTCTGGTGTCGTCGATTTCGAAACCGAGCGGTCTGACAAGATGCAAATGCGCACCCGTGTTGGCACACAACCGAATGACGTTACCGGTATTGGGGGGAATTTCTGGCTGAACGAGAATGACATGAAACATGACCGCTATTTTGCCAGACATGGGCACATTACATTTCAGTCTCAGGCAAAGTCGGCGCCCAGGCCGTTCGCGCCGCGACCAAGGCCACCACACCCAGTGCGCCTGCACGCTTGAGCACAAGGGCTGCCTCATTCATGGTGCTGCCAGAAGTCAGCACGTCGTCGACGACGCCGACCCACACCGGAGGAACCGTTCGCATGCAGTCATAGAGTCCCCGCACGCTATGTCTGCGCGCCTCGAAATCCAACGCCTTTTGCAGGCAGCCTTCACGGGTGCGTTGCAGCCAGGGCCTGAATGGTACGGACAGCTGGGAACTAAGCGCCCGCGCGATTTCTGCTGCGGGGTTAAACCCTCGCTTTTGTAACGAAGCGCGGCTCGAAGGAATCGGCACGAGCGCACTTAACGGCGGTACCTCACAAGGATGAGTCGCCAAAGTTTGAACTAGCATCCGTGCGAACAAACCTGCCTCGGCGAGACGACCGTGTTCTTTCAGGCCCCTGACCAGCAAAGCACCCGGATAGGCATAGTCCATGGCGGTGACTGTTTGAATATATGCAGGGTTCACGCGCGCGCAAAGGTTACAGCGCTGAAGACCCTGCTCAACACGCACGGCACACTGCAGACACCAGGATCCCGTCTGATGCATGCGCAATACGTCTCGCGCGCAGCCTTCGCACAGATCACCCGCACACGCGTCCATCCCGCACAATGGACAGGCAACGACCAGAACTTTACGAAATAGGTGATGAATAGAGTACATTTTGGTTTCTCCAGCGCGCATAGTTTGACGGTGTTCGCTGTGTATGACTCTGCCTACGATGACCAATATGTCCACCCCGACTACGCTTCCAATCAGTACCGCTCATGTTGCCCGCCAGTTTTCCCGGCGTGCAGACTTGTCTGATGCACAATTTCTTTACGCTGAAGTTGCCCGCCGCATGGCGCAACGCTTGCGCCTGATCCGCCTTGCGCCCGCAATCATGCTGGACGCGGGTTGCGGTGCCGGACAACAGTTTGAACTACTACACGAGAGATACCCTCTGGCGCGCTATCTTGGCCAGGATCACAACCCAGACCTGCTGGCATACGCAAAAAAACATGTCCAGCCTTTCTTACCCGGACCTGCACGCAACTGGATCAACAAACAACGCGGTATTGCGCCGAAGGCAGAGTGGATTTTGAGCGACTTGTCCCAAACGGGACTGCCTGCCGAATCACTGGATCTTGTCTGGTCAAACCTGGCATTGCATTGGCATCCTGCACCACACGACGTCCTGGCCGAGTGGGGGCGTGTCCTGAAACTCAACGGGCTGGTATTTTTTTCGTGTTTTGGCCCAGGGACGATGCAAGAGTTGCGCAGCGCGTTAGTGACCGCAGGCCTGCGCACCGCGACACCAAGTTTTGTCGATATGCATGATTTTGGCGATTTACTGATAGAAAAAGGCTTTGGAGACCCGGTGATGGATCAGGAGGTGCTAACCCTGACCTATTCCAGTCCGGAAAAGCTGCTCAAGGATGTCCGCGCACTGGGTGGTAACCCAGCGCTAGGCAGAAAAGCCGGTCTGGCGGGCCGTGCGTGGCGCGACAAACTGCTTGGCGCACTGGAATCACAGCGCCGCACAGACGGCACCATACATCTGACTATTGAGGTGGCCTATGGGCATGCCTGGCGAACGGGTACCTTGCGCGCAACGGCTGGCGAAACACGTATCAGCGTCAGCGCCATCCAGCGCAAAATTACCGGATAAAGCCGGCCTGAGCGCATCGGAACAGAAACTTACATGAACGCCGTGTAAGCTTTGCTGCCCATATAGGCTGCCAGGCCAAACAACAGGAAGGCGAACACGCGCTTAAGTGTTTTCACAGGCAAGCTGTGCGCGACCCGTGCACCAATCGGTGCGGTCACCACGCTAAACATCACCAGCACAAGTAAAGCCGGCCAATAGATAAAACCAATCATCTGAGGCGGCAAATCCGTCTGACTCATGCCAGACCACACATAGCCGATCGTATTGGCCAGCGCAATCGGGAAACCTAGCGCCGCGGAGGTTGCAACGGCCTGATGCAACGGCACGTTACACCACAACATGAAAGGAACAGAGACAAAACCACCACCCGCCCCCACCAACCCCGACAAAAAGCCAATCCCGGCACCCGCACCCGCAGTCCCGACAGCACCGGGCATCTGGCGTGAAGGCTTAGGCTTTTTGTCACGCAGCATCTGATAACCGGAATAACTTACAAATAAGGCAAAAAACAATGCGAGCCAGCTGGTCTTGAGTGCGGAAAAGACCGCACCGCCCGAAAGCAAACCGCCTAATACGATCCCTGGCGTGAAGGCGAGCACAAGATCCCAGCGGACAGCACCCTTTTTCTGGTGTGCACGTACGCTTGAAACAGAAGTAAACAAAATCGACGCCATAGAGGTTGCGATCGCGGCATGCACCACGAGATGTGCAGGGAGCCCCTGCCACGTCAGCAACAACGTCAGGAAAGGCACCAGCAACATTCCCCCGCCTATACCCAGCAAACCGGCTGCAAAGCCCGTCACACAGCCTAATATGGCCAGGAAAACAATAAACAAGGGATCCATTTGCGTTATCTCAATCTGTACGTTCGGAAAGTGGATCAGTATACTGATTGGTCAACACTCCGACTAGCTCGCCACTCAACTCAAATCGCCTTATGGACTCACTCGACACGGAAGTACTCAAACATGCACTCGACTGGTGCGCAAACGGGCATCAGGTTCATCTGGCCACGGTTGTCAAAACCTGGGGGTCTGCGCCCCGGCAGGCAGGTGCCATGCTGGCAGTGCGTGCGGATGGCCATGTCGTAGGCTCAGTTTCTGGAGGCTGCATTGAGGACGATCTGATCGTACGGGCACAAGAAGGGCGTCTGCCTGCGCAGCCCGAGCTAGTTCTATATGGGGTATCCCAGGAAGAAGCCGCGCGTTTTGGGCTGCCATGTGGCGGCACGCTCAAACTCGTGATCGAGCCGCTCCATGCCAGTGACTGGCTTGAGCAAGTGGTTCATACGACACAACAACAAAAACTGATCGGGCGCTGGCTGGATCTTAAATCAGGAAAATCAACCCTCACTGACGCACGTCCAGGTCAACTGACCGAAGTCAACGCGTCAGGCTGCCATTTTGTGTATGGCCCGCATTGGCGCCTGCTGATCATTGGCGCTAACCAAACCGCTCGCGCACTGGCTCAGATTGCCATCATGCTGGAGTTTCAGGTCATCATTTGCGATCCGCGCGAAGAATTCACGGCGGATTGGGATATGCCAGGCGTCACGCTGCAGGCAGGCATGCCAGACGACGCGGTCGGTGCGATTCAAACCGACTCCCGCACAGCGATTGTCGCAATTACGCACGACCCAAAGCTCGACGATATGGCACTGCTCGAAGCACTTATTTCACCCGCGTTTTATGTGGGCGCATTGGGCTCTGTGCGTAACCAGAGCAAGCGGCGCGAGCGCTTGCTAAGCTTTGACCTGACCGAAAAAGATCTTGATCGTCTGCACGGCCCCGTGGGCCTGGCAATCGGCAGCAGAACGCCAGCAGAGATCGCTGTCGCGGTTGCTGCGGAATTAGTACAAGTCAGAAGACAGTTTGAAGATCAGCGCGTGGGCGGGCTGGAACAACCGCCCGCCTGATTCCTTTTAAGAGCTGCGTTTGCGCGATTCGATACCGAGCTGTTTAAGCTTGCGATAGAGGTGGGTGCGCTCGAGACCGGTTTTTTCGGAAACGCGCGTCATGCTGTTGTTCTCACGACCCAGATGGTATTCAAAGTACACGCGCTCAAAGGCATCGCGTGCTTCGCGTAGCGGCTGATCAAGGGTAATGTCGCCCAACAAACTGCGATCCACCACCGCGACAGCCTCGACAGGTGCTGGCTCTGGCGTATGGAGCAGCGCAGGTGTAGCGCTGACCGTGGGGATTGGCATGCCGGCAAGAGGTTTCACGACAGGCATGCGCCCACGGGCCAGCCCTGCCGAAACCGTCTTGAGCAAGCGCTGCAAGGTGATGGGCTTTTCGAGAAAATCAATTGCCCCGATTCGCGTCGCCTCGACCGCCGTATCGATGGTGGCGTGACCACTCATCATGATGACGGGCATATCAAGCAGGCCTTGTGAGCCCCACTCTTTGAGGAGTGTGACACCATCGGTATCGGGCATCCAGATATCAAGCAAAACGAGATCGGGCCGGATGCGCAGACGCGCAGCACGTGCCTGAGAAGCATTCTCAGCGAGCTCTATCGTGTGTCCTTCGTCGTACAAAATTTCGGAAAGCAACTCGCGTATTCCGATCTCATCGTCGACAACTAAAATTCGGGCCATAAATATCTTTTACCTGTTACACACGTGCATTATCGTTCTGTTATGACTTTGCGTCCACTGCCGCACTTAATTGCGTCAGCAAAATCGAAACCCGGGCACCGCCGTCACGACGGTTTGAGAGGTCAATCCGCCCACCATGCTCATCGATGATTTTACGCACGATTGCAAGGCCGAGCCCTGTTCCCTGCGCCTTGGTCGTGACATAAGGCTCAAAAGCGCGCTGCAATACCTGTGCAGAAAACCCTGAACCATTATCCATTACCGTGAACCTGACCGCAGATTGCGACTCGCCTTCGTGGTTGCCCGCCTCGGTCAGCTGAGTGGAAACTTCAATCAGGCCTCCGAGCGCGACCTCTGACAGAGCATCCCGAGCATTGGCCAGCAGATTATGAATAACTTGCCGCAACTGTGTCGGATCCCCCAGTATGAGCGGTAAATCCGGCGCAAGTGAAACATCCAGTTTCCAGGCGTGCGCGCTATCGCTTGCCTGTGTATCGCCGGGATTCCAGCCATACAGCGCCAACACCTCGTCGACCAGCGCGTTAAAATCAACCGGAACCATCGTGAGAGCGGGCTTGCGCGCATACTCACGAAAATCATCCACCATGTGTTTGAGCGAGCTGACCTGATTGACGATGGTATTGGTCGCGCGCTCCAGCAATTGTGCGTCAGCCGGTTCAAGCTTGTCGGCGAGCTTCATGGCCAGGCGCTCAGCCGAGAGCTGGATCGGCGTCAACGGATTTTTAATCTCATGGGCCAGACGCCTTGCAACCTCTCCCCAGGCCACACTGCGGTTTGCAGAGATCACCTCGGTAATATCATCGAACACCACCATGTAACCATTGTCGCGACCATCCACACGCAAGTGCGTGCCGCGCGCGAGCAAGATCAAAGTATGCGGCGGGGCCTCAGGCGCAGATCCTTCCAGGGTGATTTCGAACTGTTCTTGCCAGTGCACGCGCTCAGAGCCTACTGCGACATGATCAGCAAAGGCCTGGCGAATCCTGCGTGCAAAATCCAGCATTCCGTCGATCGTTTCAAGTGGCCGGCCAGGTACCCCGCGCAGGTCTGCAGCAAGGATGGTCTGCGCGCCATGGTTAAAAGTCGTCACCCGGAACTGCTCGTCAAACACCAGCACGCCCGCGGATAAATTTGACAACACGCTTTCGAGGTACACATTGGAGCGTTCCAGCTGCTGGCGATTACTTTCAACCATGCGGCGCGCATCGTCAAGCTGACGCATCATCGCATTGAAGGACCGCGTGAGCTGTCCAACCTCGTCTTTGGAAAGCGACTCCGGCAAAGCCCGGAAATCCCCTACGCTTACCGCCTGCGTGCCAGAGGCCAGCGCGAGCAGCGGCCTGACCAGATGTTTAGACAAATACAGCGCAATAGCAATCGCAGCAAAGACCGCCAGCAACAGGGCCAGCGTCAGCGTGACGCCAAACAGGCGGCGCAGGCTTTCGCGCGATTGCGCCAGCTCCTGATAATCGTTGTAGCCCGCATCGACTTCGCGGATATTGCGAGCGATTTTTTCAGATACCGGATGCACAAGTTGCAGCCAGCGAGATTCAGAATTAACCCCTAACGCCACATCATTTCGCTCAGGGCTACTGAGCGGCACAATCACGCGCAATTGCAGACCGGCCTCGACGGCTGCGATCGTCGGATCATCTGAGTCGACAGCCGAATAACCTCGTGCGATCCTGATCT
>CAINDJ010000476.1 GCA_903847325.1 uncultured beta proteobacterium | reverse complement strand
TCAACGTCACCTGACCTAAGAACGAATTGAAAGGCAAAACGGCGAGATTGAATACGTTTTGATTATTTTCTATTAACGCATCTACTTTTTTCGCATTCGCTTCGATGTTGCCATTTATTGGCTCGTATTGAACCAAAAGCGCCGAGATCTGATTTTGTGTGTTATTCGCAACGGGATCAACAGGCGCTTTGTACAGGTTGTAGACTTGATACAACTCGGGACGGCGATGCTTTAGCCAAAATGTTTTTTGCTCGCTCTTTTTAGAGGTATCAATCGTTGCGTAGATAGTTTCAGGCGGTAAAGGTTTGGTCCAGGTTGATACCTTTGAATGACTGAGCTGCTTGCCATTATTGTCCCAAATGGTAGAGCCTCCGGTAAATTGGTCCACCAAACCGAACGCTGGGATGCTCAATAAACCAGTTTGATTGCTGGCAATAACATGCATGCCTGTCCACTGAGCCAATGTAGCGATATTAGAAATCGTGGAATGGTTTCCATTACTCATTTTTTCAAACTTTGGCATCATGTCAGAGCCGATCGGCATGGCCAAAATATCAGCACTGCGCAAGCTCGGAATCAGTAAAGACTGAAGTCGGCTGTCATCAAAACAGATCAAGATAGCTATCCTGCCAATCTCGGTATCAAACACTGGAAATCCTAAGTTGCCCGGTGCGGCAACATCATAGTCTCCCGTCGGAAGTTGATTTTTCCGATACTTACCGACAAGCCCTTTAGGACCGATGAGTGCGGCTGAATTGTGAATCACACCTGTGACGGTATCTCTTTCATACATACCCACAACAACGTAACTATTGAATTTTTGTGTCACCTTTTCAATTGCTGCGGTGGCTCTTCCGGGAATCGTATCTAAGTCATTAGGATTGTCAGGTACAAATCCAAATCCGGTTACTGAAAACTCTGGCAACACCATTAGCCGAGCACCATTTTCAGACGCGGTAGTGACTGCAGCAACAATTTTGCGGATATTTCCTTCAACATCCTTTGCAACCGGATTAAATTCGACGGCTGCTACTTTTACATTTGCTGCATAGACAGCTGAAAAGGCATTGATCAAGAGTAGCAGGCATAGAGAGATTATTTTTATCATGTGTTGTGCTGTCTATATATATGAAATTAGCTAATAAATTTAAGTCGACTTTAGCATTTCGTTTGTGTCATGAACAGTCGCTAATCCCTTTGGCACATTTATTGCTTTGTGATTCCATAACTGCTCCCGCGCTTTATCTCGGAGCATAAAAAGGGAACCAAAGTGAAATCAGCAGCAAAACTAGTTCAAACCCTGTTACTAAGTGCCTTAGTAACAGTATTTATCGGCTCACCTGTGCACTCAGAAGAGGCATACCCGAATAAACCCATCAAGATCGTTGTGCCTTTTCCTCCAGGTGGAGCCACCGACATCTTGACCCGGGCGATCCTGGAAAAGCTCAGCCCTCGACTCGGCCAAGCGATGGTGATTGAAAACAGGCCAGGCGCAGGGGCCAATATCGGAGCCTCAGCTGTTGCGCACGCTGCACCGGATGGCTATACCTTGTTGATGGGCTCAATGGGATCGCACGCAGCCGCAATCAGTTATTACAAAACACTGACCTATAACTTTCGTGCCGATTTGATTCCAATTTCTCGGACCGCCACAATGGGTAATGCGGTCATGGTGAGCGCAGATAATCCAGCTAAAAATCTGGCGGAGCTCATTGCGGCCGCAAGGGCAAACCCTGGAGAATTTACATGTGGGTCATCCGGTACAGGCGGGCAGATTCACCTGACGTGCGAGATGTTCAAGGCCGCCGCGCAACTCAATATCCTGCATATTCCCTATAAGGGCACGACGATGTTGATCCCTGATCTGATTACTGGTCGCGTCAACATGTCACTCGACAATATTCCTCCTTACATGCCGTTACTCAAGTCCGGAAAAATTAAAGCCTTAGCGGTCACTATGCTGGAGCGTTCGCCGCTCATGCCTGATGTACCCACGATCGCTGAGTCGGGATTCCCAGGCTTTGATTCGGTTGCAGCCTATGCAATGTTTGCGCCAACAGGTACTCCTAAAGCTATCGTTGATAGACTGAATACTGAACTCAATGAGATTTTGCTTGATCCTGTCTTGAAAGCAAAATTACGAGAACAAGGTATCGAAGTTCAAGGCTCTACACCTCAGGCAGTTTCAGAGTATATGGATCGTGAGATTGCTAAATGGGCCCGAGTCATTAAAGAAGCCAATATTGCGCAAGAATAAAAGGAGTAAGTTCATGTTTAATCAAATCAAAAGAAGCTTGATCATTGCTGGTTGTACATTTGGATTAAGCCTTGTGACATTTGCCGCTGCTCAGGCACAAAATACGTTGGCCGACATCATGTCCGCAAAAGTCATCAAAATCGGAATCCCGACAGATTTTCCTCCTTACGGTTTTGTAGGCCCAGACCTGAAACCTCAGGGCTTGGATGTTGAAATGGGTGAGTACCTCGCGAGCAAGTTAGGCGTCAAAGCTGAATTGATACCCGTGACCTCGCCCAATCGCATTCCTTACCTGCAAACTAAACGCGCAGACTTAATCGTATCCACCCTTGGGAAAAGTCCGGATCGTGAAAAAGTCATTGATTTCACGGTCCCCTACGCACTCTTTCTCAGTGCCGTATATGGACCCAAAACCATGACGATCAAAAATTTTTCAGATTTAGCTGGAAAGTCTGTTGCTGTGACGCGCGGATCTTTTGAGGATGTTGATGTGACAAAAATGGCTCCTCCCGAAACAGATATCAAACGTTTCGAGGATAACAATGCCACGGTCTCCGCGTTTGTCTCTGGGCAAACTAATTTGATTACAACAGGCGCCCCGGTTGCTGAGAGCATGATTCAGCGCAATCCTCAGCTCGGCGCGGAATACAAACTGACGACGCGTCTGAGCCCATCTTATGTCGGTGTGGCAAAGGGTGAAGAGGCATTGCTCAATAAAATAAATGAGATCATTACCGCAGGAATGAAAAACGGCGATATGGAAAAACTCTCACAAAAATGGCTTAAGCGAGGATTGGGTGATTTGAATGGCTAGAGCTCCTATCGTGTCAATGAACTAAAACGAAAACTGATCCCTGCCAGCCTGTTTTGCCCGGTACATCGCCTGATCCGCCCGGTCCACAAGATTGTTTTGTATTGGAACGTGCGCCCTGTTATGTGCGCAAGCGATACCTATACTCACAGTGATGTGAATTGGCGCATGCCCGTTGATAGCCATAGGGGTATTTCTGACCGTATCTAAAATTTGCTGTGCGACATTTGATGCACCTGTTTCATCCGTATCAGGTAACACGACAACGAGCTCCTCACCACCCCATCGACAGCAGAAATCAAAGGGTCGACGTAAACAAGACTGAAGGATGCTCGCAAGATTCTGTAATACCAAATCGCCATTTGCATGACCTATGCTTGTCTGGCCAATGTAATACTTAGATACACAAACGCAGATGAGGTGGCCAACATATATAAATGCAGTGCC
>CAINDJ010000475.1 GCA_903847325.1 uncultured beta proteobacterium | reverse complement strand
GTTAAGGGTTTTGGCATAGCCCGGCGACCAAAATCCAAGTAACGTGCCAGCAAAATTATTCAATTTAAATTCAGACTGATGACTCGTAGCAGTGACTAGATCTTCACCTGGAGCCGACTTACAAGCTACGCGATACTGAAGCTCTTCAAAAATACCGTCTATACGAATCGCTGCAAAAAGATTTTCCGAATGACGATATTGCTCAAGCTGCGAGCATAAGTCTTCCCAGCTGCTCACGGCATCAATCGTCGCACGTCGATCGGCTTCAAATTCAGTACTCACCCAGAAAGGAGCCGTGGCTGTGTCCGCGGGTTGAATAACCGAGCCATTACCAAGTGCCTGATAAACGTGACCATCAAGCATGAGCCCCTCACCATTAAGGGAATCAAAAGTACCCAGCCCGAAATCACCATGCGCCTTAATGTCGCCGACCGAAACACAGCCCTGATAGACACCCTGAACCAGCGCTGCAGACGTTGAAACCTGATAAAGCGTGTGATGTTCAACTCCAAGCGCTTTCGCCAACGCATCCTGGACAACGTGATCAAGTGACTCACCCGTCTCCTCACAACGCTTTTTAAGGGCTTGCAGGAGGGTTTGAGAGAGGTTTACGTTGAGGGGGGAGCTACCCGGTATTTTTGAGTGAGCCATGGCAATCAGTTGAGGTAACTTTGATGCACATCTTGCATCAGGCGCTGATTCAAACTGTAATCAACCGGGACATGAATGATCACGGGCACGTCTGATTTGAAAGCTTGTTCAAATACACCTGGCAGCTGGTCCGGTGAGGTAATGCGATAACCTTTGCAGCCAAACGATTCAGCAAAGGTGACGGGATCGTAGTTACCAAGCTGTACCCCGGCACTTTCACCGTAATGCGCGACTTCCTGGAATGAGACCATGTCATAGGAATGACTGTCCCAGACGACATGAACGAACTTAGCACCCACTCGAACAGCCGTCTCTAATTCAGTTGCGGTGAACAAGAAACCACCATCTCCAGAGCTAGAAAGCACACGCTGGCCAGGATAAATCAAACTCAAAGCAATGGCCCATGGCAGTGCGACACCCAGGGTCTGCTGGCCATTACTGACCAAAACCTGACGCGCGTGGTCAGCGGCGCAATAACGATTTGTCCAAATGTAATTGGATCCAACGTCGAGCGCGACGTGCGTACCCGCCGTCATCTGCTTTTGTAGCTCTCGTATGAGGCGAAGCGGCTGAACGGGAAAGCCGTCCATCTTGTCGCCTTCGGCAATAGTGGATTGCAATTCTGCGAATGCACTTTTAGCGGCAGCAAGATATTCACGATCAATTGTTACGTTGACTTGCTCTGCGAGCACATTGAGTGATGCGCCAATATCACCAACAAGCTCTGCTGCCGGTAAGAATGCATTGTCTTGGTCTGCAACTATCGTATCCACACACACTACCGGGCGACTCTTGCCTGTATTCCAGATAGAAGGATCATATTCAATCGGGTCGTATCCAATCGCGAGGATCGCGTCCGCTTGATCGAGGATTTTATCGGCGGGTTGATTACGAAATAGTCCGATACGGCCAGCGTAAGTTGACCCACCCTTGCCCTCAACCCAAGCCCCAGCGCCCTGGAATGTCGAAATGTATGGGATATCTGTTTTTTTCAAGAAAGCGACCAATGCATCCGCGGTATCTGCAGTCGAAGATTGCATACCAAGTACAACAATCGGGCGCTTAGAGGAGTTCAGCACAGCGGCGGCTTGCGCCACCGATGACTGAGAGCCTGCGCCCATACAGATTGACTTGCCCCACGCGGCATTGATATCGCCCGGATAATCCGCCAAGCCAATATCTTTAGGCAAGGAGACAAATACAGCGCCAGGTCGGCCGCTTTCAGCTACACGGATTGCATTGCCAAAAACTTCACCGACCTGATCTGTGGTCAGGACCTCTGCCGAAAATTTAGTTGCTGGTTTCATCAACGATGTTGCATCAAGCGATTGATGGGTCTTTTTCAGACGCTCATCAACGGGCACCTCACCGCCAATGGCGAGCACTGCATCTCCCTCGCTCGTTGCTGTCGCTAAGCCCGTGACCAAGTTCGTCACACCGGGGCCAGAGGTCGCCACGCAGACACCAATCTTACCGGTTACCCGGCCGAAGGCTGCAGCCATGAATGCTGCATTTTGCTCATGGCGACAGAGCACTAATTTGATCTTTGAATGTTTAAGGGCAATAAAAAGGCTATCGATCTTTGCGCCAGGGACTCCAAAAACATGCGTGACACCGTGATTTTCGAGAATTTTTACGATTGCATTTGAGCAATTGTTCAGATTATTGGGCTGGGTCATGCTATGCCTTTTTACAAGGAAATGTAGGTGTAACTATGGGTGCGGACGTATACGGACATCATATTGACGCATTCAAAAATTATATTGTAAATAGGCTACATTCTCCATTAATAGATTTACTGGATTGAGAGACCACCAAAATGGTGTGCCCATCTATCCCCACAACCGATCAAAAAGGAATCTGCATGCCTGCTCAAGAAAATGGTTTCGCCCTATTCCACGATCCGCTACAAAATCGCGGCTCTGCTTTTACTCCTGACCAACGTGCAGCGAATGGCCTTGAGGGGCTACTTCCTCCGGCGGTCGACACATTAGAGATACAGGTTGCCAGAATCCATTTGCAACTGAGCGCGTTAGATTCTGATATGCAAAAATATCTGCTGCTTTCCGATCTGCAGGCTCGTAACCAAACGCTTTTCTTTGCAGTCATCATGTCAGACCCCGCCACATTCATGCCCCTGGTGTACACACCAACGGTCGGTGAGGCCTGCCAAAAATTCGATCATTTTTATCGTGCTCCGCGCGGCGTCTATCTGCCCATCACAGCCAAGGGACGACTGAAAGAACTGCTGCAGAATTGGCCCCAAAAAGATATCCGCTTTATCGTCGTCACAGATGGAGAGCGCATCCTGGGGCTCGGTGATCTGGGTGTGAACGGCATGGGCATCCCCGTTGGCAAACTCTCGCTGTATACCGCTGTGGCGGGTGTGCCGCCCGAGCTTACGCTGCCCATCACCCTTGATGTCGGCACCAACAATGAACAATACCTGGAAGACCCGCTGTACCTGGGTCTCAGGCAGCATCGCGTGCGCGGCGCTGAATACGATGCATTCATCGAAGAATTCGTGCAAGCCATCCAGTCGCTCTACCCGAAATCATGCCTGCAGTGGGAAGATTTCGCCAACATCAATGCGGTGCCGATTCTTGCGCGATACAAAGACAAGATCTGTACCTACAACGATGATATTCAGGGCACCGCATCGGTTGCGTTGGCCGGGATCTATGGCTCTTTACGCATCTCAGGCGAGAAACTCACCGAACAGCGCTTTCTGTTTATGGGTGCAGGATCCGCAGGCACCGGTATTGCCGAGCTCATTAGTGAAGCGATGGTACTTGAAGGGCTCACCATCGAGCAGGCTCGTGCCCGTTGTTTCCTGTTTGATGTGAATGGACTTCTCGAATCGTCACGCAGTGATATCGCCGATTTTCAAAAACCGTTTACGCATGTTCACGCCCCGACTAAAAACTTTGTAGAGGCGATCGAATCCATCAAGCCAACAGCCATCGTCGGCGTCAGTACGGTACCTAAGCTGTTTAACCAGCAGGTCATCGAAGCCATGTCGCGCGTGAACAAGCGTCCGATTATCTTCCCCTATTCCAACCCGACTTCGCGTTCGGAATGCACTGCCGAAGAAG
>CAINDJ010000474.1 GCA_903847325.1 uncultured beta proteobacterium | reverse complement strand
GCAATCACGTGGAATGCAAAGAAGCGGTTGAGGGTCGCGTCTGACACAACATAGTCACCACGAATCCAGATTGACAGCTCGGGACCAATGAAAGGAATCGCTGAGAACAGGTTCACAATGACCTGCGCACCCCAGAACGACATCTGGCCCCAGGGCAGAAGGTAGCCGAAGAAGGCTTCTGCCATCAGGCACAAAAAGATGCCAACGCCGAAGATCCAGACGAGTTCGCGAGGCTTACGGTATGAACCATAAATCAGCGCACGCACCATGTGCAGGTAGACCACGACAAAAAACATCGAGGCGCCTGTGGAGTGCATGTAGCGGATAAACCAGCCGCCTGGTACCTCACGCATGATGTATTCGACTGACTGGAAAGCCAGTAACGCATCAGGTTTGTAGTGCATGACCAGAAAAATACCGGTCACAATCTGCAGAACCAGTACGAGAGTGGCTAAGGAGCCAAAAAAGTACCAGAAGTTAAAGTTCTTAGGCGCATAGTATTCGGTTACATGCGCTTTCAGGGTAGACGTCAACGGAAAGCGGCGGTCTATCCAGCCAACTAGTCCTGTCGTTTCGACGGTTTTATCGCCAGCCATGAAATGGCTCCTTTGTTCAGTGTCGTGTTGCAGTGGGGATCAAAGGCGGTTAGGCCTTGTTGTTCTCATCAACCCCGACAATGATGCGGGTGTCGCTTAGGTATTGATAGGGTGGTACTTCGAGATTGTCAGGCGCAGGTTTGTTTTTGTACACGCGGCCTGCCATGTCAAAGGTGGAACCATGGCACGGACACAGGAATCCGCCATCCCAGTTATTGGGCAGGCTGGGCTGTGGCCCTGTCTGAAATTTTGGGGTGGGCGAACAACCAAGGTGCGTGCAAATACCCACAGCAACAAACATCTCGGGCTTACGTGAGCGCCAGCCATTTTTAGCGTAAGGCGGGGTAAAACCAGGACGGTTTGAGTTCGGGTCGGCAAGTTCAGGGTCATTGGACGGGAGCGCGTCAAGCTGCTCTTTTGTACGACGGATGAGCCAGACAGGTTTGCCGCGCCACTCAATGGTGCGCATTTCACCTGGGGTCATCGTGCTGACATCTACTTCTACTGGAGCGCCAGCAGCACGAGCGCGCTCAGAGGGCGCGAATGTACTGACAAATGGGACTGCAGTGGCTACGCCAACCGCTCCGCCCATGGCACAGGTTGTGCCAATCCAGAAACGGCGCGAGGGGTCGGACGGCAGCGTGGGGGGGACCGCGCCTTCGTCGTCATGCACAATCGAATCCTGACTCATCTTCCTATCCTTGTTGTTGCCTAACCTAAGCTTGTTACATATTCCCTTAACCCATTATTATAGCGCTAGCCACGTGGCATACACAAAGAGGAATAACAAATGAGCCAAAGTAAAGGTTTTTTTAAGGAATTTCGTGAATTTGCCGTCCGTGGCAATGTCGTCGACCTCGCCGTTGGTGTGATTGTGGGTGCCGCTTTCGGCAAAATTGTCGAGTCGGTTGTTAAAGATATTGTGATGCCTGTTGTTAACTTTTTAGTTGGCGGGTCAGTAGATTTCACCAATAAATATCTGGTGTTATCCCGCCCAGCCAACTATTCAGGTCCCGAAACCTACGCTGAGCTCACCCGCGCTGGCGCAACCGTGTTTGCCTGGGGTAATTTTTTAACGATTGTGATCAATTTTGTCTTGCTGGCGTTCATCATTTTCTGGATGGTCAAGGTCATCAATACTGCGCGTGCGCGTATTGAGTCTGAAAAAGAAGCGCCACCCGTGCCCGAGGACGTCGCATTGCTGCGAGAAATCCGCGATCTACTTAAAAACAAACAGTAATCAGCAACCCCTGCAGGCTATACGGGGTTATCTATATCAACAAAATCGACCCGAATATTAAATATTCGGGCGATTTCATTGCCTAGTGCCTGCACACCGTAGCGTTCAGTGGCGTGATGCCCCGCACTGATAAAGGCCACTGCGGCCTCACGTGCCAGATGCACCACCGGCTCCGAGATTTCACCGGTAATGAAACAGTCCACGCCTGCATCAATCGCTTCGCTCAACATGCTGTGCGCCGCGCCTGTGCACCAGCCAATATTTTTAATGGCCATGTCCGGATCACCAATGACGAGCGGCTGGCGCTGTAAGCGCTGTTCGGTTTGTCGCGCGACCTGTCCTAATGTGTCGGCGCCGGGCATGGAGCCGAGCCAGATCAGATTGTTTGTCCCAACCGTCACGACCGGATTGTTGTCGCAATTGTTTATGTCGGGTAATGGCTGACGGTCAGGGACCAGTCCCAACACTCTAGCGAGTTGCGCGTTGTTTCCCAAAAGCGGATGAGCATCCAGCGGCAGGTGATATGCCAGAAGATTAATGTCGTGCGCCAGCAGTTTGGCGAGTCGGGTTTTTCGTGTGCCACGTACCCGAGGATCTTCGCCTTTCCAGAACCAGCCGTGGTGGACAAGCAGCGTATCGGCTCCGCAAGCAATCGCGGCGTCAATTAAGGCTTCGCTTGCGGTCACGCCCGCGATAATATGTGTGACCTGAGTTTTGCCTTCGACTTGAAGGCCATTCGGGCAATAATCATTGAAAGATGCCGACTTAAGCGTGGAATCAATCCAGCCACATAGTTCGCGCGTTGAAACATTTTGCATAATTTTTCAGGTCAAGTGATGCGTCGACTCTGGTTGCTGTTTGCCCAAACCGTCACGGTTTGTCTGGCTATTTTATTCGTGGTGTTGACCTTGCGCCCAGAATGGCTGCGCAAGTCTTCACCTGGTACTGTCTCGGGCAGACTGTCTAACAGCCCCCAGGCGCGCCAAACGTTTGAGACAGGTCTGTCGAATTCTTATGCTGAGCCGGTTGCACGCTCGGCTCCCGCAGTGGTGAATGTCCACACGAGCAAACGTGTTGCAGCCCCGCGCATCATCATGCCTGCAGACCCCATATTACGGCGTTTCTTTGAGCAAATGCCTGGTTTTAACCAGCAGCAAAAAACAACAAGCCTTGGCTCTGGTGTACTGGTGTCTGATCAGGGTTATATCCTGACGAATCTGCATGTGATTGATGGGGCCGATGAGATTTTGGTCGCGCTCAATGATGGCAGGCAATCACCCGCAAAAGTAGTCGGCGTTGATGCAGATACTGATCTGGCAGTATTGCAAATCGGGCTTAAAGATTTGCCCGTGATTACCTTTGCTTCAACCGAGGCGCCCAGAGTTGGAGACGTCGTGCTGGCGATTGGTAATCCGTTTGGCGTCGGTCAGACGATTACGATGGGAATTGTTTCCGCACTGGGTCGGGGAGGGTTAGGCATCAATACTTACGAAAACTTTATTCAGACCGATGCCGCAATCAATCCTGGAAATTCTGGCGGTGCGTTGATTGATGTGCAGGGGCGATTGATTGGCATCAACACTGCTATTTATTCAAAGAGCGGCGGATCTTTGGGAATTGGTTTCGCAGTACCCGTACGGGCAGCTCAGCAAGTGATGGAGCAGATCGTCAGTCAAGGCTATGTGAAGCGTGGCTGGCTTGGGATTGAGCCGCAGGATATGACGGCAGATCTTGCGCGTGCGTTTGGCCTGGAGCAGACCTCGGGCGTCATTATTGCGGGCATGCTGCGCGACGGCCCCGCTACAAAAGGCGGAATGAAGGTCGGAGATATCGTGCAGACCATGGATGGGAGTGCTGTCAGCAACACTAATCAACTTTTATCCCTGATAGCATCAACTGCACCAGGGCAGGCCATTGAGTTGGGTGTCTACAGAAGCGGAAAACAGATCAGGCTGAATTTGATTTCAGGTCTGCGCCCGACAAGGCCTAAATAGACAAAAAGAGAAACAATCGTTTCTCTTTTTATTAGTTTAAACTGTTTGTTCAGGCGTATCGCCGGGTTTTGAACTGCTTGAAGCCAGAGTGGATTCTGCCTGAATCAAAAGCAGCCTGCGTTCCGCAGGTCCGAGAAGATAAAAAATTTCT
>CAINDJ010000473.1 GCA_903847325.1 uncultured beta proteobacterium | reverse complement strand
GTGGGAGAGGGGCTGGTCAACCACAAGAAAGGCGATATCGTTGAGATGGTTGCTTACTATCGGTCCCGAAACGGCGAGAGTATTTCAGGTTTAAGGGACTGGCTGGCACGCTGGTTGCCTGAGGCGATGCTTCCTGCACATTTCGTACCGCTTAAAGAAATTCCCCTAAACAATAACGGTAAGGTCGATCGCAAGCGACTGCCGATTCCTGGTCGTAGCAGCAGGTTAGGCGGGAGCGGGCGTTTCCCATCTACGCCAACTGAGCGTGCGTTAGCGACCATTTGGCGTGAGCTCCTGCGCCTCGATGCAGTTGGAGTAGATGATGATTTCTTCTCGCTGGGCGGGCACTCTTTGTCCGCAACACGCACGATTGCGCAATTACAGCAAAAACTGAATTTGCGTCTTCCATTACATATTGTCATGGAGCATCCGCGTCTGGGTGAGTTGGCCGCCGTCATTGATCACTTGTTGTCGGCTCGCGAGCAGGTTGCGCGTCCTGAAATGGCCTCTCAGGAGCGAGAGGAAGGTTTGATATGAGTTCGATTGGACAATTACTGAGTGATTTGGCAGCACGTGATATTCGATTACGCGTCGAGAACGGACGTTTAGGATTCAGTGCGCCTGAAGGCGCGATGAATGCTGAAATCAGACAACAACTTGTCGCGCACAAGACCGCATTGCTTGAAGCACTGACTACGAGCAACGAACAAGCCGAGCCTGTGGAAATCCTTTCGGAGCCAGATAAAGCGTTCGATCCCTTTGTCCTGACTCCAATCCAGCAAGCCTATTGGATTGGCCGGAGTTATCCGGATAGTTTCGAGCTTGGTGGTGTGTCCGCCCATGTTTATTTTGAAATGGATTGTCCCGATCTAAACGTCGGACGCATGACCTGGGCGTGGAATGTGCTGATTCGCCGTCACCCAATGCTTCGCGCAGTAGTCGATGCCGATGGTCGACAACGTGTTCTGCCAGAGGTCCCTCACTACGAGATAGAGACGTCGGACCTGTCCGCTGCGGCTTCCTCAGAAATCGACCAGCATATTCAGTTAGTGCGTTCGCGCTTATCTCATCGGGTCGCGCCTGCTGATGTGTGGCCAATGTTTGATGTGTGCGCGACCAAGCTGAGCGAGGATCTGGTCCGGTTGCACGTAAGTTTTGACGGACTGTCACTGGATGCCTCATCAATCATGTTGCTGGGGAGAGAGGCTTGGTCGCTCTACACCAGTGGCCGCGACGAACTTGACGCTTTGGATTTGACCTTT
Source organism: uncultured beta proteobacterium (assembly GCA_903847325.1). Lineage (GTDB taxonomy): Bacteria > Pseudomonadota > Gammaproteobacteria > Burkholderiales > Burkholderiaceae_B > Zwartia. Next base: position 4,640 of record CAINDJ010000473.1, on the reverse strand, counting down.
CGGGACTACGTCATTGCTGAAGAAAAACTTCGCGATAGTGCTGAATATCAACGGGCAAGTGAATATTGGCGCAAACGCTTGCCGACTTTACCCGCTGCGCCTGATCTGCCTTTAGCGAGTGTATCTGCTCATTTAGAGCCGCCTCGATTTACCCGTCGCACCTACAACATGCCTGCACTGGAGTGGAGTCGCGTCAAAGCGCGGACGCGCAGCGACGCGATTACCCCATCCTCTCTGGTATTGGCGGCATTTGCACAAGTGATTGCTCAGTGGTCGCGCTCAGCGCATTTCACAATCAATTTGTCGCTTTTTAACCGTAAACCTTTGCATCCTCAGGTCGGTGCGATCGTGGGTGATTTTACGACGCTGACTTTGCTTGAAATCGATGCGGCAGAAAAGAATATCGTTGAGCTCTCTCGTGCGATTCAGGCACGCTTATGGGCCGATATGGATCACCGCGCAGTTGGTGGCACAGAAGTACTCGGCATGCTTAGAAGAAATGGTGAAATTGATCGCGCAGCGATGCCAATAGTTTTTACCAGTGCGCTCAGCCTCGATTCAGTACAGGATGACGCGACAGATCTCAATCCGTTTGGCTCTATTGTTTTTGGTATCACGCAGACCCCACAGGTTTTGTTGGATGTGCTGGTGGTCGAACATCGTGGTGCGCTATGCCTCGCATGGGACAGTGTGGACACCGCCTTTGCGCCGGGTTTGCTTGATGCGATGTTCGATGCGTACGGAAAGTTGCTGGATCATCTGGCCAGCGAGTCCGCGTTGGCCGTCCCATTTACGCCAATACGTGTGAATAGCGTCGCGCCACAGGCACTTACACTCCCATATTCTTCAGAACTGCTCCACGAGGCTTTCTTCCGGCGAAGTCTGCAAGCACCGGATGCTATTGCGATTTTTTCAACACAGAAAGTATTGCGGTACGCAGAGTTGGCCTCGATATCCATGCGAACTGCCAACGTGCTGTCGGAGCATTCTTTACGCATAGGTGAGCCGGTAGTGGTCATGATGCGCAAATCATGGGAGCAGGTTGCTGCTGTCATGGCCATTCTCGCAGCGGGTGGAGCATATGTTCCGGTTGATGCCGAGTGGCCCGAAGCAAGGCGTCATGCAATTATCCGCAAATTGGGTGCCCGTCTTGTGATTGTTGAGACGGATGCTTTGTCTGAGCCTTCATTGCCGTCAGAAGTGCTGGCGATTCGTCTTTCTCGTTCGGATGCGGGTGATCACACATGGGATACGGCTCCCAGACGAAGCGCAGTAACGGATCTCGCGTATGTGATTTTTACCTCTGGTTCGACGGGTGAGCCCAAAGGCGTCATGATCAGCCACGAGGCGGCCGTCAATACGATTGAAGACATCAACGCACGCCGCTCGATCACAGCGCGCGATAGCGTGCTCGCATTGTCTTCGCTTAGCTTTGATCTTTCGGTCTATGACATTTTCGGTTTACTGGGGGCAGGCGGGGCAGTTGTGATCCCTGATCATGAAAGTTTGCGCAACCCCGGTCACTGGCTGGATTTAATGCGCCAGCACACCGTCACAATATGGAATAGCGTTCCCGCACTAATGGGGATGCTCACGGAGTTTTTGTCCCTGGAAAGTCCACCTCAAACGATAGCGTTGCGTGTAGCGATGCTATCAGGAGACTGGGTGCCTTTGACTCTTCCACCGGCAATTGCGCGTAACTTTCCCCTGTGTGAAGTGATTAGTCTGGGTGGGGCGACTGAGGCCGCGATCTGGTCGATCGAATATCCAGTGCATGAGATCAATCCGGAGTGGAAAAGCATTCCTTACGGTTATTCCCTGGCGAATCAAAACGTGGTGGTTCTGGGGCCTGACTATGAAGTGCGACCTCTCTGGGCGATTGGTGAGATTTTTATCTCTGGACGTGGCGTCGCATTAGGTTATTGGGCTGACGCAGAGCGCACAGCACTTAGTTTTCTGCACCATCCTAAAACTGGAGAGCGGCTATATCGCACAGGTGATCTCGGGCGCTATCGTCCTGATGGTGCGATCGAATTCCTGGGGCGCCAGGACCACCAGGTAAAAATCGATGGTTTTCGTATTGAGCTCGGTGAAATCGAGACTGTATTGAAACGTTATCGCGGTGTGTCTGATGTGGTGGTAGACGCGATTGGTTCGGATCGCGCATCAAAAAGACTTGTTGCCTTTCTGGTACCAGTGACGGCCTCTTTAGAGGAGAGCGCATTTGCGGATTCTGAGGCACTGACTTACAAACGTAGTCAGCCAGGCGCGCGCAAAGATCTGGCTGACAGCTCAAGCGTGAATCTGTCCCCCGTCACAGATCCTGCCGCACGCGCAGCTGCTTGGTTATTACGGCAGAGTCATCGCGAGTTTCTGAATCAAGCTATTCGTTTTGAAGATTTTTCGAGTTTGTTGGATTTGTTGTGTGCGCAGACGATCAGTGGTTCGCCAGTCCCCAAGTATATGTATCCATCAGGAGGGGCGCTTTATCCGGTTCAGGTTTATATCCATATCAAGCAAGGCCGCGTCACTGGACTGGATCAAGGTATTTATTATCTGGATACTTTTAAACGCATGCTCAGACTTGTTTCTCCTGCACAAGAGATCCAGTCTATTCACGGTGATTACAACCGCACGTTTTCAGAATCCGCCGGATGCGAGTTTTTCCTTGTCGCTGATCCTGCTGTGGTGGCTGTTCAGTACCCTGAATACGCACGGGATTTCTGTCTGATCGAAGCCGGAGCAATCAGTCAGTTGCTTGCTGAACATGCGCCAGCTTTAGGTCTTGGCTTGTGCGGCATTGGTGCTGTTGATTTTGATCGTATGCGTCCGATACTTGGATTGAATGCAAATTTCATATTTCTGCACGGGTTGGTTTGTGGCGCGATCGCTTCAGATCAGTCGCAAAGATGGGGGATGTTCGGAACTGAGCCAGACCCTCGCAATATTGCAGATATTCAGTCGTATGCCTCAGAGTATCTGCCATCGTACATGGTGCCAAGACAAATTGTATGGCTTGAGAGTGTTCCTCTTACCGCTAACGGTAAAGTCGATCGTAAAGCACTCGCAGCCATATCTATACCTGTTATTCCAATAGAGCGACTGACGGCTCCAAGTATTAAGCAGAGTGATTCCGATAAGACTTCTGAGGCCTTTGATGATGTGATTGCGTCCTGTATGGAAAGTGTTCTTGGCTACGGAGCGATTGATCGTACAAAGAATTTTCTCGATATTGGGGCAGACTCGCTCAAAATTGTGCGAATCAGAAATCTGATCATTTCGAGAATCGGTTGTGAAATTGCGATTCTCGATTTTTTCAGATATCCGACTGTGAACCTGTTAGCCCAGAGATTGAATTCAATTCACTGAGCTAGTCACCCAGCATAAATAGACAGAGGTTTTAATGTCCCATCCCAACTCAGCTATTGCAATCATCGGAATGGCAGGGCGTTTTCCCGGTGCTCAGAGTGTGGATCATTTCTGGCAGAATCTTCTTGCCGGTAAGCTGGGGATTCGCGCTGTAACAGATGATGAGTTGGTTGCACAAGGCGTTCCTGCTTCGCTCTATCAACATGCGCGATATCGCAAGTTTGCTGCAGCGATCGACGGTATTGATTTGTTTGACGCTGCAAATTTTGGATTTTCTTCAGCCGAAGCTGCATCTGCCAGCCCGCAGCACAGGTTGTTTCTAGAAGCTTGCTGGCAAGCATTTGAAGATGCAGGTTATACGAGTGAGTTGGCAGAGTCACAGGGAGCGGTTGGTGTCTGGGCGGGAGAGAGCCCTTCGACCTATGGTCAAGATCGTAATCGACGTCATGCAGATCATGTCGTAGATGCTGCATATATTCAGCATTTAATTGGAGGTGATCGAGATTACCTCGCAAGCACTGTGTCGTACAGGCTAGGGTTGACCGGCCCCAGCATGGCAATTCAAACAGCATGTTCGACCTCGCTTGTAGCTGTGCTCGCTGCCTGTGACGCGCTTCGCGCAGGGAACTGTTCGATGGCCCTTGCGGGTGGCGTCACAATCAGACTGCCTCAGCTGGCGGGTTATCTCTATCAGGAAGGGGGAATATTTTCTGAGGATGGTCGTTGCTGCCCCTTCGATGAACAAGGTACAGGAACTGTATTCGGTAGTGGTGTGGGAGTGGTCTTGCTCAAACGTCTGGAAAATGCGCTTGCAGACGGGGATGCCATTCACGCTGTTATCCGGGGCGGTGCAGTCAATAATGATGGCGGAATTAAAGCTGGATTTGCTGCGCCGTCGAGCCAGGGTCAAGAGCGCGTGATAGCGCAAGCTTTAAAAGAGGCAGGGATTGACGCGGCTGATATTGGCTATGTGGAGACGCACGGTACTGCTACACCCTTGGGTGATCCGATTGAGTTCGAAGCCCTGGCCAGTGTTTTTTCTGGTCGAACGGACAAAACTTGCGCGCTGGGCGCCGTCAAGTCAAATGTGGGCCATCTTGAGGTTGCTGCAGGGATTGCTGGACTGATAAAGGCTGCTTGTACGGTCCGCAGTGGTCAGATCGCACCCACCTTGAATTTCACGCAAATCAACAGCCAGATCAGTTTGGATGCGACCCCTTTCTATGTCCCCACTGAAGTCGAAACATGGACAGGTAGAGTAGGACAGAAAT
>CAINDJ010000472.1 GCA_903847325.1 uncultured beta proteobacterium | reverse complement strand
TTCATGCGGGCGATGGCAATCTACATCCACTGATTATGTTTGATTCAAATGTTCCTGACGAAGTGCGTCGGGCGGAGGATTTTGGTGCCGCTATTCTGGAGCTCTGTGTGGAAGTCGGTGGAACGATTACCGGAGAGCATGGCGTCGGCATGGAAAAAATCAACCAGATGTGTGTCCAGTTTTCGCGAGATGAACTCGATCAGTTTCTTGCTGTAAAACGCGCGTTTGATCCCGACTGTTTATTGAACCCGGAGAAAGTGATTCCAACACTTGCGCGTTGCGCCGAATACGGCAAAATGCATGTGCATGGTGGTGCGATCGCATTCCCTGAAATCCCCAGATTCTGAGACGCGCATGAAATACGAAATCGCTCAGCTTAGCGAGCAGGTCCTTGAGGCGCGTGCCAGTTATCGTCCCGTGTTAATCCATGGCGGCAATACCAAACAGTTTTATGGCAATCCATTTGTGCGTGCCAGCGTTGAACCTATTTCGCTCGATATGCGCACCCTGCGTGGCATCGTTAATTACGAACCGACCGAGCTTGTGATTACCGCACTGGCGGGAACGCCGTTGCAGGAAATAACCGATACCCTGGCGGCCTCTGGTCAAATGCTTGCCTTTGACCCGCCTGCTTTTGGTCCGCAAGCAACACTCGGTGGGTGTATCGCCAGTGGACTTTCCGGTCCCGCACGCTTAGGGGGTGGTCCATTAAAAGACTACGTATTGGGGAGTCACCTGCTCGATGCGCAGGGGCGCGTTCTGAAATTCGGTGGCGAAGTCATGAAAAACGTGGCGGGCTACGATGTTTCGCGCATGCTGGCAGGCTCTATGGGAATGTTTGGCGCGCTATTGCAAGTGTCTGTAAAAGTCGCTCCCAGGCACCTTCAGGCCCTCACGCTTGAATGGCAATGTACGGAGGCTGAATCGTTAGCCATGTGCCATGGCATGCGCGCGCACCCTTTACCTGTATCGGCGAGCGCATGGGAATTAGTTGAAAATCAAGGCAGGTTGCGTATCCGCTTGGCGGGCGCGTCGGCTGCGATTGATACTGCTCGCCGCAAGATCGGCGGTATGCTGGTCTCAGATCTCGAGTCCGAGCAATATTGGCTTGATCTGCGCGAGCAGCGTCTGGCATTCTTTACAGCACCCCAATTGTGGCGTGTCGCGGTAGCACCTGGTACACCTGCGCTAAATCTTGGCCCCACACTCATTGAGTGGGGAGGGGGGCAACGCTGGATCGCAGCCGATCTTGACCCCGCAATGGTGCGTCGCGCGGCCGAACAAGCCCAGGGACATGCGACATTGTTTCGCATGGGGGCAGGCAAAGGGGCGCCAGAGCACGGTGTATTTCATCCGCTTTCACCCGCAGTCACCACGATTGTGAAACGTTTAAAACAAGAGTTCGACCCGAAGGGGGTGTTTAACCCCGGTCGTCTGGTCGCTGGCATCTGACGGATCAAGCATGCAAACAAATCTCGCCGAATGGGCGCGTGAGTCTAACCTGGGCCAAGAAGCTGATGCGATTTTGCGTCGCTGTGTGCACTGTGGTTTTTGTACGGCGACATGCCCGACCTACCAGGTCCTGGGTGATGAACTCGATAGTCCGCGCGGTCGTATTTACCTCATCAAAGAAGTCCTTGAGGGCAAGGAGCCAACGCGCGCGACACAGGAACATCTGGATCGCTGCCTGACTTGCCGAAACTGCGAAACAACCTGTCCGTCGGGCGTGCAGTATGGTCACCTGGTTGATATCGGGCGCCAGATTGTTGAAGAAAAAGTTAAGCGCCCCGCATTTGAGCAACTCCAGCGGTTTGCTTTGCGCCGTGGCTTAACCTCGCGCTTGTTTGCGCCCGCTTACAAACTCGGACAGTCGATCCGTAGCCTCTTGCCAGAATCGCTGCAACGTAAGATGCTGGCCAAACGAGAGGTGGGGGCCATCCCCGATACAGCCAAACAAATTCGGCAAGTCCTTATTTTGTCTGGTTGCGTGCAGCCGACCATGATGCCTACGATTGATGCTGCCACCATTCGCGTGCTCAATGCCATTGGTATCGGTACCCAAGTCGCGGCGGGTGCCGGATGCTGCGGCGCGTTGAATTTCCATCTGGATGCTCAGGATGTAGCACTGGCGCAGATGCGTGCCAATATCGATGCCTGGTTGCCGCTCGTTGAGTCAGGTGCGGTCGAGGCGATCGTGATGAATGCCTCCGGGTGTGGGGCAATGGTGGCGGAATACGCGCATCACTTACGCAATGATCCCGTCTATCTGCCTAAAGCAGAAAAAATCGTTGCTGTGGTGAAAGACGTTGCGCAAATTGTCGCGCCATGTGTCGAGGTACTCGCAACGAAAATCGATACGCAGCGTTTGCCTAAACGTCCTGTATTTCATCCCCCATGCACCTTGCAACACTGGCAGGGCTTGCGCCCACTGAGCGAACAGGTGATGACCCAGCTCGGCATGACGCTCCAGCCCTTTACGGAAAGTCATCTTTGCTGTGGCTCAGCGGGGGCTTATTCGGTGATGCAGCCTGAGATAGCTAAATCATTGCGTGATCGTAAATTGGCGAATTTAAATCACGCGGAACCGGATGTGATGATGTCTTCGAATATTGGTTGTATCGGTCACTTGCAAAGTGGCACCGATACACCCGTCAGGCACTGGATCGAAGTGGTGGACGCAGCCCTCACTCGATAGCTTTACCCATTTCTTCAATCACTTTTTTCGCATCGCCAAAGACCATCATGGTTTTGTCGAGGTAGAACAACTCATTATCCAGGCCTGCATAGCCTGAGGCCATTGAACGTTTATTGACGATAATGGTTTTAGCTTTGTAGGCCTCAAGGATTGGCATGCCGGCGATCGGAGATTTTGGATCGTTTTTCGCGGCCGGGTTCACCACGTCATTGGCACCCAGCACCAGCACCACATCGGTCTGTGAAAACTCGCTGTTGATATCCTCCATCTCGAATACTTGGTCATAGGGGACCTCTGCTTCGGCGAGCAAAACGTTCATATGTCCTGGCATACGGCCTGCGACAGGGTGGATGGCGTATTTCACATTCACGCCATGCTCGGTGAGTTTTTCAACGAGTTCTTTGAGGGCATGCTGCGCTCGAGCGACTGCCAGGCCATATCCAGGAACAATCACGACCGTCTCCGCATTCATCAGCAAGAACGCCGCATCATCTGGGCTGCCAGAGCGGACGTTACGCTGTGCTTGCGCACCTGCACTCGCACCCGCATCCGTCGCACCTCCAAAGCCCCCCAGAATCACGTTAAAGAACGAGCGATTCATGGCTTTGCACATGATGTAGGACAGGATCGCACCGGAGGAGCCGACCAGTGAGCCTGCGATGATGAGCATCGGGTTGTTCAAGGAGAAACCAATCCCCGCTGCGGCCCAACCGGAGTAACTGTTGAGCATCGACACCACAACCGGCATGTCTGCGCCACCGATCGGGATGATGATCAGTACGCCAATCACGAACGCGAGCAGCGTCATGATGACGAAAGGCGTCCAACTCTGTGTCAGCATGAACCACACACCGCAGCCGACCATCGCGATAGCGAGGGCGAGATTAAACATGTGCTGGCCCGGGAATGTAACCGGTGCACCTTGGAAGAACCTGAATTTATATTTGCCAGAAAGTTTGCCAAAAGCGATCACTGATCCTGAGAAAGTAATCGCACCAACAAAGGTACCGATGAACAATTCCAGTCTGTTGCCCAAAGGAATGGGCTGACCCTTCGGAGCGATATTGAATGCGTGCGGTTCAGCCACAATCGCCACAGCGATGGCGACGGCTGCCAGGCCGATCATGCTGTGCATGAAAGCCACGAGCTCCGGCATTTTGGTCATCTCGACACGTTTAGCCATGACCGTGCCAATCGAGCCGCCAATCAGCAGGCCGAGCAATACCCAGCCCAGACCGATGCCAGGATTGACTGCACTGGCTGTTGCAAGACTCACGATCAGGGCCGCAGTCGTCAGCACG
>CAINDJ010000471.1 GCA_903847325.1 uncultured beta proteobacterium | reverse complement strand
TCGGCCTACCCTTCTGGAAAGTGATCGCTAACTTAGGCTTTCCCATCAGCATTCGTATCTACGTGATGCACGATAGCGATGCAAACGTATTCATTGCCGAAAGCCCTGACCTACAGGGCCTTATCGTTGAGGCAAATACATTAGAGTGTCTCAAGACAGAGGTTCAGTTCTGCATAGATGAGTTACTGAGTCTCCAATTAAAGCCTGTTCATGGCGCAGCTATTGCCCAGTATGAATTAAAAGATCTGATCTCTACATGAATGGGTATTACAAGCAAATAACCCAGCACCTTAAAAATGCTGGGTTTCATTTTTTAAGATCAGGAAAAGGGTCGCATGAGATTTGGACTAATGAGCGCCTAAGCGTAACAGTACCTGTGAATTGCATGTCACGTCACACCGCTAATGGGATATTCAAAAAAGCTGGTTTAAGCTGCAAGCTTTAAAAATTAAACCCCGCCCCGCAACTCCCGTTGACAACGCCACCAGACCAACACGGAGGCAGGCAATACAAAACCCACCTGCACCAGCAAGATCACCGCGATCACACCTGCTGCCGCATAATGACTCGCGGCATACAAAGCGAGCGGCACAATGAATCCCGCCCCCATCAGCATGACCCACACCAGCGGCTCTTTCTGAAAAGCCCTCAACTGTGCCGCGAGCGACCCAGTCAGATGCGTAATCAACCCAATCACTAACAACCCTGCAAACGGCCAGAACGGCAACACACGCTGACCGTATTTTGTAGGCTCCAACACATAGTGCGCCAGACATAACATCAGTGCACTAAAGACATAAAACATCGTCGAATGCAGCAAATCTTTTTTAAACAGCCGATCCAAACTTAACCAGTCACGATCAAACACCAGCTTTGCCATCACCGCGACATGCCGACTCGTCCAGGCGTTTGAAATCACCGCCAACATATTCGCGATCGCAAACGACACGCCCATTTGACCCGCGGTCACAGAGCCACTGAGATAGAACAACATTGGGGTGTAGATCTGCGTGAGCATATAGCTCGCCAACCAGCTCATCCCAAAACGCCATTGCAAGGGCCAGACCTCTGTTGACCAGGTGAGCGAGTTTTGTGTCGCATGCCGCATCAGCTCTTTGCCATGATCAAACGCAATCACCAGCAAATCCTGATAACGCAGCTTTAACCAAGTCCCAGTCACCAAAACGCCCACTAACGGCACCATCACCACAGCCCACAATCCTGCACCGTGCCATAGCAACCACCAGCACGCGAGAGAGCCCACGATGCCTTGCGACAAACGCAACAAAGCCACCTCAGTCACTTTGCCCCCGCCCTCAATCAGCGCGAGAAACGGCATCAAAGCAATCCCCGCACTCGTCGCGGTCACCAGACTAATCCATGGCCAGAGCCACTCTGCACGCGGGATGGGCTCTGCACGTGTGCCTGACCAAAAAAACATAATCCCTGCAGGGATGATCAACACCAAGTACGCCAAGCCCAACCAGCTATAGAGCCTGGCAGATTGCCGCATCAGTGATTTAAATTGATCGCTACTGGTGGAGACCGCAGCCTCACCCTGTAAGCCACCGAGCTTGGGTGCCACGCTCATCAGCACCTGAGCAAGCCCCATATCAAATAGTGTGTAAACAGTCGCCAAACTTACAAAGGCGTAATACCAACCCTGCAATTGAGGGGTCAGGCAAAGCGCGACAAGCACCGTCACAGCCAGCCCTGAGAGAGCTATCCATGAACGTTGCAGGAGGAGTGCAACTAAACTCGTCATGCGCGCGAATTAAACTGAACAAACTCGTTCTGAAAGCACCTGTGCACAACTATTTCCGGTAGAAAAGTGAATGAATTATTTTTTTCTTATTATTTGCAAATAGCCTAGCCTTGCTAGACTTAGAAATATACAAGCAAACCCTAGGTAATTTTCTTATAAAACTTGATTTTCAAAACATATTTCTATTGCCAAAATGGCAATTAACATCATGATTTAAAAGCACTTTTTTACACACCTGCGTCTATTCAGTGAATAAAAGACCTCACCTTCTACTAGCACTTTCATCTCACGGCTTTGGTCATCTATCTCAAGCCGCGCCAGTCGTGAATCAGCTGCGCGCACTCATGCCAGAGCTACGCATTACTGTACGCGGTCTATTTCCAGCCGAACAAATCAAACTCAGGGTTTTTGAACCAGATGCAATTGAACCAATAGCAGACGACTTTGGCATGGTCATGCACCATGCGTTGAGGGTGGATACCGAGGCGAGTCTGGCCGCCTATCTCGATGCGCATCAAAACTGGGACAAAAAAGTAGCGGACCTCGCGACGCACCTCAAAGACATTGAAGTCGACCTCGTGCTCTCAGACATCCCCTACCTCACACTAGCCGCAGCACACCACGCAGGCATACCTGGCGTTGCGCTCTGCTCACTAAACTGGGCCGATATTCTTGAGCATTATTTAGATAACAGAGAGCCCTCTCTAATAGAAACGATCCGCTCGAGCTACCGATCCGCCCGATATTTTTTACAACCAGCACCCAGCATGCATATGCCCGGGCTGACGAATGCCCTCGCTATCGGCCCTGTGTGCACACCAGGCACAAACAAACGCGCAACACTTGCAGAGAAAATTAGACTTCCCGACAATGCGTATACCGTTTTAGTTGGCATGGGAGGCGTACCCTATCCAATATCTCTCAATACCTGGCCCGTACAGGTAGATGGCACACCCATCTTCTATATCGTGCCAGACGCAATGCTGGTGACACAAGGCGCTCAATCTCCGCATTCGCCCACTCAACCTCACACAAACACCGTTCAAACCATCTCCATCGAGCAAACCGGCCTCAGCTACTCAGATTTAGTCGCCACAGTTGACCTAATCATCACCAAACCCGGTTACGGCATGTTTGTCGAGGCTGCCGCTGCTGGCGTCCCCGTGCTTTACGTCGAGAGACCCGGCTGGCCTGAGACTCCTGCACTGACTGACTGGCTCCAATCTGTCGCGCACTGCGCAGAAATCGACGCAGAAACCCTGCAACAAGGCTTATTCACTCAGCAGCTCACACACTTACTTACGCAAGGCCCGTATTCACCGGTACCTCCGAGCGGTAATCTTCAGGCGGCGCAACTGCTTCAGCGCATACTGACTCAAACTGATACAAACTGACACCGACTGAGGCGAACTCTGTCATACAGAGTAGACTGAACCATGATCAGCCTGAAAGAAATCTGGAGTCGCATCAAACAGCACCCCATGTCACGCGTGGGGCCGGGTCTCATCACCGGGGTCGCCGACGATGATCCAAGCGGCATCGTCACCTACTCACAAGCCGGTGCACAGTTTGGTCTGAATATGCTTTGGACCATGCCACTGGCCTATCCACTGATGTCAGCCGTGCAGGCCATCTGCGCTCGGATCGGACGCGTCACAGGCAGAGGACTCGCTGACAATATCAAACGCAGTTTTCATCCCGCGGTGCTATTTGGCGTGGTGTTTTTACTGCTGATCGCCAATACCTTGAATATTGCCGCAGACGTGGCCGCCATGGGCGAGGTCGCCGAGCTCGTCACAGGGCTGGATCGCCACCTGATGACTGCAGGCTTTGTCTTTGCTTCGCTCGCCTTACAGATCTTTGTCCCGTATCACCGGTATGTTTTTTTCCTGAAATGGCTCACGCTATCGCTGCTAGCCTATGCAGCCGTGCTATTCACT
>CAINDJ010000470.1 GCA_903847325.1 uncultured beta proteobacterium | reverse complement strand
TTGGAATCGACGGAATTGTTTTTCAGAGCAGCAATGCCGAAGAAACATATCAAACATTGAAAAAACGCAAACAGTCGCTGCTCCCTGTGCAGTCGTTTTCACGCCCCGTCGATCTGGACGGTAAAAAAGTCGATGCCAGTTTTAAAACCGTCCGCTTCACTCCCGGTCAATTCCCTGCAGGACGCATTTATTTCTGCCAGCACTTTACGCCTGAATTAGTATGGCGTAAGGAATGGCAATCGCACGCGAATGGCGCGCAAGCGGTTGCTGGATTTTTAGTAGTGAGCAAGCAACCAAAAAAGGATGCCGGGCAATACTGCAAAGTATCGGGCGGCAAAGTCGTCAAGGGTAAAAACGGCGAATATCGAATTGTCGGTGAACACTACGCACTGGTCTTTATCAGTCAATCCGCTTATGAGCAATGCTACGGTCCGCTGGTGTGTGACCATCACGGACGTGCAAGCTTTTTTGGTGTGATCGCATTAAAAACAGCGAGCCTTGACGCGGTTAGAAAGGTTCTTGGTGCATCGGATTCAAGTATGAGCGGTGTGCGCTGGCGCGATCAGGACAACAGGATTGCACTTCAAGTGCCTGGGTTTAATACCTTGCTTGAGTTTGTTGAAACCGATCTGACATAAAAATTTTTACGCGTGCGAAAGGTACTGTGCGCGTAACCTAATCACAAACAGGAGAGACAATTAAATGCTAAAAATCTGGGGACGCATCACGTCCATCAACGTACGTAAAGCTGTCTGGACAGCACAACATCTGGGGCTTGAATTTGAAAGAATTGATGCGGGAGGTGCTTTTGGCATCGTTAAAACTCCCGAGTACATCGCACTCAATCCGAACTCCGTTGTACCCACACTGATAGATGGCGACTTTGTCCTGTGGGAGTCTAATGTGATCGTGCGCTACCTCTGCGCCAAGCACTCGCTGGGCGACCTGTACCCATCAGATCTGCAAGAACGCTTTGATGCAGAACGCTGGATGGACTGGCAGCAGACGACCTTCAGCCCATCAGGACGCAATGCATTTTGGGAGCTGATCCGGGTCCCTGAAGCGCAACGAGACGCACAAAAAATCGAGGCATCGATCGCCTCGACCGAGCCTTTACTGGATCGACTGGAAAGTCATCTTGCTAAACAGGCCTTCATGGCCGGCGGTCGTCTCACCATGGCAGACATTCCTCTAGCCTGCGAAGTACATCGCTGGTTGGGCCTTGGTGTGACCAAAACAAAGCGCCCCCACCTCGAAGCCTGGTATGCAAAGATACTTGCACGCCCTGCTTCGGCTAATGTACTGACGTTGCCGCTCTCCTGATTCAGTTTCCTGATCCGCGTTCCTGTTCAATAAGCAGGATCGCGACTGACCAGGCGAATCTGATCAATCGCATCCAGCACATCCTGACTGAGTTTAGTTTCGTACGCAGCAATATTTTCGTCTAGCTGCGCGATGCTGGTGACACCAATAATGGTGCTGGCAACCTGCCATTTTTGATAACAAAATGCCAGCGCCATTTGTGTCGGGGTCATTCCATGCGCGCGCGCGAGATCGTTGTAGCGATGTGCAGTATCCACTGCTTCTGCACGCCCCCAGCGCTGCGCTCTCACGGACTCGTATTTGGCGATCCTCGCATCCTGAGGTGCTGTTGGACCCGTAATGCCACTCGCGTCGTACTTGCCGGTCAGCAAGCCAAACGCCAGCGGCGAATAAGCCAGCAACGATACGTCCAAACGATAAAGTGACTCGTCCAATGCGTTTTCGACCGTTCGATTCACCAGACAATACACATTTTGAACGCTCGCAATTCTGGGCAGATTGTTTGTTTCGGCGAGACGCACGAATTCATGCACGCCATAAGGTGTCTCGTTCGACAAACCAATTTCCCTTACCTTGCCAGCCCTGACCAGTCGACCCAGTGCCTCGAGTTGCTCGATAATAGGGGTCAATGCGGCATTATCTTTAGCCGGATCAAAATACATCTGACCAAAGGCCGGCACATGACGCACCGGCCAATGAATCTGAAACAGGTCAATCACGTCCGTCTGAAGTCTTTTCAAACTATCGTGACAGGCTTTTTCAATATCAGCACCCGTCAAATCCGGATGACCATTGCGGATCCAGGGCATGTTGCGTGGTGGGCCTGCGACTTTAGTCGCGACCACGACTCTATCGCGTAAAGCAGGATTTTTAGCGATCCAGGTACCGATAATTTGTTCAGTACGGGTATAGGTTTCTGCCTTGACCGGGACGGCATACATTTCCGCAGTATCTAGAAAATTGATGCCACGCTCTACTGCATGATCCAAAATTTTATGTGCGTGAGACTCATCGACTTGCTCTCCGAAAGTCATGGTACCCAGACAGATTGGGGTGACAGAGAGTGATGAGCGACCTAATTTAACCTGATCCATTGTTCTATCCTTATGCAGATTTCCTGACTCGATCAACAAAATTTGATCGTGAGTGACTCAGCAACTGTAACTCCTTCGCGCAGGAGTTAGTAAAATCAACAAGTCGGCCTTCCATAGATCAAAATATGCTTAGATCCGCATTTTGGTAAAGTTTGGGTCACTATTCAATAACAATATATCTGGAGCATCTCTTGACATCATCATCAATCAATACGCCGGTAGCAGTCGTCACGGGTGGCGCACGCGGAATCGGTTTAGCGATCGGCAACTGGTTTCTGGCACATGACTATCGTGTGGCACTGATTGATATTGACGCAGAGACACTCAGTCAGACGGCAAAAACGCTCAACAACCCCGAGCGTGTATTGGCCATCCATAGCGATGTGTCAAAGCCCGATCAGGTTCAAACTGCGATCGACCAGGTAGAAAAGAAATTTGGTCGTATCGATGCACTCGTCAACAACGCGGGTGTTGCCGTATTCAAGCCGATTGGTGAAACCACCTTTGAAGAATTCCGCCATGTTCTGGGCACCAATCTAGATGGAGCGTTCCTTTGCTCGCAAGCCTGCGTGCCTGTCATGAAAAAAGGCGGTCAAGGCGGTGCGATCGTTAATATCGCGTCGATCTCTGGCCTGCGTGCAAGCACCTTGCGTGTCGCTTACGGCACGAGTAAGGCAGCCCTATTGCATATGACCAAACAACAAGCGGTCGAGCTGGGTACCGTTGGCATTCGCGCCAACGCCGTCGCCCCCGGCCCGGTTGATACGGAAATGGCCAAACTCGTGCATAGCATCGCGATCCGCTCTGATTACTATGACACCATCCCAATGAATCGCTACGCCACCACAGAAGAAATCGCCAATGCGGTCGGTTTCCTCTGCAGCCCTGCAGCGTCATTTATCAATGGCCAATATCTGGCTGTAGATGGCGGCTTTGACGCCTCTGGTGTTGGCATCCCTACCCTTCGTCTGAATCAAACAGGATCACTGTGATGAAACAACCTTACATCGTCGGCTGGGGCCATACGCCCTTTGGCAAACTCGATAATATCGATCTTGAACAACTGATCCGCGACGCGGCACTCCCTGCGATCGAAAGCGCAGGACTTGAGCCCTCTGACATTGACGGAATTTTTGTCGGTCACTTTGGTGCGGGGTTTGTCCCCCAGGATTTCAGTGCCGCATTGCTGGGCGTTGCAATCCCCGAGTTTCGTCACACCCCTGCCGTGCGTATGGAAAATGCCTGCGCAACAGGCTCGGCCGCCATCTGGGCGGCTATGGATGCGCTGGCCAGTGGTCGAATCAAGCGCGCCCTGGTCGTCGGCATGGAAAAAATGAACACCCTGCCTAACCAGCAGATAGGTGAAATCCTGCTCAAAGCGTCGTATTTCAAAGAAGAAGGCGATACACCAGGCGGCTTTGCGGGTGTATTTGGTCAAATTGCCAGTCAGTATTTCGAGCGCTTTGGCGATCAGTCTGATGCCCTGGCTGCGATTTCTGCCAAAAACCACGCTAATGGCATGCACAACCCCTATGCACACATGAAACGTGATTTTGGTTTTGATTTCTGCCGGAATCCTTCGGAAAAAAATCCGTTTGTAGCCGGACCGCTCAAGCGCTCAGACTGTTCACTGGTTTCAGACGGTGCCGCAGCACTGGTTCTCTCGATGGAACCTTTGGCTGGCGCTAAAGTCCCTGCGGTGCGCTGGCGCTCACGTACCCACGTCAACGAATTTTTACCTTTGTCGCGCCGTGACCCAACTAAATTCGAAGGTGCTGCGCTCGCCTGGCAAAAGGGATTGGCCGCTGCAAACAACACCTTAAACGACCTGCATTTTGTCGAAACGCACGATTGCTTCACCATCGCTGAGATGCTTGAATATGAAGCGATGGGGCTCGCCCCCCATGGTCAGGGTGCGCGCGTTATCCTCGACGGCGTCACACGCAAAGATGGCAAGCTGCCTGTGAATCCCTCGGGCGGACTCAAATCACGTGGCCACCCCATTGGCGCAACTGGCGTATCGCAACACGTCATGGCAGCTATGCAGTTGGCGGGTCAGGCAGGTGACATGCAGATCAGAGGTGCAAACGTGGGTGCCGTGTTCAACATGGGTGGCGCCTCTGTTGCTAACTACTTGAGCATATTGGAATCAACTTGAGTAATGAGATCTTTAAAGCGGCCCAGGTGATGAATCTGGGCCGTTTGCTCACGCACACAGCTGCGCTCTATCCCGAGCACACCGCCTTGATACAAGGCGAGGATAAATGGACCTGGACGCAGATTAATGCGCGGGTCAACGCCATGGCCAATGCACTACGTAAGCTCGGCGTGCGTAAAGGCGATCGCCTTCTCCTGCAATCGCGTAACAATATCCAGACGTTTGAAAGCGGCTGGGTGGCATTCAAGCTCGGTTGCGTGTGGGTGCCGACTAATTTCAGGCTCACGCCTCCCGAGGTTGCCTATCTGGGTGCCTCAAGCGGTGCAGTCGCCATGGTGGTCGAAGATCTCTTCCACGGCCATACCGATGCAGTGAAAGCCGAGTCGGCCACGCTCAAGCATGTGATTACGATCGGCGAGCCGCGTGCAGGCGAGCTGAATTATGAATCTCTGATTGCCCAGCATCTGGGCGAGGACTTTACAGAAGAAACCGTCGCCTACGACGATCCCCTCTGGTTCTTTTATACATCCGGCACCACAGGCAAGCCTAAAGCCGGCATCCTGACGCATGGCCAGATGGCTTTTGTGGTCAACAATCATCTGGCTGATCTCATCCCCGGCACAACTGAAAAAGACTGCTCGATCGCAGTCGCCCCCCTGTCACATGGTGCGGGCATCCATGCTTTGCTGAACGTGGCACGTGGTGCGGCAACGATTTTGCTGCCGAGTGAAAAATTCGATCCCGCTGTATTTTGGGAAATGGTGCAGCGTTATCGCGTGACGAACTTGTTTACCGTCCCCACCATTATCAAAATGCTGGTGGAGCACCCAGCCGTCGATGAATACGATCACAGTTCGCTGCGTTATGTGATCTATGCGGGTGCACCGATGTATCGTGCGGATCAAAAACGCGCCCTGCAAAAGCTCGGCAAAGTGCTGGTCCAGTATTTTGGTCTGGGCGAAGTCACGGGAAACATTACCGTGCTGCCCCCCGACATGCATGCGGAGGATGACAATGATCCGAATGCCAATATCGGCTCCTGCGGTCGCCCCCGGGTCGGGATGGAAGTCGCAATCCTGAACGATAAGCTTGAGCGTGTTCCCACAGGTGAAATCGGTGAAATCTGCTGCCGGGGTCCGGCGGTGTTTGCCGGCTATCACGGCAATCCTGAGGCAACCGCAAAAGCGCTCAAAGGCGGCTGGTTCCACACAGGCGATCTGGGCAAGCTTGATGCGCGTGGTCTGCTCTACATCACCGGGCGTGAGTCCGATATGTATATTTCCGGCGGCTCGAACGTTTACCCTAAAGAAGTCGAGGAAGTCCTGCTCACCCATCCGGGGGTGGCCGAAATCGCGATTGTCGGCATGCCTGACTCCAAGTGGGGGGAGATTGGTATTGCAGTGATTGTCAAACGCCCGGGCGTTGAGGACGTCAGCGAAGCCGCACTGCTCGCCTATCTGGACGGTCGTTGCGCCAAGTACCGCTGGCCGCGTCAGATTGTTTTCTGGGACATCATGCCAAAGTCGGGCTATGGCAAAATCGTCAAGAAAGACATCAAGGTCTTGCTTGTCGAACAAGGACATGTTCAGGCGTGAGCACGCAGCACATTGCTTTTCTGAGTCCGATGGCTATGAGTATCCGTGCGGAAATCCAGCGCCTGCTGCCTGCCGGATACAGCATCGCCTTTGCTCAGACCAATGATCGTGCAGAGCACGCGCAGATGGTCCCCGCTGCAGACTACATTATTGCGGCAGGCACATTTGTCGATGCGGGCCTGATTCAAAGCGCACCTAAACTCAAAATGATTCAGAAATGGGGCATTGGTGTCGATAAAATCGACCTCGAGGCTGCGCGTGAGGCTGGTGTTACCGTCGCGATTACTTCAGGCGCGAGCTCTGCTCCAGTGTCCGAGCATGCCATCATGCTGATGCTGGCCGTGTTACGTCGACTGCCACTCGCCCACCGATCACTCGGCGAAGGCCAATGGATCCCGGCCGCGCTGCGCACGGTGAGCTATCAAATTGCAGGTAAAACCATCGGATTGCTAGGGTTTGGCAATATCGCCAGGCACGTGGCCAAGCGACTCAAGGGTTTTGATGTCAATGTGACCTATTACAGCCGCACGCGCGCCGATCACGACACGGAGCAGCGTTATGAGGTCGAATACGTTGAATACGAGACACTGCTGGCCACAAGCGACATTCTGAGTATTCATATCCCGTCGAACGCTCATACCCGTCATCAGATCAATGCCCAAGTCCTGGCAAAGATGAAACCAGGCGCGGTGCTGATCAATACCGCGCGCGGCGAGGTCATCGACGAGCAGGCCTTGATCGCAGCGCTGCGTTCGGGACATTTGCATGGAGCCGGGCTCGATACCTTTGAGGGCGAGCCCCCCTCTGCAGATAATCCGCTCTTGCACATGGATCAGGTGGTCGCTACCCCACACTCTGCGGGCGCGGTGTTTGATAACGTCGCCAACATCGTTGGTCATGCGTTTCGCAATATTGAAAAATTTACGGCTGGCCAACCATTGGCCGCTGAGGACATTGTCGTCTCGCCTTTGCATTAAGCGATTCTGAATTAATCGATATTGAAATGAGGCAGAAATGACTTTCTTTCCTGTCGGCATAGCGGAATAATATTCACTATAAACAATCAAAAATTCTTGCATTAAGATAATTATTAAAATTAGGAGATCACGATGACTGGCAAGTTTTCTACAAATTTCGAACACCTTGAGGGCAAAGTCAGCGCCGAGGAATGGGAAACCCGTGTCAACCTTGCGGCCTGTTACCGGCTGATGGATAAGTTCGGTATGACTGACTTGATCTACAACCACATCACAGCGCGCATTCCAGGCACTCATGATCTGCTGATTAATTTGTATGGCTTGCTTTACAAAGAAATCACCGCCTCGAGCCTGGTCCGGATTACTGTAGAGGGCGAGATCGTCAGCAAACAGGATACCGATTACGGAATTAATAAATCCGGATATGTTATCCATGGATGCATCCATACGGCTCGTCCGGATATTAGCTGCGTCATTCATACGCATACCCGGGCAGGCATGGCTGTCGCTTCTATGAAATGTGGCCTGCTACCCATGACGCAAACTTCTAGCCGGTTTAATAATCATCTGGCCTATCATGACTTCGAAGGTCCTGCTGTTGATCTGGCTGAACGAGAGCGCCTGGTCGCCGACCTAGGGATGCACAACGCCATGATTCTGCGTAATCACGGCTTGCTGACCTCTGGCGCATCGATCCCCCAGGCTTTTAATTTAATGTATCAACTCGAGATGTCCTGCCGTGCGCAGGTCGATGCGATGGCAGCCGGCATCGATTTGGCCTTGCCCTCAAACGAAATCCTTGAAAAATCCGCTCACCTGTATCAACCCAACGTGCGTCGTCCCTACGGTGAGCTCGAGTGGCATGCAATGCTAAGATTGCTTGAGGCCGAGCCAAGTGGCTTTCCGCATTACGCGGCCTAAGGGGCACTGAGCAAAATGCATACAACCGCCGCTACGCAAGCCTCTACCAATCCTGCAACACCCTATGGACTGACAGGCATTTGCGATTGCCACACGCACGTATTCCCCCCTGCGGAGCAATTCCCTTTCGCACCAAACCGTCACTACACGCCCGATTTAGCGTCCGTCGAGTCCCTCCTCGCCCTGCATCAGTCAATCGGCGTGGAGCGGGTCGTGATTGTTCACCCTAGTCCCTACGCAGCGGACAATACTTGTCTGATGTGGGCGCTACGCAGCATTGGTGAGAGTGCGCGCGGCGTTGCAGTGATTGACGATACGACCAGCCCTCAGACACTCGCAGAGCTCCACGCGGCAGGCGTGCGTGGGACACGACTCAATCTTGAGACTGTGGGACAAAATGACCCTAGCGTAGCCCAACAACAATTGCTACGCACAGCAAAACAGGTCGCGCCGTATGGGTGGCATATCCAGATTTACACCAACCTGGGTGTAATCGATGGCATGCATGACACCATTATGCAATCCGCAACACCCGTGGTGATTGATCATTTTGGACGTCTCAAAGCAGATGGTGCGCTGAATCAGCCCGGGTTTGACGCGCTGCTCTCCCTGGTGCGCGCTGGAAAAGTCTATGTCAAACTTTCTGCCGCCTACCGCGTGTCCGAAGCTGCCGACTATGTCGATGTCGCACCTTTCGCAGAAGCACTCATCGCAGCGAATCCCGACCGAATGCTCTGGGGAACCGACTGGCCCCATCCTTTTCCTCCTAAAGGTTATGTGCGCAAACCCGAGGTGGTTGAAAAGTTTCATCATGAGGATAATCGGGCTGCGATCAATCGTGTCGTCAAATGGGCAAAGACACGCGAGATTGCCAAAAAAATACTGGTAGACAATCCAGCTAGAATTTATGACTTTAAATAGTTGATAATTTTTATTAAATA
>CAINDJ010000469.1 GCA_903847325.1 uncultured beta proteobacterium | reverse complement strand
GTCGGCAAAAGCCATGGCCGACCCGATGTTTGCGTGCGGACATCAGCGCTCGAAAGGGAATACAATCATCCTAACCTTGAAGAAAAACAAGTGCGGAACATACAGAACGGCCTGCAGAATTTGCAGGAACTTGCGAGCAATGGAGAACAGAAGAAAAAACGCGCGGGATGGGCAACTAGAATGAACATCATCCTGAGCTGGCTGCGTCGCTCGATAAGCAACAAACCCCTCGCCGCAGATTTCTTAAGCAAGGCAGTGCGGCTCTTGCGTCACTCGGCTTAGCGTATCGACAGGCTGACGCGCTCCCCACAGGCACCCCTGTGCCAGGAGGCGTAGTCGATGCCAGTAAGGCCCATCCGCAAACAGGTGCCGCACAAGCCGCTGCTACCACCGCGGCGCGCAATGTAGAGTCAAACGCTGCCATGCAGGGTTACAACATCCTGTTTGTGCTGGTCGATCAGGAGCGTTACATGGGCAGTGGCTGGCCGATACCACTGCCAGCGCATGAGCGACTCAAACGCACGGGGGTGTATTTTGAGAATCACCACATTGCTTCTGCTGCCTGCTCCTCAAGCCGCTCAGTCATCTATACCGGGCAGCATATGCCGATCACAGGGATGTTTGATAATGCAGGCATGCCCTATATGGCAAGTATGGATCCCGTGAAGACGCCTACGATTGGCCATATTCTGCGATCCATGGGATATTTCACGACCTACAAAGGTAAATTTCATCTGAACAATGATATGGCGATGGCGAATAGCCCAAACCATTTCACGCAATTGTTCGAAGGACTCATGGATCAGTATGGGTTTTCTGATTTTGACGGGATGGGTGACTTTATCGACGCCTGCCGTGGTGGCTACCAGTACGATGCCACCGTGACTGCGAAAGCAATCACCTGGCTGCGGAGCTCCGCACATAAGCTGAATCATCAGGGACAACCGTGGTTTATGGCTGTTAATTTGGTCAATCCGCATGATGTCTTTTGGATGAACACGGATAAGCCTGATCAACCAGTCCAGTCTAAACAGGCAAAGATGGCCATTGCACCGGCACCTGAGCACAAGCTCTATCAGGCCAAATGGCCTGGCGTGCCTTTACCGGCGACTCTGAATCAATCTTTGACGGCACCTGGGCGGATGCCAGCGCATCATTATTTTCAGCAGAGCAATGATGTGGTTGTCGGCAAAATCCCCAACGAAACAGATCGCTGGAAAACCTATCAGGATTACTACTTCAATTGCATTCGACAGTCGGATGGTGAGATCCAAAGTTTGCTCAACGAGCTCGATGATCAGGGCCTGACCGAGAACACGATTGTGATCTTTACCTCTGATCATGGCGAGCTGGGTGGTTCGCATGGCGGTATGACCAATAAAGGTGACTCGGCATACGAGGAACAGAATCACGTCCCTTTGCTTATCGTTCACCCAAAGGTTCAGGGCGGTGTCAGCTGCAAAGCGGTCACCTCCCACCTGGATTTAGTCCCGACCATCATGGGGTTGACGACGCGTGATACGCAGCTTGCTAAAAAATTCAAACCTGCATTGAAGGGTAAGGATTTTTCCGCAGCGCTTATGCAGCCGCAAGCGATGCGAGGAGATGCGTTTCGTCCTGACGGTGCGTTGTATTGCTATAACTTGCTGCAGTTGCACGACCCGGGTTTTACAACGGCACTCTACGCTGTGCTCATGAACAAAGCGATTGCAACAGATCAGCGGTTTAAAGCGATTGAGCAGTTTCCGGTTCAATGGGATTTGCGTATCGGGATACGGAGTGTGCGCGATGAGCGCTATAAATTTAGTCGGTACTTTTCTTTTAAAGAATTCAACACGCCAACAACGTTTGAGGCGCTGACTGCTAAAAACGATCTCGAGCTCTATGACCTGCAAAATGACCCTCAGGAGGTCAATAACCTGGCGTTGGATCTTGTTAAAAATAAAGCGCTGATCCTGACCATGAATCAGAAACTGAACGCGTTGATTGAGTCAGAGATAGGTGTTGATGATGGGTCGTTTTTAAAGTTTTCCAAGTGGATCAACTGGACCGGTAAAGAGGTAGTGAATTCATGAGCTCACGTCGCGATTTTCTTAAAGTAACGGGAGCACTAAGCGCTACGGCCCTTTCTGTTGAAGCTTCTGCTGCCACGCTGGCGGCAACACAGCGCGCAACGCAGGCAGTCACGCAAAGCACTAATAATCCGCCGAGGATTACCGGTGGCAGCCAGTCCGCTTTTCCCTCGAAAGATGCGCCTGGATCAAACGAGGGTGGCTATAACATTTTGTTTATTCTGACAGATCAGGAACACTATATGGGAGAGGGTTGGCCCATTCCCTTGCCTGGTCACGAGAGGCTGAAGCGAACAGGTACGTATTTTGCTAATCACCACATCGCCGCCGACATGTGTTCGGCTTCGCGTGCCGTGATTTATACGGGCTTGCACATGCCGCACAACGGTGTGTTTGATAACGCCGGTGTGCCTTACATGAAAAGCTTGAGCCCTGAGCTGCCCACGATCGGCAAGATCCTGCGCAAAATGGGCTATTACACCGCGTACAAGGGTAAGTGGCATCTCAACGGTGCGATGGCATCCGAAAACTCATCGAGTGATATCCATGCCTTGTTTGAGTCCATGATGGACAAAGACTACGGCTTTTACGATTACACGGGTGTTGGCGATTTCATCGAAGGTGCTTTAGGCGGTTATCAATATGATGCGATTACGGCTGCGCAAGCCGCACAGTGGTTAAAGGCCAAAGGCCAGCCCATGACAGCACAGAAACAGCCTTGGTATCTGGCTGTCAATCTGGTAAATCCACACGATGTGATGTGGGTCAATACCGATCAGCCCGGCGCGCCTGCGGAGCAAGCCAAAGAGGCGATGTTAAAAATCGCCTTTCCACCGGACAACACACAATACAAACAAAAATGGGATGCGGTTCCACTGCAGCCAAGCTGGCAACAGTCATTGGATGGGCCGGGCCGAATCGCTGCACACCGTATTTATCATGATGCCAACGCAATCCTGACGGGCATGATTCCCAACGAAGAAACTCGTGTGCGCGCGCGCCAGAACTATTATTTCAACGCAATTCAGGATGCAGATCAGCAGATTAGCTCGGTGCTGGATCAGTTGGATAAATTAGGGCTGACCGATAAAACTATTGTGATTTTTACAAGCGACCATGGCGATCTATTGGGGAGTCATGGAGGACTGTCAGGCAAAGGCACGACGACTTACCGGCAGCAGAATCACGTGCCGATGCTGATTGTGCATCCTGAGATAAAAGGTGGGCAGCGCTGTACGGAAACAACCTCGCATCTTGATATTGTCCCGACGATCGTGGGTTTGACACAAAAAAGTACGAAGGGTGTCGCTCAGACGATGGCGCGCATGAAAGGTCAGGACTTAAGTTCGTTGCTTAAAAAACCTGTTGATCCTGACTTTACGCAAAAACGAGGTGGCGTGCTGTTTTGCTATAGCCAACTCATGGTGCATGATCCAAAGTTCACCAAAGAGCTTTATACCGTCGTGCAAGACAAAAGCATCTCGCGTCTGGAACAATACAAAAAGATTGAATCATTCCCCGTCAACTGGTCACTGCGTGTTTGTATCCGGAGCGTGACGGATGAGCGTTATAAGTTCAGTCGTTATTTCCCATTTACGGGATTCAACACGCCACAGACACTGGATGAGTTGATCGCTAAAAATGATGTCGAGCTCTATGACCTGCAACAAGATCCGGAGGAGATGAATAATCTGGCAGCAGATTTCAACACACACAAGGATTTGATTGCGAAAATGAACGCCAAACTCAATGCGCTGATTGCACGTGAGATCGGGCGTGACGACGGCAGCTTTTTACCGCTCAAAGACTGGATTAACTGGGATCAGGCCAGACCTGGGTTAGTTAATATTTAAGCCGGCCACGTAGCGCCAAGGATACGTGCGCCACGGGCGCCCGTGATCGCTGGATTGCCCGCTGCAATGCCCTGCTGATGCGCCCAGGCCAGCCACGCAAAGGCGAGTGCCTCAACGTCTTGTGTCGCGATACCGGCGTGCTCTGTCGTATGCACAGGGCAGGGCAGTCTCTGTTGCAGTTCTGACATCAATGCGGTGTTGCGTGCACCACCGCCGCAGACAAGCAGATCAGAGGCGTTGGGCGCATACTTTTTGATTGCATCCGTGGCTGATTTGGCGGTTAGCGCGCGAAGCGTTGCTTGCACGTCTTGTGGTTTGAATGGTGCCTTGCCACTGCTGAGGTGATTGACTCTGCTTTCAAGCCATTGTCGGTGAAAGAGATCGCGACCTGTTGATTTTGGTGCGTTGAGCGCAAACCAGGGTTCGGATTCGATCAAATGCGTCAGCAGATCGGTTTGAATGACACCGGAGGCACCCCAGCCACCTTCTTTGTCATAAGCTTTGCCAGTATGTATTTCACACCATAAATCCATCAATACATTGGCGGGACCCGTATCAAACCCAACCGGATTCTGACCAGGATGGAGTACGGTCACGTTGCCAATTCCTCCCAGATTCAGGATCGCGCGACAATGCTCAGAGGCGAATACGCCTGCATGAAACATGGGAACTAACGGCGCACCCTGGCCGCCCGCGGCGACATCCCGGCTACGAAAATCAGCGACCACGGCGATACCGGTGAGCTCGGCCAGATAGGCCGGAGCATTAAGCTGGATGGTGTAGCCCAGAGCGGGTTGGTGTCGGACGGTCTGTCCATGTGCGCCAATCGCGGCGATTTGTGAGGCCAAAATTCCAGAACGCATCAGAATTTTTTTGACTGCCTGCGCATACACCTCAGCAAGGGCATTGGCAGCCATCGCGCTGCGTGCAAGCTCGTCAGTGCCGCTACGATTCAGTGCGAGGAACTCCTCTCGCAGGGTGGGTGAAAACCCAGCCTCACTGCGATCTATAACGTGTGGTTTGCCATGGGTGTCGAAAGAGGCGAGAACGGCATCCGCGCCATCCATACTGGTCCCTGACATCAGACCAATATAGAGTGCTTCAGTCAACGCTCAATCCCTGACTAGCGGCTAGCGACGCTGTTTGATTCGGAGACTGCTTCCTGGAATTTGGCCAGGACCTGCAACTGTTGCTTGTATGGCGCAACCGCCTGAGCGAATTCTTCGCGTTGTTCAGTGCTCAACGGCATGGACTGTGGCATGGCCACGGCAGTCAAGGGATCAATCGGCTTGTCTGCCACACGGAATTCGTAGTGCAAATGCGCGCCTGTTGACCAGCCTGTGGAGCCAACATAGCCAATCAACTGGCCCTGCGAGACTCTGCTTCCAACGGTCAGGCCGTCTGCAAAACGACTTTGATGCGCATAAAGCGTGGAAATTTTGCCGTGGTGCTTGATCACAACCGTGTTGCCATAACCGTTTTTCCAGCCGACATGGTCAACGGTGCCATCTGCCGTCGCATGAATAGGTGTGCCAGAGGGGGCAGCGTAGTCAATGCCTGGGTGATGGCCTGACCAGGCCTGATTGCCTGCCAGCGTTCGAAGCCCGAAGGTCGAGCTGATTCTGGAGAACTTGATCGCGTTGCGTAAAAACGCACCCTGCAGACTGTCGCCATCGGCATCGTAGTAGCTGCCGGATTTTCCGTCGGGGCTGTACCAGATTGCGCTGTAAGGGCGACCGTTATTGATGAATTCGAGAGCGAGTACACGACCAGTGCCGACAGTTCGCCCCTCATTGGTACGGGTCTCGTACACCACACGGAACTGATCGCCGCGTTTGAGGCCTCGTAAAAAGTCAACTTTACTGCCCAGAACCTCAGCCATTTGTGAAGTGATTCCGTCAGGAATACCTGCCGCGTCAGTAGTTGCAAATAATGAGCGTTCAATCGTACCTACGGCGACTTCGGTATGGATATCTGTGAGCTGCTCTATCTCCTGAGCCTTAAAACCGTTGTCGGTTGTTGAGATCTGCAGGAGACGCGCAACGGATTTTCCGTTGGATTCGACATTCGGTGAGTGGAAATACCGTATCCACAGTAGGCGACCCTGTTCGTTTGTCGCGGATTGGACGGAGCGTCCCGGGTAAAGCTTATAAACTGCCCGCGCATTTGGATCGCGTGCCATGAATGTCAGTAAATCGCTGTCAGCGATATCGAGTCGTTTGAGTACCGTAGCCAGGCTATCGCCCGCACGGATCCGTGTCTCGTGTACAAACGGTGTTGCAGATTGTTGTTCCGCGGACTCTTGTGTGAAAGATTCGGCAGAAAGCGGAATCGGCACGATTTGCTGGACGAGCTTTTGTTCCGGAGGTGTGAGAGCGTCACCTGAAGGCTGAACCATGCCGAGCGCAGCAGCACCCACACACAGTACAAGCGAAGAAGCGATGAGCACCCCTCGCAAAATGCCCTGCCGGTTACCGTCTGCCTCAGAACTGATCGGGCTCTGCGAGGACTGAACCTCGCTGGAGGCCAGATTATTCTCTTGGCGCATGTATAAAATCCTGTGAAACCAGCTGGGCCCCCTCCAACCCTCTACCTTGGGCGCGTGGCGAGTCTCGCTGAGTTTGCGTATGATGTAGACCAGCAAACATCTTAGCCGATTTGATCGCTTTAAGTACAAAAAATACGATTTTCGACCCTAATTTATTCTTACTTCCATTATGTCTACGTCAAAATACACGATCACCGCCGAAGTTGAGTCTAACTTGCAGGTTGCATTGCGAGGCTGTGATGAGCTGCTGGTCCAGTCTGAGTTTGTGCAGAAACTGGCGCGCAGCCATGCGACTGGCGTGCCATTGCGCGTGAAATTAGGCCTGGATCCTACTGCACCCGATATTCATCTCGGCCACACGGTTGTTCTCAATAAGATGCGTCAGCTGCAGGATCTTGGACATACGGTTATTTTTCTAATCGGTGACTTTACCTCCATGATCGGTGATCCGTCGGGTCGTAATAACACCCGCCCACCGCTCACCCGTGAACAAATCGAAGACAACGCCAAAACCTACTATGCTCAAGCCAGTATGGTGCTTGATCCTGCCCGTACGGAGATCCGCTACAACTCTGAGTGGTGCGATCCTCTTGGTGCGCGCGGCATGATTCAGCTGGCTTCGCGCTACACCGTTGCCCGCATGATGGAGCGCGATGATTTCACCAAGCGATTCAAAGGTGGGATTCCGATTTCAGTCCATGAGTTTTTGTACCCGCTGATGCAAGGCTACGATTCAGTCGCGCTGAAATCCGATCTTGAGCTGGGCGGTACGGATCAGAAGTTCAATCTGCTGGTGGGACGTGAGTTGCAAAAAGAGTATGGGCAGGAACCTCAGTGCATCCTGACCATGCCATTGCTGGAAGGAACGGACGGCGTCGAAAAGATGTCCAAGTCCAAAAATAACTATATTGGTATAGGCGAAGCACCCGAATCCATGTTCGGCAAGCTCATGTCCATCTCTGACACACTCATGTGGCGTTATTTCGAATTGCTATCGTTTCAGAGTCTTGAGGCGATTGCGGCATTGCGCACGGAGATCGACGCTGGCCGCAATCCACGGGATGCAAAAGTCATGCTGGCGCAAGAAATCGTCACCCGGTTTCATTCGCGCCAGGCTGCGCAGGCTGCGCTCGCAGCTTTTGAAGCGCGTTTCCGTGATGGCGCCATCCCCGAAAACATCCCTGAAATCAATGTGTTAGGTGCGCCGGTCGGGATTCTTAAGTTGCTGCGCGAAGCGGGGTTGGTTGCCTCTGGCGCCGAAGCGCAGCGCAATGTAGAGCAGGGCGGTGTACGTGTAGATGGTGACAAAATCGAAGATAAGGCGCTACAGCTTTCAGCCGGCACGTACGTATTACAGGTCGGCAAGCGCAAATTCGCACGCGTCACGATTTCTTAAGTTAGCCACACGCAAGCCGCCCTGACTCACCGCGCTTGGGGGCGGTACAATGTCGGATTCAAATTTGTGCATTTCTTTTGCCAGGACAAATCATGTTTGATCGTAACCTTACCCTTGACCGCGTCGACCCAGAAGTCTGGGCTGCCATCCAGAAAGAAGATAAACGCCAGGAACAGCATATTGAGCTGATCGCGTCTGAAAACTACGCGAGCCCTGCAGTGATGCAGGCCCAGGGTACGCAAATGACAAACAAGTACGCCGAAGGCTATCCCGGCAAGCGCTACTACGGCGGTTGCGAGTATGTGGATGTTGTCGAACAGCTGGCGATCGATCGCCTCAAAGCACTGTTTGGTGCAGAGGCCGCAAACGTTCAGCCTAACTCTGGTTCACAAGCTAACCAGGCTGTGTACCTGGCTGTTCTCAAGCCCGGTGATTCAGTTCTCGGTATGAGCCTGGCTGAAGGCGGCCACCTGACACATGGTGCATCGGTCAATGCTTCAGGCAAACTCTATAACTTCCATCATTATGGTCTGGATGCCAACGAGGCCATCGACTACAACCAGGTCGAAGAGCTCGCTAAAACCCAAAAGCCAAAGCTGATCGTGGCGGGTGCGTCGGCCTACTCGCTGCGCATAGACTTTGAGCGCCTGGCTCGCATTGCTCGAGACAACGGCGCACTGCTGATGGTCGACATTGCACACTATTCAGGTTTAGTCGCGGGTGGTGCATACCCCAACCCAACACCTTATGCTGACTTCGTCACCTCGACCACGCACAAATCGCTGCGTGGTCCGCGCGGTGGTGTGATCATGATGAAAGCCGAACACGAGAAAATCATCAACTCAGCTATTTTCCCAGGTATTCAGGGTGGCCCGCTGATGCACGTGATCGCTGCAAAAGCGGTTGCTTTTCACGAGGCTTCGACCCCCGAATTCAAAGCCTACGCTGCACAGGTTGTTAAAAACGCCCAGGTGATGGCTGAGACACTGGTCAAGCGTGGATTGCGTATTGTTTCTGGTCGTACCGAAAGCCACGTCATGCTGGTTGATTTGCGCGCTAAAGGCATTACCGGCAAAGAGGCCGAAGCAGTGCTCGGCGAAGCGCACATTACCGTTAACAAAAACACGATCCCGAATGATCCTGAAAAACCATTTGTGACCAGCGGCATTCGTCTGGGTACACCAGCGATGACAACGCGTGGCTTTAAAGAAGCAGAGACCGAGCTCACCGCTAACCTGATCGCTGATGTGCTCGACAATCCACGTGACGCAGCAAATATTGCCAAGGTACGTGATCGTGTCAATGCATTGACAGCATCGTTGCCGGTCTATCGTTAATCTATGAAATGTCCCTTTTGCGGGCATCCCGACACGCAAGTTGTCGATTCGCGCGGGGCTGATGAGGGTGATTTTATCCGTCGTCGGCGCCGCTGCGGTGCCTGCGACCGGCGTTTTACGACCTATGAACGTGCTGAGCTTGCGATGCCCACCGTGGTTAAACGTAATGCCAGCCGTCATGAATATGATCCCTCCAAGCTGCGTGCAAGCTTGTCGCTTGCTTTGCGTAAACGCCCTGTCAGCACCGAAGAGCTTGACGCGGTTGTGATGCGTATCGAAGAACATCTCCTCACAAGTGGTCAGCGCGAAGTTTCAACCGGGATCCTCGGCGAGCTCGTCATGGATGAACTCAAAAAACTGGACAAGGTTGCCTACGTGCGCTTTGCCTCCGTTTATAAAAGCTTTGAGGATATTGGTGAGTTTGTGGATGCGATTCGCGAAATGCAGGGCCCATCGCTGCGACGTAAATCGTGAACCAGTCTGAATCCCATAAATTAACGTCACACAATCCAGATCAGGATGTGTTTTTTATGCGTCAGGCGTTGGCATTGGCTGAAAGCGCAATGTATGTGCCATCGCCTAATCCCCGGGTAGGCTGCGTGATCGTGCGAGGTTCGCAAATCCTTGGACAGGGCGCGACCCAGGCTGTGGGTAGTCACCACGCAGAAGTCATGGCGCTGCATGATATGAAAGCGCGCGGATTCGATGCCAAGGGTGCTACGGTATTTATCACGCTTGAGCCATGCAGCCACCATGGACGCACACCGCCGTGTGTCGACGCGCTCATCGCAGCAAAACCTGATCGCGTGGTGTTCGCGCATTTTGATCCGAATCCTAGTGTTGCCGGTCGCGGCATGCGTGCCTTGCGCGCGGCAGGGATCGAGGTCGCAGTTGGGGTGTGTGCCGATCAGGCACTAGAAATTAATCCAGGTTTCGTTTCGCGCATGACGCGTGGCGTGCCTTACGTATGGATGAAAGTCGCGAGCTCGCTCGATGGCCGTACCTCGTTGAATAATGGCGTGTCGCAGTGGATCACCGGCCCCCAGGCTCGCGCGGATGGTCATCACTGGCGTGCCCGCAGTTGTGTCGTGCTGACAGGCATTGGTACCGTTCGTACAGACAATCCAAAAATGAATGTCCGTCACGTTGCCACACTACGTCAGCCTCGTCGCGCAGTAATCGATCCAGGTTTTGAGATCGCCGAAGACGCCGCAATGCTCGATGGCAACGAGGTCATCATTTTTACTGCCACCGAGCGCGCTGATAAAGCTGCGCGCTTGGCTGAGCGGAATGTACACGTTGTGCTGGTTCCCGAAGGCGAGCCCACCGTTGCGCGACCCCGCGGGCGCGTGGACATGCAGGCAATGATGCATTGGCTTGCGGCACATGATACAAATGAGGTGCATGTTGAGGCTGGTTTTGGTCTAAATGGCGCTTTGCTCGCGGCAGATTGTGTGGACGAACTCGTGGTCTATATGGCGCCCACGCTGCTCGGTGCGGGCAAGGGGATTGCTGACGTGCCGGCGCTCACCCATCTCGAAGACGCGCATAAATTCGAATTTATCGACGTTAAACAATTCGGTGCTGATATGCGGATGAGACTGCGTGTCTCAGCGCATTGGCGCACATTGATGAAAAGTATCCATCTGCCGTAATTTTCCGTGCAGTCAAGATAGACAACAAGGATAGACAATATGTTTACCGGTATCGTCGCGGCTGTAGGCCGAATCGAAAAAATAGAATCTTTTGGTAGTGCGGATGCTGGTGTGCATCTGCAGATCGATGCGGGCGGCCTGGATTTGAGTGATGTGGGTCTTGGTGACTCGATCGCGATTCAGGGTGCTTGCATGACAGTGGTTTCTAAAACCAAGTCTGGTTTCGCAGTCGATGTCTCACGCGAAAGTTTGCGTCTGACCATGGGGCTGGACTCTGTGGGTGAAGTCAATCTCGAAAAAGCGTTGCGTGTGGGTGATCAGCTCGGTGGTCACATTGTCTCCGGTCACGTGGATGGTTTGGGCGAGGTCGTGAAGTTCGAGCCTATTGATGAATCCTGGGAGCTTGTCATCCGGGCACCCGCCTCACTGGCTCCATTTCTCGCCTATAAAGGCTCGATCACAGTCAACGGTGTGAGCCTGACGGTCAATCGCGTGGATGATGTGGCGGGTGGAACGCAATTCAGCATTAATTTGATTCCACACACCGTCGCGGTGACAACATTAAAAAATCTGAAAATCGCGCAGCAGGTGAATTTAGAGATCGATACGATTGCACGTTATGTGCAGCGCATGATGAGTTACCAGACAAACTAATCATGACAGCCACAACATGATTTTGTAGGTTATATCCTGTGAAATGTAATTGTTTGTAAATTCTATTTCTATCAGATAGGTCGAGCCAGATAATGCATCTGTGATTTTTAAACAGGTGCATCTATGCAGCAGCCAGTGGTACTTCGCGACTTGGATCAGGAAGGTCTCAGTCGTTTAATTTTTCAGACTTCTTTAAACGCAACAACTCTTTTTGCGCGAGAGGGTGGTCCTGAAAAGACTTACGCCGATCAACTAAAAATTGACTTGTCTAAAGATGGGCAAGTCATACAAGACTACGTCAACCAGCCTCTCTATCTGCGTGAACACGTTAGTTACGAGAAGTCTTTCCTGGAAAATTATTTTCCTAATGACACTTATTATCTTCCTGCTTCTGCCCGTGAGCAATTGCACTATCTAGGTTGTACCTCAGAGGAAAGACGTCCGGCTGGCACATTTGCAAAAGATATTTTTAATCGCTTATTGATTGATTTGTCATGGGCTTCCTCTCAACTAGAAGGCAATACCTACAGCCGTCTGGATACCGGAAAACTTATTGCGTATGGTCAAGCCGCAGAAGGCAAACATCACTCTGAAACGCAGATGATCTTGAATCATAAAGAAGCGATTGAGTACCTTGTTTATAGCGATCAGGATGTTGGCCTCAACAAAAAAACAATCATTGATCTTCATACATTGTTATCAGAAATGCTTTTGCAAGGCCCTGCTCAAAGTGGTGTTGTGAGGTCTTTTGATGTGGCAATTCATGGCAGCGTATATGCTCCGC
Organism: uncultured beta proteobacterium; assembly: GCA_903847325.1. Taxonomy (GTDB): domain Bacteria; phylum Pseudomonadota; class Gammaproteobacteria; order Burkholderiales; family Burkholderiaceae_B; genus Zwartia. The sequence goes on along the minus strand of CAINDJ010000469.1, from coordinate 3,657 downwards.
AATCCATGAAATTCATACTTGAAGAATTATTAGAACAAGTAATAAAAACGGCTATCGCGATCTCTGATCCCTTTGAGCAGTCTTTCTTTTTAATGGTCCATTTGTCTTACCTCCAACCATTTGGCGATGTCAATAAGCGTGTGTCACGACTTGCTGCGAATATCCCCTTGATCCAGCACAACTTATGCCCACTCTCCTTTGTAGACGTACCAGAAAAAACTTACATTGAGGGCTTGCTAGGAGTCTATGAATTAAATCGCGTTGAGTTGCTCAGAGATGTCTATGTTTGGGCGTATATCCGGTCATGTAAACAATACGTAGCTGTTAAAAATACTTTGGCCACTTATGATCCTTTTGAATTTAAGCCAGAATTGAAAGACTGGCGCGAGCAGGTCGCACTATTGGAGTCATCTTCAACGTATGATTAAATAATCTTTCAAAAGTACTTATCTTCCTTGAAAATGACCACAGCCAACAAATCTGCAGCAAAAGACACCGCATTCACGACGCGCCCCGAAATCGTCGGCACCTTTGGTGTAGTTGCCTCCACGCACTGGCTTGCCTCGCAAACTGCCATGGGTATTCTAGAAAAAGGCGGTAACGCTTTTGATGCCGCCGTCGCTGGTGGTTTTGTATTGCAGATTGTTGAACCGCATTTAAATGGCCCCGGGGGCGAGGTCCCCATCATGCTCTGGTCTGAAAAAGAACAGCGCATGCGTGTGATCTGCGGTCAAGGGCCTGCGCCTGAGCTTGCAACTTGCGAATATTTTAAAGAACGCGGCATGGAGCTCGTGCCGGGTATTGGCTTGCTACCCGCCACGGTGCCAGGTGCCTTTGGTGCATGGCTCACGATGCTGCGTGATTACGGCACGATGACACTCGCCGAGGTGATGGCCCCTGCGATTGCTTACGCGCGCGATGGGTTTGTGATGTTGCCGCGTACCGTTCAAGCCATCCTCGCAGTTCAGAGTTTGTTTGTCAGCGAGTGGAAGGGCTCAGCAGAGGTATGGCTGCCCGGTGGACAGGTACCTGAGCCCGGTAAATTATTTCAGTGTCCCGCAATCGCGAGTACTTACACGCGATTGCTTGAGGAGGCGGCTTTAGTTGGCGCAGGTGATCGCGTGCGTACGATCGATGCTGCGCTGGATGTGTTTTATCGCGGATTTATTGCCAAAGAAATCGACCAGTTTTATACCCATGAGGCGGTGCGTGACACGACTGGCCAGCGCAATACCGGCTTGCTGCGTTATGCGGATCTGGCTAAATGGCAAGCGACCTACGACGAGCCTTATACAGTTGACTTTGGACGGTATACAGTCGCCAAGTGTGGTCCCTGGTCACAGGGACCTGTGATGTTGCAGCAACTTTCTATTCTCAAGCACGCTGGGTTGGAAAAATTCGCACCCGATTCATTTGGGTTTGTGCACACAGTTGCTGAGGCGGCCAAACTCGCCATGGCTGATCGTATGGCATGGTACGCGGATCCTGTGTTTTCTGATGTGCCGATGGCTGATCTGATTTCTGATGCCTACGGTCGTGCGCGTTTTGACCGTATTGGTGAGCTCAGTGCAAAACTCCTCGACCCCGGTAGTCCCGGAGGTCGATCAGTTAAATTGCCTGACTTGGAGGCTCCTGCTCGTACGCTCAAAATTTCTGACACGCGTTTTGGTGTGGGCGAGCCAACCTTTGCCTCGCTTCCACCCGTCAGTGAATGGGCTAAAAAAGAAGTCTTCATTGGCGACACTTGCCACATCGACGTGATTGATGCAGAAGGCAACATGGTTTCTGCCACGCCATCAGGTGGCTGGTTGTCCTCCAGTCCAGCAATTCCGTCGCTAGGTTTTTCGTTAGGCACGCGCTTGCAGATGGTGTGGTTTGATCAAGGTGTGCCGGCCGAATTGCAACCTGGCAAACGCCCCAGCACAACCTTGTCACCCTCGATGGTCTTGCGTGACGGACTGCCTTACATGGTGTTTGGTACACCGGGTGGTGATCAGCAGGATCAGTGGAGTTGCGAGTTCTTTTTACGTCACGCGTTGTACGGGATGAATCTCCAAGAGGCGATTGAGTATCCCGCCTGGCATATTGACCATTTCCCGATTTCGTTTTGGCCACGGACATTACGCTATAACCAGATCACAATGGAGTCGCGATTCCCGGAGGCAACGATTAAGGCGTTGCGCCAAGCAGGACACGAGGTCAAAGTCGGCGCCGAATGGTCAGAGGGCCGTTTGTCCGCCTGCTCGCGTGAGCCTGGTTTAAATGGTGGGTTATTACTGAGAGCGGCTGCGAATCCTCGTGGCATGCAAGGCTATGCGGTAGGTCGATAATGATGTTGAAAAAAATTCTGCTTTCTTTTTGTTTGTTGATGTTTGGTATGGGCCCAAGTCTTGCAGCCTGGCCAGATCGCAACATTACATTGATCGTACCTTGGTCGCCGGGTGGCTCAACCGATATCCTTGCACGCATGTTGGCGGATCATTTGACGCGGGCTCTTGGTCAGACAGTGATTGTCGATAATAAAGCGGGCGCATCAGGCAACATTGGCGCAAACGTTGTTGCCAAAGCCAAGCCAGATGGCTATACCTTGCTGATTGACACTATGAGCACGCATGCGATCAACCCCGCATTGTTTGCGCAAATGCCTTTTAATTCAGAGACGGATTTCACACCGATTTCGCTGGTCGCTTTTGTCACAAACACACTGGTGGTCAACCCCGCCTTAGCGGTTAATAACGTAGCCGAGTTAGTAGCCTACGCTAAAGCTAATCCCGGCAAGTTGAATTACGCCTCTGCAGGATCTGGTTCAACCAATCATATTAGTGCGGCGATGTTTGAGCTGGCAGCTGGCGTACAAATGACGCATATTCCTTACAAAGGTGGCGCACCAGCAGTGCTTGACACTGTTGCCGGTCAGACTCAGGTCTTGTTTGGCGCGGGCACGCAGAGCTTGCCTCATGTCAAAACCGGCAAACTGAGATTATTAGCCGTTACAGAAAGTGCACGTTCGCCTCAGTTGCCGGATACGCCGACAGTAGGTGAGACCTTGCCCGGTTATGAGTTAGGGGTCTGGTACGGTGCCTTTGGTCCCAAAGGTTTGCCTAAAGACATCACTGACAGGTTAAATGCCGAAATCAACAAGATTGTCGCATTGCCAGAGGTGCGTGAAAAAATGGCTGCGATTGGCGTTGAGGTCGTGACCTCTACACCTGAAAGCTTTGCTAAAAAACTGCAGCAAGACACGGCAAAGTACACAAAACTCATTCGGGATCTGAAAATCACGGCTGAATGACCGTTTTCACGGAAAGCCAGAGTCTGCTAGAATGGCAGGCTGTCATTTTTACAGGTATTTCAGGTTTTTTGACTGATTACCGTAACGAATGCAACGGACAGGTGGCCGAGCGGTTGAAGGCGCACGCCTGGAAAGCGTGTATACGTTCATAGCGTATCGGGGGTTCGAATCCCCCTCTGTCCGCCAGATAGCCAATGATTTAGCGCCTTTCGGGGCGCTTTTTTATTTTGTATGCCATTTTGTATGCCAATCTTCGCTCGATAGATTTGGTTTCCAATTCTCCCAAAAACTATTTTCTACCCCTGTTTCTCGGAAGCTTACACAGAATAAATTTAATCATCCATGGGGGCATATCGGATCTTGGT
>CAINDJ010000468.1 GCA_903847325.1 uncultured beta proteobacterium | reverse complement strand
GGCAGGCAAAAACAATCAGTGATTTCAGCAGCGTCTGATCGGCTTCGAGCGTGCCTGTTTTGAAGTTCGGTTCTGCGATGGCTTCGATAAAAGGGATCAGAAATTCATCTTTGTCACGAATCGATTTGACTTCGTTATAAGCGTTGAAAATTTCCGCCTCATCCAGGTCCAGGCTTTCAACAATGTATTGATAAGCATGTGTATGAATGGCTTCTTCGAAGGCCTGTCGCAGTAAAAATTGACGACATTCCGGTGCGGTGATGTGGCGATATGTGCACAGCACAATGTTGTTTGCAGCCAACGAATCTGCTGTCACAAAGAAACCTAAATTGCGCATGATGATGCGGCGCTCGTCATCCGTCAGGCCATTTGGGTTTTTCCACAGAGCAATGTCACGCGACATATTGATCTCTTGTGGCATCCAGTGATTGGCACACGTAGCGATGTATTTTTCCCAGGCCCACTTGTACTTGAAAGGGACGAGCTGGTTGACATCGGTCTTGCCGTTGATGATGCGTTTGTCGGCCGCATTCACACGCGTAGTGGGGTCAGCCGCAACCGGCTTCTGCGTGAGTCCGGGCGTTGGGAGTGCGGAGTCGCCAAAGACTCCGGTCGCACCACGCATCGGCTGCGATGCGGGCGAAGGTGTTCCGCCCATTGGGGGCGTAGTTGGCTGAAGGGGTTCGTCGTTCCAGGTAAGCATTTTTATTTCTCGATATTGTTATTGGCAGGCTTCGCACTCTTCGAAACCTGGGTCGCCAGGCCTCATCGTGCATGCAACACCGAGGATTTCTGGTTCAGGCATTGCTTGAGTTGCAGCGAAGGTACCACTTGTTGAGCTTGCGCCTGACGCATTGACAGCATTGAGCTCGCCGCCGCGACCGGTTGATTTTTCAGCGCTGGTGGCACCGAGTGTGCGCAGATAATAAGTTGTTTTCAGACCGCGTAACCACGCGAGCTTGTAAGTGTCGTCGAGCTTTTTACCGGAAGCACCCGCCATGTAGATGTTGAGTGACTGCGCTTGGTCAATCCATTTCTGGCGACGCGATGCGCATTCGACGATCCAGCTTGGCTCTACTTCGAAGGCGGTGGCGTATAGGGCTCTCAGATCTGCGGGAACGCGATCAATACGGGACAGGCTGCCGTCGAAGTATTTCAGGTCGGCGACCATGACTTCGTCCCAGAGACCGAGTTTTTTGAGATCACGAACAAGATGTTCATTCACTACAGTGAACTCGCCGGAGAGGTTCGATTTAACGTACAAGTTTTGATATGTTGGTTCGATGCATGCAGATACACCAATGATATTCGAAATCGTCGCGGTTGGGGCAATCGCGACACAGTTTGAATTACGCATGCCTTGTTGTTTGATGCGTGTGCGTAACGCATCCCAATCCAGGGTGATGGACGCGTCGACTTCAACATAACCACCACGATGCTTGCGCAACAGAGCAACGGAGTCGTGTGGCAGAATTCCCTGCGACCACAGTGAACCATCGAAACTGGCGTAGCGACCGCGCTCTGCAGCCAGATCGCTCGATGCGCTGTATGCGTAATAGCAGACGGCTTCCATTGATCTGTCTGAGAACTCGATGGCCTCTTGTGAGGCGTAAGGGACACGCATCACATGCAGGCAATCCTGGAATCCCATAATGCCCATGCCGACTGGACGATGACGTACGTTGGAGTTGCGTGCTTTGTCGACAGCGTAGTAATTGATATCAATCACGTTGTCGAGCATGCGCATCGCGATCTTGATCGTGCGCTGCAGCTTGTCCTGGTCGAGTACATGCGAGCCATCAGCGTTTTGCTTGAGGTGTGCGAGCAGATTGACGGAGCCCAGGTTGCAGACGGCGATTTCAGATTCGTTGGTATTGAGCGTGATTTCGGTGCAAAGGTTCGAGCTGTGCACCACACCAACGTGTTGCTGGGGTGAGCGGATGTTGCAAGGATCTTTGAACGTGATCCATGGGTGTCCGGTTTCAAACAGCATCGACAGCATCTTGCGCCACAGATTCATGGCGGGCATTTTCTTGAAAAGTGTTAGTTCGCCACGTTCTGTTTTTGCTTCGTATCCCGTGTAGGCGATCTCGAAGGCTTCGCCGACTTTTTCATGCAGGTCCGGGCAGTCTGAAGGCGAGAACAACGTCCAGTCGCCGCCTTCGATCACGCGTTTCATGAACAGATCAGGAATCCAGTTCGCGGTATTCATGTCGTGTGTACGGCGACGCTCGTCACCCGTGTTCTTGCGCAGGTCCAGGAATTCTTCGATATCGAGGTGCCAGGATTCGAGGTAACAGCAGACCGCACCCTTGCGTTTGCCACCCTGATTCACAGCCACGGCAGTATCATTGACGACTTTCAGGAAAGGCACGACGCCCTGGCTTTCGCCATTCGTGCCCTTGATATGGCTGCGCATTGCACGAACGGGTGTCCAGTCGTTACCCAGGCCGCCGGCATACTTGGCCAGCAGCGCATTGTCTTTAATCGCCTCGTAAATGCCATCCAGATTGTCGGAAACCGTTGACAGGTAGCAGGATGAAAGCTGCGAGTGCAGGGTGCCTGCATTGAATAGCGTGGGCGTTGAGCTCATGAAGTCGAAGGACGACAGGATTTGATAGAACTCGATGGCACGTGCTTCGCGATCAATCTCGGCGATGGCCAGTCCCATGGCAACACGCATGAAAAACACCTGTGGCAGCTCAATACGCTGGCCGCGCAGATGCAGGAAATAGCGGTCATACAGAGTCTGGAGTCCGAGATAGTCGAACTGCAGGTCGCGACTCGCATCGAGTGCGGCAGCCAGGCGCGGCAAATCGTAGCGAGAGAGCTCCGAGTTGAGCAGGCCACCCTCCACACCACGCTTGATAAAGGTAGGGAAATAGGTTGCGTAACGGGTGTTCATGTCTTCTTGCGAGACTTCTTCGCCCAGAACTTCTTTGCGGATCGTATGCAGTAACAACCGTGCCGTGACTTTCGTGTAGGCAGGATCGTTTTCGACCATCTGGCGCGCGGCCAGAATTGCGGATTTGTAGACTTCTTCGATCGGAACGCCGTCGTACAGGTTTTTCAGAGTTTCTTTCTGGATGGAAACGGTATCGACAAAATCACCCAGTCCAAAACCTGCTGATTCAATCGTGGCTTGAAGCTTGGCCAGATCGAGAGGTTTACGGATGCCATTGTCGGTAACGTGCATAGTCGAAGCAGCGACAGGGGCCTGATCAACATTGGCTTGGGCGCGCTCCTGTGAGCGGCGCTCGCGATACAGCACGTAAGAACGTGCGACATCATGTTCGCCTGAGCGCATCAGTGAGAGCTCGACTGCGTCCTGAACGTCCTCAATGTGAAAGGTGCCACCGTTGGGGCGACTGCGGACCAGCGCCGTGACGACCTGGCGTGTCAGCAACTCGACTAATTCTCGCACGCGCGCCGATGCTGCACCCTGACCGCCATTTACAGCCAGAAAGGCCTTTGTCATCGCGATGCCAATCTTGCTCGGCTCAAAGCTGACAACTGAACCGTTGCGGCGAATGATGTGATATTGGCTCCAGATCGCCTCAGTAATCGGGGCATCTGTTTGCGCGAAATGGGGGACCGCGTCGGATCTGGACACAGTGCTGGTGGTAGTTTGCATTAGGGTGCTCCTGCAAATTGAGCGCGGCGACTGGCCACGCAAGATGTACGGTTTAGAACAGTTTTAGCGAGATCTGTGGGCAAACTGCCGATGCAAATGGCACCGCAATCGCCTATCTCAGCTACTACATGTTGTGTTTTTATATTGAACTGACACCAATTCTAGTAGGTTGAGCCTATCGGGGCAATAGTCTTTTTATATATTTTTTAACTATCGTTATCCCTAATTCATGCGCGGGGGTGTATTCAACCCGTCTCGGCTTAAGTCGCAGCGCAGACACCGGTGACATATGGGTGTGCGAGACTGAACGCCTGTCTGT
>CAINDJ010000467.1 GCA_903847325.1 uncultured beta proteobacterium | reverse complement strand
TCGACTGGTCGGCCGACGTGAGCACCAAGCCAACCATCGGTGACGCCACGGCCGCGAATCAGGGAACGATTGCCAGCGCCATTGCCAACATCCAAAACAACACGTTCATCGGCACGAACATCCCGGCCGCCTTGGAACTGCCGGCCAGTAGCAGCAACATCGTCCACATTCGCGTCATCTTCAACGACGAAACCGGCTCGCCAAAGAATCTGGACAGCGGCAACCCAGCAATCACGCTCATCAATCAAGCGTCAGTGGACCTCTCCGGCCGGCTCGGCTCTTGGACGAATCCCGCCACTGGCGAGTACGTTGTGCCCTACACAAACACCGCGACGGACAGCCCCGACACGCTGGATTGGAACGTGACGGGCACGGTAAACAGCAAACTACGGCGGTGGGTCGGTTCGACGCAACTCACCAATGTTATCGCCGTGGACTTCACTGCGACTGATCGGACCAACCTGGGCTATCTGCTGACGCGGCTCGGCACGCCGGCCAATGGCGGCACGGTGGCGGCCAAGACGGACTTGATTGCGACCAACGCCGCCGACTCGCCCAATGCCGTCACGGCACAGGGAAACGCGGCTACGGCGGCGGGTCACAACAATCCGCTCGACGCCGCCGGAACACGGGGAGCGGTTGGGCTGGCCACAGCAAACCTAGACACACAACTTGTAGGCATAACGCCCCCGACAGCTATTGCTATTGCCGACTCAATTCTCGGACGCGACATAGCCAACACCGAGATAACGGCATCGGCCCATTCACTAGTAACCCTAATTCTGGCCGGTGTGGTCAAAGCCAATACGGTGGATTTTCCCGGCTACCTCACGATCTATCGGACGAACGGAGTGACGGTACACGCGAAGATTCCGATTGCGATTGACCCGGCAGCAGAGCCAATTGATGGGGTAGGATGATGCACGGCGGGTACTACGATATTCTGACGTGGCTGTTGAAGTGGCAGGCAGGCTACCTGCGACAGGTCGGTTGGCGAGGGGGAACGGTGCGGGTGACGCCCGCTCAGGCTGAGAGACGTAATCAATACGTGAGTGCCACGCTTTCGCCTGCGAATTCAGGCCTACCCACTTCTGTGACCGTTGATCAGTCCAGAACCTTTGATTCAGTTGCTGCGACCTATCAACTCAAGCGTGGCGCTAATCTCGCAACCGCTGCGCTGCGTAATGACAATATATCCGGCTATGGTTCTCAGACGACAGGTAGCTTGGCGTATGGATATTTCTTTACCGAAGAGTTTCGTTTTAATGTGAACTACGGGACGGGTTTTCGTGCGCCAAGCTTTAATGATTTGTATTACCCAGGTTATGGCAATGTGAATTTACAGCCCGAAACAAACCGGAATATGGAAGTCGGACTTCATTACGAAACTCGAAATTATGGGATCCATCTGGTTGGCTACGACAACAAAATCGATAACCTGATTGTTCCATTGATGTGCTCAAATCAGTCAAGTGGATATTGCCCGACTAATTACGCTAAAACCGAAATTAGCGGTATCTCCCTTGGCATGAATACGATCATTGATAAAGTGACTCTGCAAGGTTCATATGATTTGATGAATGCTGTCGATTTGGAGACAGGGAATCAATTGCCAGGTCGAGCGAAAAACGTATTTAATTTTGGTGCTGACTACAAGACAGGCCCGGTCAATGTGGGGACGAACGTAACGCTGACTAGCACACGCTGGGGAAATGCAGCGAACACTCAAGAAATGAGCGGTTTTGCATTAATGAATTTATATGCAAGCTATGCGTTTAATAATAACTGGAGTGTATTTGCGCGTTGGAATAATATTTTTAACTCCTCTTACCAACTGGCCTATGGATACAACACACCTGGTTCCAACGTCTTCGCAGGTGTGAGGTATGCATTGCAGTAAGGAATTTTATTTTTAATTAACGAGAACGTTGTGCAATTAATTCTGATTCTATTAGGAATTTTATTTGCTACCTCTGTCATGGGCTTTGAGCTCGTAGATGACAGAGGCGTTCTCGTGCAGTTTAATCAGTCTCCCCAAAGAGTTGTCAGCTTATTACCTTCAATTACAGAGTCGGTTTGTATGCTTGGGCAATGCGAGCGACTAGTGGGGGTGGATTCGTTTTCGAATTATCCGCTGTCTGTTGAATCACTTAGGACACTTGGGTCAGGTTTGCAGCCAAATATCGAAAAAATTATCGCGCTAAAACCTGATTTGATTCTGATGGGGATGTCGCCCAGAGCGGCAGAGCATTTGAAGTCTCTTGGTTTAAAGGTGTTTTCCATCGAAGCCAGAAAGTATCAGGATATGCAGCGTGTTTTAGAAAAATTAGCCGTTATTCTGAATGTGCCGCAAGCGCAGGCAGAAAACTTATGGTTAAAAGTGAATGCTGAGGTTGAGACGCTCACCCGCGCATTGCCAGTCGTTCAACCGAAGTTAAAAGTTTATTTTGAGGTGAGTAGCGCGCCTTATGCCGCAGGGCCAGACTCATTTATTGGAGAAACGCTAGAGCGTCTAGGCGTAGAAAATATCATTCCTGCTAATTTGGGAGCTTTTCCAAAAATTAATCCAGAACTAGTTGTCAGGTCCAATCCTGATGTCATCATGCTGAGTGATAAAAACACACTTAACCTGAGTGATCGCCCGGGCTGGGCTGGACTGAAAGCTGTCCGGGAAGGACGTGTCTGTAACTTTACAGAACAAGAGTCTGATGTGATTGTGAGGGCGGGCCCAAGACTTGCAGAGGGTGCTCGAGCAATCGCATTGTGCCTGGCTAAGTATGGCTACGCCTCGCCTATTGGGCTAGCGAGTCAATAATGAGTAATCATAAAAACATTATTCCTTATCGCTATCCATTCATCACTGGCTTGCTTGTTTGCTTATTATGTATCTTGCTTTTTTTGGGTATCAGTGTCGGTAGTGCTGGTTTTGATGCGGTGACGGGTATGTTTGCCGACCCTGCTTCTAGTCAGATTGTCTGGATGGTCAGGATGCCGAGATCGCTTGGCGCGATGCTTGCGGGCGCTTTGCTTGGCATGACAGGTGCTATCGCGCAAGGCCTGTTTAGAAATCCGCTTGCAGACCCTTATTTGCTTGGCAGTGCTTCTGGTGCTTCGTTTTTTGTTGCATTGAGTTTGATGTTTGTTGGGGGTAGCCCTTTTGCGAGCTTGTTCTTGCTTCGCGTTGGGCTCACAGGCGCAGCCTTTATGGGAGCAATCACTGCTGTGCTCCTGACATTACTGCTCGCCGGCGGTGTACAAAACTCCCTACGACTTTTGTTGTCTGGCGTCATCGTAGCTGTGATTTTTGGTGCGCTAAGCTCTTTAGTCGCGTTAAGTTCACCTGATATCCTTCAAGCGATGCAGGCTTTTTTGTTGGGCTCGACAAGCTTTGTCAGTTGGAATGCCTGCCTAGTCATGGCGATTGTGCTGGTCGTTGGTCTTTTGGTATCTGTTGCAATGAGCCGTGTGCTCGATGGTTTGATACTTGGTGAGGCGACGGCACAAAGTCTTGGGCTGGACTTGAAATCCGCCCGTATCTCCCTGATCGCTGTGATGTCTCTGACGACGGGTGCTGCGGTTGCACAGGTTGGTTTGATTGCTTTTGTGGGCTTGGTTGCACCACATCTTGTACGTTCGCTGGTACGTGTGAATCATGCGTGGCTTATATTTTTATCGTCGCTTGCAGGGGCTGGCCTGCTATTAGCTGCCGATATCCTGGCGCGCGTAGTCATCGCACCTCAAGAGCTCCCGGTCGGCGTACTCACTGCAGTCCTTGGCGGTGGATATTTATTCTGGTTGATGTATCGCGGTCGCACAAAGGGGGCATTTTAATGACCTCGGATCTGCAGAATATATGTGCTATCCAGATTAAGTCCTCAACAGTCAGGCATGCCGAACTTGTTGCGTTAAATAACGTGACATTGGATATTGCTAAGGGCAAGTGGACGTCAATCATCGGACCTAACGGTGCAGGTAAATCCACATTGTTGCGCGTATGCGCTGGTCTCCAGGGCGATGCTACGCATGTACAACTGGATGAGGATCCTTTATCTCAAATATCTCCTGCTATCAGAGCCAGGCGTATTGCGTGGCTAGGACAGAATGAACCCGTGCAGGGTGAGATGTCTGTCTATGATCTGGTGATGCTCGGCAGATTACCGCATGTTTTGTGGTTCGAAGCACCTTCGGAAATGGATCATTCGATTGTGCGTCAAGCGCTTGAGACCATGCACGTTTACGAATGGAAAGATCGCTCCGTCGGACAGTTATCTGGTGGTGAGCAGCAGCGGGTCTTTATTGCCAGAGCACTCGCAGTGGACGCTGATATTTTGTTGATGGATGAGCCACTCACTAACCTGGATCCTCCGCATCAATCTGATTGTTTATATTTAATCAAAGCGCTCGTTGCTAATGGAAAAACGGTAGTGACCGTTCTGCATGAGATCGCGTTTGCTTTGTGTGCAGAGGAGATCGTGGTGATGAATGAGGGTTCCGTGTATTTTCAAGGAACGAGTGACGAGGCCAATACACATCGAAAAATTGAACAGGTTTTTCAAAATAGAATTGAAATTCATCCTTTTAAAAATCGTCTGGTTGTCTTGCCGGTTTAAATCGAAATTTTTTAGAGCATCATTATGGAAATCCAAACACCTCGCACAGAAAAACCCTATGAGCAGCCTGAGGGAGAGCGTCGCGGCTTAATCATTATTAATACCGGCGATGGCAAAGGTAAGAGTACCGCTGCGTTTGGATTGTCCCTCAGAGCGCATGGACGCGGAAAAATAGTATAGATTTACCAGTTCATGAAAGTGCCCTCAGC
>CAINDJ010000466.1 GCA_903847325.1 uncultured beta proteobacterium | reverse complement strand
TCCGAATTCGGCTGGATCATGTCCACGATCGCACTAGGCATTATTTTCAAAAACGTCGCAGAAAACCTCTGGGGTCGTGACGACATGAAATTCCCCTCACCTATTGATGATGACCCAATCAAATTCCTTGGTGCCAATGTGCTGCCGATGGAAATTGTGGTTGTCTGCGGCGCGCTTGCCATGATGCTGCTGGTTGAGTTATTTAACCGCAAAAGCATTTACGGTAAAGCTGTTGTCGCGACATCAAACGATCGTGATGCGGCAGGACTAATGGGTATTAATACCGGTCTGGTGATTACATTCTCCTACGCATTGTCTTCGCTCACGGCCGCCTTTGCTGGAGTCTTGATTGCACCGCTCACGCTGACCGGTGCGACGATGGGTGCAGCGCTAGGCCTCAAAGCCTTTGCTGTAGCAATTATTGGTGGCTTATCAAGCGGCATGGGAATCGTTGTTGGAGGATTGATTTTAGGTATTGCTGAAACAACCACCGGTTTTTACATTTCGACGGGATACAAAGATGTACCCGGCCTGATTCTGTTACTGCTCGTCCTGGCCATCAAGCCGTCCGGACTGTTTGGCAAAACCGCGATCAAGAAGGTCTGATCACATGAAAATTAAATACCTATTACTCGTCGCGGCAATTGTCGCGCTGTTTGGCTTCCCGCTGGTTGTCAGCAATCCCTATTACATCCATCTGGTTGAAACAATCCTGATTTATGCAGTGTTGCTGTTTGGTCTGGATATCGTTGTAGGCTACACGGGACAGGTTTCACTCGGTCACGCTGGCTTATTCGGCATCGGCTCGTATGTGGCCGGTGTGCTGTTTATGAAGCTTGGCATGCCTTTCTGGATCACCGTTCCTGCTGCAATTACCATCACCGCACTGTTTGGTGGTTTGCTTGCGCTACCTGCACTCAAAGTGATCGGCCCCTATCTGGCCATGGTCACCCTCGCCTTTGGAACCATCATTCAAATTCTTATCAACGAGATGAGCTTTTTGACTGAAGGCCCGGTCGGCATCAAAATCCCAAAGCCAGCTTTTTTTGGTCACGTCACAACCGAGGACGAGTACTACTGGATTGTTTGTGTGCTCATGCTGCTGAGTTTGCTGATCGTGCATCGCATTCTTAAATCCCATCTGGGACGTGCTTTTGAGGCGTTACGAGACAGCCCCGTTGCGTGTGATTGCATGGGCGTATCGGTTTATCGCTATAAAGTGTATGCCTTCATTATCAGCGCTGGTTTTGCTGGCCTGGCGGGTTGTATGTATGCGTATTCAGAACAATACATTTCCCCGAATACCTATGTGATCGAGCTGAGCGTGCTGTTCTTGCTTGCTGTCATCATGGGTGGCCGCAAATCACGTATCGGTGCAATTCTCGGCTCATTTATTATCGTCATGCTGCCTAAGCTGCTCGACGATATTCAATTGTTCCGTATGGTGGCGGTTGCTCTCGCGGTCTTATTCATCGTACTGGCTGCAATTTCACTGAGCAAAAAACTGACAACTGTTCGCAAGATCTCGATCCCGCTTGCGGGCATTGTGGGCTTGGCTGCTTTTTCGTTCTGGCTTGAAAACATCACTGACTGGCGCCTGACGATTTTCGGTTTCATGATCCTGCTTGTGGTCTATTACCTCCAAGACGGTATCGTTGGATTTGTACGGAATTACTATGCATCACTAACAGGTAAATCCGCGCAAGCTGCACGCGACGCCGAGGCATTGCTCGAGATCAAGCCGACCGGCAAAGATGTCATCAGTGCCGCATCGGATACCTCAAAAGGTGGAACGCTGCTCAGCGTGAAATCGGTTTTGATGCAGTTCGGTGGCTTAAAAGCGCTTAACCAGGTTGACCTGACAATCGAGCGTGGCACCATTCATGGTCTGATCGGTCCGAACGGCTCAGGCAAGAGCACCATGATGAACGTCCTGACCGGTATTTACGTCCCCACGGCCGGAGATGTGGTGTATGCCAGCAACAGCGTTGTAGGTAAAACGTCTTCTGAGATCGCACTCTCTGGCATTGCACGGACATTCCAGAACGTCCAGCTGTTCGGTGAAATGACGGCACTGGAAAACATCCTGGTTGGCTTGCATCACACCTTTGACTCCAATTTGCTTGACGTTGCCCTGCACTTACCGCGCTATACCAAGGAAGAATCCGAGGCGCGTGCGCGTGCCATGGGTCTGCTGCAGTTTGTAGGTCTGGAGTCACTCGCCAACGAAGAGGCGCGCAACCTACCCTACGGTAAACAGCGTGTGTTAGAAATCGCCCGCGCACTGGCACTCGATCCTAACTTGCTACTGCTTGATGAGCCGGCTGCCGGACTGACTGCACCAGACATAAAAGATCTGCTGGTCATCATTCAAAAGATCCGCGAACATGGCATCACTATCATCCTGATCGAACACCACATGGATGTTGTGATGGCCGCATGTGACAAAGTGTCTGTGCTCGACTTTGGTCAGAAAATTGCTGAAGGCAAACCCGCAGAGGTTCAGGCTGACGAGAAGGTCATCGAAGCCTATCTGGGCGGCTCTGCCGCTTAACTTTCAGAGAAGATCAGGAAAAACATGTTATCGATCAAAAATCTCGAAGCCGGATATGGCAAAGTTAAAGTTCTGCATGGCATCAGCATTGATGTGCCTAAAGGACAAGTTGTGACCTTGATTGGCTCGAATGGTGCGGGTAAAACCACCACGATGCGAGCAGTTACGGGCATGATCAAACCAACTGCCGGTGATATTTCCCTCGGCACCACCAAAATTGATGGTTTCGACTCCTACAAAATTGCTCGTCTCGGACTCGCGCACTCACCCGAAGGTCGACGTGTATTTTCGACGATGTCGGTTAGTGACAACCTGGTGCTGGGAGCCTTTCCCCGCATGACAGGGAGTCGTCCAAAAGGCGATGTCAAAAACGATCTAGAACGTGCAATGGAATTATTCCCTCGTCTGAAAGAGCGTCGCAATCAGTTGGCGGGCACGTTGTCGGGCGGTGAGCAGCAAATGCTCGCCATGGCGCGCGCGATCATGCTTAACCCTGAAATCATTTTGCTCGATGAGCCGTCGATGGGTCTGGCACCGATTTTAGTGGATGAGGTATTCAGGATTATTGCGCGTCTGAAATCCGAAGGCATCACCATGCTGTTAGTGGAGCAATTTGCTGCGGCAGCGCTCAATGTGGCGGATTACGGATATGTGCTGGAAAACGGCCGTATTACCGCGCATGGCCCTGCCGATAAACTGATGAATGATCCGGCTGTGAAAGCTGCTTATTTGGGCGGTAGCCACTAAAGTAATGATGGCTGTTGTTTAAACGGATCACATCACTGACAAACGGGTATCTTTTACAAAAGATACCCGTTTTTTAAAGCCGCATCAAAAAAATCAATGCTCATGCTCATCAAGCACCAGATGCGCCAAACCTTTTTCAGTCGCCAATCCGATCTTTGCACCAATCGGTAATGTCGCTTTCATCGCAGTATGACCATAGGGCAATCCTGTAATCACAGGTATGCCAACCGTTTTACGGATATACGTAATGACGGACTTTAAGTCATAGCCCAGGTCATGGGGAGCCAGTTTGTATTCGGTAAAGCCACCGAGCAGCAAGGCTTTCTGCTTACCCAGAATACCTGACTGAGCAAGCTGATTAAGCATGCGTTCAATGCGATAAGGATGCTCACCCACATCCTCTACAAATAAAATCCCGCCTTTGATTTTAGGCATATAGGGCGTGCCGATCAGTGCCGTCACCATGGCGAGATTGCCTCCCCACAGCACGCCACGACAGTCAACGGGGTCTGCATCTTGCGTCTCGAAACTTAGGATTTCAAGTTCGCCGCGCATCGACTCGCCAAAAATTTCGGTGGTTAGGATTTCAGGTTTTTTTGCACCGAAATCAAAACACGCAGTCGGCCCTGCATAGCTCACCATGCCCGTCTGCGCCAGCAGAGCAAGATTAAAAGCCGTGAAATCACTTTGACCGACAAAACGTTTTCCGGATTCAGCAATCGCTTTCCAGTCAAGTTGTGGCAACAATCGCGTGATGCCATAGCCGCCACGTGTCGCCATCACGATGGGTAATTTTTGTTTGATCGCGCGTGAAAATGCGGCGAGTCGTTGCGTATCCGTGCCGGCAAAGCGCTGATGACGCGCGAGTGCAGTGCGATCGACCGCGACTTTGAATCCCATGGTCGTTAATTGCGTTGTGGCACGTTCAAGCATCAGCGGGTCGGCGACAGCACTGGAGGGTGAAAAGATGTAAATACCGCTGGCATCAGGCATGCCATAAGGTTTTTTGTCAGACATATTATGTTTCCTTACTGCGCCGTTTTTTAAAGAACTGGCGCAAGACATGGCCACAGGCATCGGCATGTATGCCACCCGTAACCGTTGTTTGATGATTTAGTTGTGTTTGTCCTGGCAGATCCAGTACGCTGCCACAGACGCCTGTCTTTGGGTCATGCGCACCAAATACAACGCGTGCGAGCCGGGCATGCATCATGGCGCCCATGCACATCGCACAGGGTTCAAGAGTCACATACAGTGAATATCCAGGCAGTCGATAATTTTGTGCGAGCTGA
The DNA here is from genome assembly GCA_903847325.1 of uncultured beta proteobacterium. Classification (GTDB taxonomy): domain Bacteria; phylum Pseudomonadota; class Gammaproteobacteria; order Burkholderiales; family Burkholderiaceae_B; genus Zwartia. The sequence continues at coordinate 5,534 of CAINDJ010000466.1, read as the reverse complement.
GCGGCATTTCTTAACGCGATGACCTCTGCATGCGCGGTAGGATCATGATCTGTAATCGTGCGGTTAAAACCAGTCGCCACTATCTTTCCAGCAGCATCGACCACGACTGCGCCGACAGGCACCTCACCAAGCGCCTCGGCAAGAGCGGCTTGCTCAAGTGCGAACGCCATGCACAGCAGGTCTTGTTCATGCAGCGTTGCATCCACGTCTGATACAGCTAAATCAGCCACGGTATACACGTGACTTGAGTGCAACACGCCCTGCCAGACTGGTCAAGGCCTCCTCGAGCCATTGGTATAACTCGGCGTCGTCGTCATACCGCGCCTGATTCAAATTCGACACGCGGCCATCCTCGATAAAGCCCCATGCGCGGCTGCGTTTGTCACGGTGCTTTGGATCCCAGACACCAAATGCAAAGCCACCCGCACTTCGGATGAGAGAGAAACACGGGATGTCTGTATAACCATCGCCGACAAAGACCATTTGATCGAATGGCACACGTAAACGATCCTCAGGTATTTTGCGATTGACCTCAAAGGGCTTGCCGACATAAGACGGGCCAACGATCCCTTTTTGGATATGAAAGAGGTAACGCGTCTTATCGGTAAAACTGACAATGCGGCGAGGAAATGTAATCGAGCCCTGTTCGTCGTAAATGAATTCAGAGGCCCAGATCCCTGTGAACTCATGTGCAATGCGGGTATGTCGCACGACATCCCCAATGCCACTGGAAATCAGATAAAACTCGAGTTGAACCTGTGGGTGTACTTTCCTGACCTGCTCGCGCAGACGGGAAAATAAAGTATCGACCCCCGCGTGCAAGGGTAATGAGGCCCCCCACTGCTGGAGTTTTTCTTGCGTGATGGGCGAGTCACCACGCTCACGCGACAATTGGATCATCTCGTGCAAGTAAGCGGGCACAGGGTCCCAATCCTCGTGCAATAGCGGGTCGACACGTTTGGTCCAGAACTGCTGCGTATCGACGCCAATGCTTTCCAGAAAGCCAGAGGTGCTGTCAGGAGCCAGGGTATCGTCAAAATCAAAAATCAGTGCAATAACGTCAGACATCGTATCGATCCGTCTGTCAAAGATACACTGATTGTACGATTACTCTTTGATTCCGAGTTCGCGAATAATTTGTCCCCATTTAGCGCCATCGCGCTGCATATAGGATTGGACCTCTGCTGGTGTCGACACATGCAGATCAACGCCCTTTTTAGCCAGGTCGTCTCGCAAGGCCTGATCGGCACCAACCACCTGCATCGCAGACTCCAGGCGCCTGAGGACTGGCTCCGGAGTTTTAGCCGGAGCCAGTAAGGCTAGCCAGAACACCGCATCAAAGCCTTTCGTACCGGAGGCCTCGTCAATCGTTGGCAAGTCCGGCATGCTACTGATCCGCTTGCTAGTGGAAACCGCGATCGCTTGAGTGCGCCCTGCATTGACCAGAGGTAAGGCTTCGTTGGTGGCAGAAAACATCATATGAATCCGTCCCCCAATCAGGTCGGTTGCTGCGGGCGCCCCACCCTTGTAATGAATCACCGCCATTTTCAGGCCAAAGTTCTTGATGAAATACTCTGCAGCCAAATGGTTAATTGAACCCATCCCCGAGGTGCCAATGGCATACTTGTCAGGATTCGCACGAATCAAGGCCAATAACTCTTTGAGGTCTTTAACTTTGAGATCCAAATTCGCCTGGAGTACAAAAGCGGAAGTAATCATCATCGAAATCGGCGCAAAATCCTTTTGCGCATCGTACTCAACTTTTTCCTGCAAGACCGGGTTAATCACAATCGAAACCGGTGCGGCGTAAATCGTATACCCGTCAGGAGCTGCGCGCGCAACATAATTACTGGACAAGGTTGAAGCAGCCCCTGCCTTGTTTTCGATAATCATGGTCTGGCCTAACTCGCGTCCAAGTCGATCAGCAATCGCACGGCTTGAGTTATCACTCACGCCACCTGCCGGATACGGGACAACAAACTTAATCGGTTTGTTTGGGTATAGGTCCTGTGCATATGCAGGCATACACAACACGCTCACGAACAGCAACATGAGCATTTTGAGCTTAGTCATTAGTTTGTCTCCTCGCACTCTTTATATTTTGGATGTCTGAGGTTTATTCATGCGCATAATTAATTTACGTATGCGCACGAATGAGTCGCATTATTTAAGGGCAGGAACAGGTTCGTACCAGGGCACTTCAGCGCGATCACCATAACGACGCACACGCAAATTCGCTTGCTCGCCGTGTCCGGCAAAATTTTCCATGTGACACAAACGCGAACAATATTCGCCAATCAACGCTGAAGCCGCATCCGTTGTGACACGCTGATAGGTGCAGGTCTTGAGAAACTTACCGACCCACAAACCGCCCGTGAAACGCGCGCTGCGTTTTGTCGGCAGCGTATGGTTGGTACCGATCACCTTGTCTCCAAAACTGACGTTGGTGCGAGGCCCCAGGAACAGCGCGCCGTAGTTTTGCAAGCGATTAAGAAATACATCTGGGTCGCTGGTCAGTACCTGTACGTGTTCAAAAGCCAACTCGTCAGCTACGGCAATCATCTCGTCGATCGTATCGCAAACAATGACTTCACCATGCTCAGCCCAGGAGACACGTGCAATTTCAGCAGTAGGCAAGATAGCTAACTGGCGCTCAACTTCTGCGAGCGTGGCGCGAGCGAGCGCCTCGCTGTTAGTCAACAGAATAGCCGGCGAGGTTGGGCCGTGTTCAGCTTGTCCCAGCAAATCAACCGCGCACATTTCCGCATCAACGGAGTCATCCGCAATGACCAGCGTCTCAGTTGGACCAGCAAACAAATCAATCCCGACACGTCCAAACAACTGGCGCTTAGCTTCAGCTACAAACATATTGCCAGGACCGACCAGCATATCAACGGGCGCGATTGATTGCGTGCCAATCGCCATCGCACCCACTGCCTGAATACCGCCAAGAACCAAGATTTCATCAGCGCCGGCAAAGTGCATCGCCGTGACAATCGCTGGATGTGGAGATCCTTGAAATGGTGGCGCGGTCGCGACAATCCGTTTGACGCCAGCGACTTTCGCTGTCAGCACACTCATATGCGCCGAGGCGATCATCGGATACTTGCCACCCGGCACATAACAACCGACAGCACTGACCGGTACATGCTTATGTCCAAGCACGACGCCTGGCATTGTTTCTACTTCAACATCTTTCATCGACGCTCGCTGGACTTGCGCAAAGCGACGGATCTGTGTCTGTGCGAATTTAATGTCTTCGATTTCTCGAGCTGAGAGCTGTTTGACGGCCTTTTCAATATCAGCCTGACTCAGGCGGAACTCGCTGGGTTCCCACTTATCAAACTTAGCAGACATTTCGCGAACGGCCTGATCGCCACGTTTTTCAATATCAGCTAACAACGACTCAACGGTAGCCCGGACTTTGGCATCGGCCTCAGCGACTGCAGCAGCATCTTTGCCGCGTTTTAAATATCGAACAGCCATGTTTAATCTCCGTGAATATTTAATAAATGATTATTTGTGGATTTTGCCGCAAACAGGCCTATGCTTGCAACCGCTTGCAATACTATAAAATAACTAAGTTTTTCTTTTTAAATAATTTGTTTTGTAGGAATTAACGCTGAATATTTGATACAGGAATATGAATATCCGTACTCTGAGGATGAATCAACCTGAAAGACTCCCGGGTGGTGTCGATACAACCACCCTGCGCATAGACACCATAGGGATCCCGGTATCGCAGCATTTGCGCCAAAATCCTCTCGATTTCCTGAGCATTACCTGACGATTGCGCCACACGTTTTGCTACAACAGACTCATCCATTGCGAGCTCGCCCTGCGCGGTGCGCATCAAACCATTACGCCAGTGATAAATTTCGAGGCACTTACTAACAATTGTGTAGGGATTTTTACGATCCCAAAAATTATTAAACAAGCCACTACCCAGATAGTAGAGCCATGAACCTTCGTAGCCCTTGACATTCGAGGACGGCTCATCAGGATTTTTAAACCACACACGCTCACCCGGTACGTAAAAACGCGGCGCAATTGGTACTGAAACCGAGCCGTATTCACGCAAAAAAACCGATTGGAATTCTGTACCCATGATGGCTTGTTTGGACCAGCGCGCCTCAATTTGACGATGCAAAGCAGGATGGCAGTCGCGTAACTCAAGAGCAAGTGCCAGGGTCAATATATATTCGGATGCTCTAAAACACGAAAACGAATAAACATGTCCTGACAGTGCTGGTTGTGTCGTCTCGATCAAGGCATCGATCAGCGAGACACCAGGCAGCAGAGTAAAGCTTGTATCAGGATGGTAATTCCAATAATGACGCGGTCGCTCGAGACCTTCGGTATCGAAATTCAACTCCGCCTGATAGGCCGCTAGTGCAGCATTACGCCGCACACGAATTGCGGAAACTAATTCCTCACGACTTGGGTACTCAAACACAACGGGACTGCAAGCCATAGCAAGGATAATTTCGAGCTCAAGGTCTGCTGAGCATTCGAGTCCATTGAGGCCTAAACACGTGGCAATACCCGTGGTGTCAGCATGCGGGGTCATGACAGAGAGTTGATGTGAGGCGGTAATATGCACGCCGGGCTCAGGTGTATCAGGTAAAGGATGGATATTCAGGTAAGCTTGGGCATGCAAGTGCACGACTAATGTCTCAATTTGCTTAAGCAGAGCCCCGATATCAGAACCATTTTTCGCACAAACAAAAATTCCTCCAGTGATCTGGGAGAACGGCGCTTTACCCGTGAAAGGCAAAACACCCTCTGTTTGTCTGTGTTGAATATCCATCTATACTTTTTTAACCGTGTCTTGAAAACCCCAAAACCCCAAAACCCCAAAACCCCGATAATTAAACTTAATATGTAGTTAGTTATGGATGGCATCTTAAATATATAAAAAATAAAGATTTTGAGAGAGGAGGGAAAGAGTCAGAGACCGGCGCCAATCAGGCCGAATACAAGAAGATACAGAAGAGAGAAAGAGTAGTGCGTTTTAATAGATCTTAACAATGAAAGTGAGACTCCTTGAATATGTGTTCCCTTCAAGTTTGAGGCTAACCCCGAAGGCCTCAAGCAAGTTGGGACGCATTCAGAGGCGCCTCAAAGCCAACAACCAGGGCAGAAGCAGACGTGCTCACGAGACGAGGGCATCAGCTTTCTTGGACTCGTACTTCCAGGTGGGTGGAAGTTGCTTGGTGGAGCGGTAGTAGCGAGCGAGTCTGTGGATTCTGCTCTCGACGAGGATAAGTCTGAATTTGCCGTCCTTATCCTTTCTGTTTCTCTCCAAGTGCTTTCTAACGTTCACTGCCTTCTTGATGAGGTGGTAAAGGTCTTCTGGGATCTCTGGAGCGAGGCCGTTCTTCTTCAAGATTCTGAGGATCTTGTTTCCAGTGACTCCCTTGACTTGGGGGATTCCGTAGTTGTCTCTGAGGATGACACCTACCTGAGAGGGAGAGGTTCCCTTCTTGGCGAGCTTAATAATCTGTTCGACCAATTCATTTGTTGAGATCTGA
>CAINDJ010000465.1 GCA_903847325.1 uncultured beta proteobacterium | reverse complement strand
ATGTTGCAATTGTCGAACCGCGTTACGCCGATCCGCTTTCACTGATCCACTACAAAAAAGTGCTGATCACTAAGACGGCAATCGCTCAACTCGAGGAGATGCTGGCATGAACGATCATCGTCTAATGCAAATCATCCTGGCCCCGATCGTGACTGAAAAAGCCACGTTCGTTGCTGAGAAAAATAATCAAGTTGCTTTCCGCGTCATTGCTGACGCAACCAAGCCTGAGATCAAGGCTGCTGTCGAACTGCTCTTTAAAGTCCAGGTCGAAGCAGTGCAAGTTCTCAATCGCAAAGGCAAAGTCAAACGCTTTGGCCGTTTTGTTGGTCGTCGTCGTAACGAGCGTAAAGCTTACGTTTCGCTCAAAGACGGTCAGGAAATCAACTTGGCGGAGGTGAACTAAATGGCTCTCTTAAAAGTTAAGCCAACCTCGCCTGGTCGCCGTGGCATGCTTAAAGTGGTTACACCCACTTTGCATAAAGGCGAACCATTCGCAGCGTTGCTGGAAAAGAAAATCCGTGGTTCTGGCCGTAATAACAACGGTCACATCACAATTCGCCACCGTGGTGGTGGTCACAAGCAGCACTATCGCCTTGTGGATTTCCGTCGTAATAAAGACGGCATTCCAGCAAAGGTCGAGCGTCTGGAATATGACCCTAACCGCACTGCACACATTGCATTGCTTTGTTATGCAGACGGCGAACGTCGTTACATCATCGCTCCTCGCGGTCTTGAAGTGGGTACAACGCTGTTGTCGGGTGTAGAAGCCCCCATCCGCGCAGGCAATACTTTGCCTATCCGCAATATCCCCGTTGGTACGACGATTCACTGTATCGAAATGTTGCCTGGTAAAGGCGCGCAAATGGCGCGTTCAGCTGGTGCATCAGCGGTCTTGCTAGCTCGCGAAGGCACTTACGCTCAGGTTCGCCTGCGCTCAGGTGAAGTTCGTCGCGTGCACATCGAGTGCCGTGCAACCATCGGTGAAGTCGGCAACGAAGAGCACAGCCTGCGCCAGATTGGTAAGGCCGGTGCAATGCGTTGGCGCGGTATTCGTCCCACGGTGCGTGGTGTCGCAATGAACCCGGTTGATCACCCACATGGTGGTGGTGAAGGTCGTACCGGCGAAGGCGGCGAACCAGTCAGCCCATGGGGTACCCCAGCTAAGGGTTACAAGACCCGTAGCAACAAACGGACGAACAATATGATCGTCCAACGCCGCAAGCGTAAATAAGAGGGCGAATCATGTCACGTTCAGTCAAAAAGGGCCCATTCGTCGATGCACACTTGATCAAAAAGATCGAAGTTGCTATCGCAGAAAAGGGCAAGAAACCGATCAAAACCTGGTCGCGTCGTTCAACAATTTTGCCAGACTTTATCGGTCTGACGATTGCTGTTCACAACGGTCGCCAGCACGTTCCCGTGTACATTAACGAGAACATGGTTGGACATAAACTCGGCGAGTTTGCGCTGACGCGTACCTTTAAAGGTCACGCTGCAGACAAAAAGGCCAAGAGGTAATCCATGGAAACTCAAGCCATTATCCGTGGGGTGCATATCTCTGCCCAGAAAACACGACTCGTTGCGGATCTTATCCGTGGCAAGTCTGTTGCTCAGGCATTGAACATCCTGACCTTCACTAATAAGAAGGCCGCCGGCATCTTGAAGAAAGCTGTTGAATCAGCGATCGCCAATGCCGAGCACAACGACGGTGCAGATATCGACGAACTCAAAGTCACCACTATTTATGTGGACAAGGCCGAGTCGATGAAGCGCTTTTCCGCACGAGCCAAAGGGCGCGGTAACCAGATCGAAAAGCAGACTTGTCACATCACTGTGAAAGTCGGCGCTTAAGGAGCAACGATGGGTCAGAAAATTCACCCGATTGGGTTCCGTCTAGCGGTTACACGCAACTGGGGCTCAAAGTGGTACGCAGACGACAAAGATTTCGGCGCAATGCTTGCGTCCGACATTCGCGTACGTGAGTACCTGAAGAAAAAACTGAAAAGCGCATCTGTAGGTCGCGTCGTCATCGAGCGTCCAGCCAAGAATGCACGTATCACTGTCTACTCGGCTCGTCCTGGTGTAGTGATCGGCAAACGCGGCGAGGACATCGAAGGCCTCAAGTCAGACTTGCAGCGTTTGATGGGCGTGCCTGTTCACGTCAATATCGAAGAAATTCGCAAACCTGAAACCGATGCTCAACTGATTGCAGATGCAATCTCGCAACAGCTCGAAAAGCTGATCATGTTCCGTCGTGCCATGAAGCGCGCCATGCAAAATGCAATGCGCATGGGTGCTCAGGGTATCAAGATCATGAGCGCAGGCCGTCTGAATGGTATCGAAATCGCACGTACCGAATGGTATCGCGAAGGTCGTGTGCCACTTCACACGCTCAGAGCGAATATTGATTACGGTACCTCAGAAGCCCACACGACCTATGGCGTGATCGGCATCAAGGTTTGGGTCTACAAGGGCGATATGCTGCCAAATGGCGAAATGCCAGTTGAAACAGCTGCGCCTCGCGAAGAAGAGCGTCGTCCACGCCGTGCCCCACGTGGCGATAAGCCCGAAGGTGCACGTAAGCCTGGTCCAGCTGGACGTGGTCGTGCACCGCGTAAGGCTGACTCGGCTGCGCCGGCGCCTGAAGGAGAATAAGCATGTTGCAACCAGCACGCAGGAAATACCGCAAAGAGCAGAAAGGCCGTAACACCGGTCTGGCTACTCGCGGTGCGAACGTTTCATTTGGCGAATTTGGCTTGAAAGCGACCGGTCGTGGTCGTTTGACAGCACGCCAGATT